>JBCBWB010000128.1:0-14651 GCA_039817275.1 Cyanobacteria bacterium J06648_1 | reverse complement strand
GGTTCACCAAGATAAATATCGTGAGGCTGAATGATACAGTTCTCAATTTCAATTTGGCGAAAAATACCAGGAATATAGCCAAAAATCTGCAAATTATAGCGATGGGGCAGGATCTCTAGGCTAGTTTCAATCAAGCTGGCAATCCGATCGAACTGCTGTTGAGCCTGAAGTTTCTTAAACTCTGAGTTGATTTTCTGTGCCAAGGCGATCGCATTTGTGGTCATGGGAGACTGCTGGTAAATCTAGTGTTGGAGAAGTTTACTCTTGCTGTTAGCTAGCCTTTTTAACATTAGATTGACTATTTTGGGATAGATAAAACCTTATTCCAGCAATTAGTTAGCCAGAACGCATTTTACAATCGCCGAAATTTAACACTCGATTAGTAGATAAGAAGAGGTAGACCATAATCTACCTCCTACAGCCTGGTAAATTCAACCTAATCCTGCGACTAACTGCTGTTTAGCAGTTGCTAAAGCTTCATCAAGCTTGCTCGCATCTCTACCGCCAGCCTGGGCAAGATTTGGTCTACCACCACCGCCACCACCGCAGATCTTGGCAATGCCGCCGATGAATTTGCCTGCCTGGAGTTGCTTCTCTTTAATTACGCTCTCACTAAAGGCTGCTACCAAACTTACCTTACCCTCGGAGGGAATAGAGGCAACGACTACTGCCGCCTCACCAAGCTTTTGCTGTAGTCTTGATGCGGCTGACTGGAGGGATTTAGCATCCATTTCCCCCATATTGGCAACCAAAATCTTATAGTTACCGATCGCTTCTGCCTGAGATAGCAAGCCGTCGGATTTGGCTAGGGCAAGCTCCTGTTTGGCGGCTTCTAATTCCTTTTGGGTAATTTTTAGCTCTTGCTGAAGACTGGCAACGCGATCGCTAATTTCCTCGGGCTTAACTTTGAAGCTGCTGCTCAATTCCTTGACCACCTTATCCCGCACGTTGAGGTAATCTAAAACCGCCGCCCCCGCCACGGCTTCGATCCTTCTAACTCCAGCGGAAATACCTGTTTCGGAGATAATTTTAAACACACCAATCTCTGCCGTATTGCCTACATGGGTTCCGCCACAAAGCTCCATCGATACGCCAGGAAAATCGATCACTCTCACTTCGTCGCCATATTTCTCGCCAAACATTGCGGTTGCGCCTTTGGCTTTAGCCTCGGTGATGGGCATGACGTTAACATCTGCCTGATGCGCTTCGGCAATCCAGGTATTTACCAGGTCTTCTACCTGCTGGACATCATCGCTAGTTAGGGCGCGGGGGGAATTAAAATCAAACCGCAAGCGATCAAAATTAACCAAAGAACCTGCCTGAGATACCGAATCGTCTACCACCTGTTTTAATGCTGCCTGTAGTAAGTGAGTCGCAGTATGGTTTGCCTGTACTCGACGACGACAGGCGCGATCAATCGTCGCCTTGACTAGATCTCCCACCTTAACTGTGCCACGCTCGACTTTGCCCTGGTGGACAAAAATATTGCCCTCTTTCTGCACATCATCAATGCGAATTAGAACATCATCACCAGAGAGAAAGCCGCGATCGCCAATTTGCCCCCCAGACTCGCCATAAAACGGGGTACGATCTAAGATAATTTGCACTCGCTCTCCCGCACTACCAGTAGCAGAATTATGCGCCGCTTCGGTAGAGTTGACGACAATACCCATAATCTGTGACTGGGTTGCCAGTTGAGAGTAACCCAAAAAGCTAGTTTCGCTATTGCTGGTGACAATTTCTCCTAGAGCATTTTGAGTAGTTAGATCGATCGCCTCATGAGAATCTTTGGAACGGGTTTTCTGTTCCGCCATCGCCGCTTCAAACCCCTCTAGATCAACCGTTAATCCGTGTTCCTCCGCTACCTCTTGAGTTAACTCCAGAGGAAAACCATAGGTATCATAAAGTTCAAAAGCATCTTGACCAGATATCTTTTGCTCGCCTAAGTTTGCCGCCCGAGCAATAATATCAGCCAGTAACTTCTCGCCTCTAGCCAAAGTCTTGAGAAATTGGGTTTCTTCTCGCTCTAGCTGACTTTTAATATAGTCTGCTCGCTCCCGCACGTTAGGATAAGCCGACTCAGATAAAGCGATCGCCGTTTCGGCAACACGATTAATAAAATTACCTTCAATGCCAATCAGTCGCCCGTGACGTACGACTCGGCGAATCAGACGACGTAAAATATAGCCGCGATCGGTATTAGAAGCCATAATGCCGTCGGCGATCATATGCACTACTGCCCGCACATGGTCGCCAATTACCTTGAGCGAAGTTTTAGTAGACTCATCAGCATCACTATATTTAAGATCTGCAATCTCGCTGGCGGTAGTAATTATGGGCAGGATCAGATCCGTTTCATAGTTATTTGGCACCTGCTGGAGAATCTGCGCCATCCTCTCTAAACCCAGACCCGTATCAATATTTCTATTTTCGAGGGGGGTTAGATTACCTGAGCCATCGCGGTTGTACTGCATAAATACCAAGTTATAAAACTCGATAAATCTACTGTCGTCTTCAAGATCGATCTGCTCATCTCCCAGTTCGGGATGAAAGTCGTAATATAGCTCCGAACAAGGGCCACAAGGCCCAGTTATGCCCGACTTCCAAAAGTTGTCTGCTTCTCCCATGCGGATAATCCGATTTTCGGCGATACCAATCTTATCCCGCCAAATAGCAAACGCCTCGTCATCTTCTTCAAAAACGCTAGGGACAATCCTTTCGGGGGGCAAACCATATACTTGAGTTGACAACTCCCACGCCCAGACGATCGCCGTTTCTTTAAAATAATCGCCAAAGCTAAAGTTACCCAACATCTCAAAAAAAGTATGATGTCTGGCGGTGCGTCCGACATTCTCGATATCGTTAGTACGAATACACTTTTGCGAGGTGGTAGCACGAGGCTGTGGCGCTTGACGCTGCCCGAGAAAAATAGGCTTAAAGGGCAGCATTCCCGCGATCGTCAGCATTACCGTCGGATCTTCGGGGATTAAAGAGGCGCTGGGTAGAATTTTGTGCTGTTTAGCTTCGTAGAATTTTAAGAACTTGTCGCGAATATCGCTACCGCTTAGGTGTGGGAGATCAGCCATAGTAGTTTATTTAATGCACTTTATTTATTTTTACATTTTTAGAGCAAACCTTTATGAGCAGAGGTAACTTGTTTAGCTAGCTTTTAGCCTGTTTGAATTCCTCCACTCACTTATTTAGGCTACTCAAATTTTGCCAAAAGGCTGACCGTATTTAGCCCAATTCTCTTTGTTAAAGGGAGACTGCCAGCGAAGGATCAACTTCCGTTCGAGCTTTAACCTGGCTGTTCTGTTTTCTGGAGTATCGTACCAAAATGCACTACACATCTTGACCTCCAGCTCGTATTTTCGATGCAGCTCGACGTAGTTCATAATATAGTCGCGGCAATCGTGAACTCCATTCCACCTTTGCTTAGCCGTTTGCATCGTTTCGCCCACATAGAGCAGCAGTGGCATAGCATTATCGATAATAAAATAAATACAAATTTTTTCCCCATGCTCGTTACTACGATAAAAGGTAGAAGAATGAAGCTTGAGCTGAAAGGGATTAATCGCTTCGTGATCGCAATGACTTTTGGGTGGGTCAAACAAACTAGTTTGCTGGGGTGGCTTAGTAGCTAAGGCTCGCTGTTGAGCCAGAAAGATCCGCTGTTTCCACTTAACCAATGCCGACTGGCTCATTACCTGCTTAGGCTGCTCGACTCGATAGGCTGATTTAGCCTCAAATAATTTAAACTGTTTTGCCACGGCGATCGCCTAATCTAAAATATTCAACCGCACATCATATCATTAGACCTGCTTTGAAAAGCTAGGTAAATTAAGAAGAAGCAGACTGTTTTCTAGCTGGTAGCTTAAGACCCAAACTTTGAAAATAGGGAATGCCCACCGCCAGTAAAAAGCCCAAATAAGCTGCAATTTGTCCGAGATACAAAGTTTGTCGATAGCCAAACAAAGCCTTGAAAATGATGCCAGGAAACTCTTTATCGGGCAGGATTTGCGTCCCGTCCCAGATTTGAGTCCCCAAAATACAGGATTCGCTAGAGACACACCAATTAGCAAGGGAAAGCTGAGACATCAAGCCTAGTGCCGCATCGAAGTGTTTGAGGGCACCAATGACCAAGCCGCCGACAATCAGCAACAGAAATATGCCCATCACCTGAAAAAATAGACGAATATTAATCCTCACTCCCAGAGAAAACAAGGCGATACCCATCACCGTTGCCAAGGTTAAACCTGCCACTGCACCGAGAGCAGGTAAAGTCCAATCCTGCTGAAATTTTGCCAGGATAAACAGCACAGTTTCAAAGCCTTCTCTGACTACTGCAATAAAGATCAAAACAAAAACGGCTCTACCAGCATTATCATCTGCGATCGCCGAGGTGATTGAGCCTTCAATTTCTCCCTTGAGGGATTTAGCCTGTTTGGTCATCCAAAGCAGCATCCAGCTCAACATAGCGATCGCTACTAGCCCAAAAAGACCCTCTAAAAGCTGTTTAACTACTGGGGCATAAACTCCGCTAGCAGTCTCTACACCCGAAATTGCTCCCGTCAACAGAAAACCGATGCCCACACTGGCAATTATGCCCCCAGCTACTCCTGAATAGACCCAGTAATACAGTTGCGTTTGCTCCGCCTTTTTGAGACAAGCCATAACTATACCAACGACTAGGGCGGCTTCAAATCCTTCTCGCAGAGTGACAATAAAAGTGGGTAAGGCGGCAGTTAAATCCATGTTGGGCAAAATACGTATCGATAAAACTTGTTAAAGCAGAGTGAAAGCTGGTTGAAATTGTTGATTGAAATTAACTAAAAACTAAACCCCAAAACCAGGTAACGGAAAAGAAAGCGATCGCGGCAAATCCCAAGACAATTAGAGCTAGTAGAGCAACTAAGCCAATCATAAATAGATAATTTGGCTTGCCCGATATGGTGGCATCAAGATGCTGTTCGAGCAGCTCAATATTTTTGACGTTGGCTTTCCAACCCAGATCGAATAAATCCCCCACCACAGGTACAGTACCCGCAAACGAATCGATTAAGATATTGCCGACCATTTTCCAGAGAATATCGCGGGGAATGCCCATTCTCGCTGCTTCCACCACGATATATGCAGCGATGCCTCCTGTCAGGGTATCGCCACCACCAGGAAGTAAACCAATCAGCGGATCTAAACCAAAACTAATTTTGGTTCCAGGAATAGAAATCGCATTGTCCAATAGTTTACTAAGCTGACGCAACCTACTAAGTTTGGCGATCTGTTTATTTGGCAGAGGTGTCTTCATACTGGTATGACAGTTAAATGCCTTTTCAGTCTAATAAACTTGCAGCAATTAGTAATCACTAAACACCCAAATCTTCCATTGCCAAGCGAATCTGCTCGATTCTTCGACGGTTGACACCCAAATCTGATTCACCGACTCTCGAAGCGGATCTAACCTGAATTACAGATTCAGCTTCAGGAAAATAAAATTCCGCATCATCGACAAATTTGAAAATACGGCTGGTAGATTCAGTGTGAATATAATCATCTGTTTGCTCAACTATTTCCGTGCGGGGAACAACAGATAATACTTTTAAGAGAGTCTCTTTGGCGGTGGCGAGATCGCCTTGATAAGCAATGGGTTCAAGACTATGCTCTTCATCACCGCCTTGGCTGATAACGCAGTTGGGTGAGCTGGGACAGGGGGCTAAATGACCGTCAATTAAACCTGTATCTGCCCAAGCAGGAGTTGAATAGAAGCCGATCGATAAGGCGATCGCCAGACTGCAAACAATTGATAAAAAACGGGACATTGGTGATTTACTAGTTGACAACATATTCTCTTACTATAAGGCGATTCTTAACTTTTATTAAGCTTTGTTTGGATTCAGCAGGGCAATAACGGCGAGAAAGTGGAGATCGCTAGATTTTAGTTCAGAGATTTTAGTTCAGAGATTTAGTCTGGAGCAGGTAATGCTGGCACAAGCCTCGCTCCGATTGGTCAAGGCAATTGTAAAATCTGATTCCGCAGCAGCAAAAATAAGTTAACATTCTATGGGAATTGTTACATTACAGAGTCTATGCCCACGGTTGAAATTATTGGATTGGGAAGATCGGGAATTGCTGCCGCCAGGCTACTCAACAAAGATGGTTGGCAAGTAACCTTAATCGATTCTGCTACCGAATCCCAGGTAGCGTCAAGAGCCAACGCGCCGCAGTTACAGGCATCTCACAAACAGCTAGAACAGGAAGGAGTGCGAGTTAAGTTAAGCAGTGATATTCTGGCTCAAGATATTCCCGACTTGATCGTGGTCAGCCCAGGAGTTCCCTGGGACATTAAATCTCTAGAAACAGCTCGGCAAAAAAAGATCGAAACTATTGGTGAAGTTGAGCTTGCCTGGCGTTATCTCAAGCATGTTCCGTGGGTTGGCATCACGGGAACAAACGGTAAGACAACGACAACCGCTTTGATTGCCGCTATTTTTCAGTCTGCGGGTTTGAATGCTCCCGCCTGCGGTAATATTGGAAACGCCGCCTGTGAGCTAGCGCTCCAAAGTTTCGAGACTTCTCAGGACAATTTTGACTGGGTAGTTGCGGAGTTGAGCAGCTATCAAATTGAATCATCGCGAGAATTAGCACCACAAATCGGAATTTTTACTACCCTGACTCCCGATCATCTCAGTCGCCACTATACGTTAGACAACTATTTCCAAATCAAAGCTTCGCTGCTGCGTCGCTGCCAGCATAAAATTGTCAATGGCGACGATCGCTTTTTACAAACCGCAGGTCTGGATCTTGGCTCTAATGTGATTTGGACAAGCATTAAGGGCAAAGATAACTTGGGCAATCTCCATCAAGTTGAAGTCTATGTAGAGGATGGCTGGATTGTAGCTTTTGGAGAGCTTATTGCTCCTGTCTCCTTATTTAAAATGCCAGGAGAACATAATCTCCAGAATTTGCTGATGGCGATCGCCGCTGCCAAACTAGCGGGAATTGAGAAACAGGCGATCGCTCAAGCCATAACCTCTTTTTCAGGAGTCGAACACCGTCTGGAATATATCTGCACTCGTCAAGGGGTCAAGCTAATTAACGACAGTAAAGCAACCAACTATGATGCAGCAGAAGTGGGTCTCAACTCCGTCGAAGCACCAGCGATTTTGATTGCGGGGGGCAAAGGAAAAACAGGAGACGAGACTGCCTGGATTGAGAGTATCAAGCACAATGCCGCTTTTGTCTTGCTAATTGGCGAAGCCGCACCTGTCTTGGCACAAAAGCTCGGCGATCGCAATTATCATAATTATGAAATAGTTGAGACGATGGAAAACGCTGTCGCTCGTAGCATTCCTCTGGCACTCAAGCATCAGGCAAAAGTGGTTTTACTCTCTCCTGCCTGTGCTAGCTTTGATCGCTATCTGAGTTTTGAGGCACGGGGAGAGCATTTCCGACAGCTATGTCAGGAATTATCTTGAGAACAGGCGTAGATAAAGTCAGGGAATAATCTAGAATCTGAAGGAAGCTCAACTAGATATATAGCCCATGTTGTGTTCTGAAGAATTGTTGCAATTAGAATTATTTCAAAAGTTAGAAGCGAGTCGTCTGGAATGGGTCTGCGATCGCGCTATCCAGTTTGAGTTAAAACAGGGAGAATTTCTGGTTAAAGAGGGAGATCTCCACAAGAGCTTCTTTATTTTGACTTCAGGGAAGATCGGCATTACTAGATTTAGTGAAGGAATGGAAATGCCTATTGGACAGCATAATGCCCCTGCTTTTTTTGGTGAAATCCAAATTATGACGGACGATCCAGTTCCTGTAACTCTTAGCGCTTTGAGTAATTGTCAGGTGCATGAAATCAATCCCGCCGATTTTCTCAAGTTAGTTCACGGTTGTCGAGACTTTGAGCGGATGGTTTTTCGGACAATTCAAAAAAGAGTGATGGGTTTACAGTCATTTATTCAAAACAGGGAAAAAATGGCGGCTTTGGGAACTTTAGCGGCAGGTTTGGCTCACGAACTAAATAATCCTGCCGCCGCGGTAGTGCGATCGCTCAAGGATATTAGTCCTGCTATGTTAGAGCTACAGCGGATGAACTTGGTTTACGGGCAGCGCAATGTAGATGAGTCGCATACTGCTCAATGGCTGAAAGTCCGCGACGAGGGGTACGATTTTATTGCGCAGAATCATACCGATCCCCTGGCAACGATGGATTTGGAAGATGACCTACAAAACTGGCTAGAAAATTATGGAGTAGCAGAGGCTTGGAAACTGGCTACACCGCTAGCCGCAGGAAATGTTCGTCCCGAAATTTTGGATCAGCTAGTGCGGCGTTGGCGAGATGATCCGACCGAACTTAGAGATATGGGTTTGCGCTGGCTGGCTTTATCGTTTGAAGTTATGACCATGATTCAGTCGGGCTTACGGGGAGCGGAACGGGTTTCGGGATTAGTCCAGTCGATGCGCTCTTATTCTCACTTGGATCGTGGTGCCAAACAGCAGGTCGATATACATCAGGGTATTGAAGATACTTTACAGCTTCTATCCCATAAGCTTAAGCAAGGAATCAAAGTCAAGCGCACTTACGATCGCCAGCTACCAAAGATACTGGCTTTTGGTAGTGAATTGAATCAGGTTTGGACAAATCTAATAGACAATAGTATTCAGGCAATGTCAGCAACAGGAGAGCTAGAAATTGTCACCGTTAATAAAGGCGATCGCATTAAAGTCGAAATTATTGATTCGGGAGAGGGTATCCCCCTCGAAATCCAGTCACGGATTTTTGAACCGTTTTTTACGACGAAAACAGTAGGCAAAGGCTCTGGCTTGGGTTTAGATAACGTTAGGCGGATTATCGAAAATCGTCACCGTGGCTCAATTACTTTTGAATCCGAACCAGGTAGAACCGCCTTTATAATTTGCCTTCCTGTCGATATTTGTAAAATTTAGATTTGCTTGATTAAATCTAAATGCTTTTGCTTGCTTATGTTCCTTCTCGCCTAACTAACTCTAGCTGTTCAGGGTTGGGGGCGTACTCACAGGGTTATCAGGCGTCGGAGCGTTGCCTGCGGGAACTGTCTCCAAGTCGCCAGTCAAAGCTTCTTCTTCATTAATCGGAATTGGTTCAAACGAGACTTTACCTTCAAGCCAGGCAGTCAAGAGAGCGGGTAAATTGCGCTTGAGCCAAAATAGTGCCGCCATTCTAGCTACGGGTTTGATGTAGCCAACCAAGACCTTCATAATTTTGTTTAAGGGTGGATTATGCAGCTTGTGATTGGCATAGTTAATTGAACCTACATCAATCAGACTATCAATAATTAGCTTTAAAGCTACTTCTTCTCTTTCCACAATTTGCTGCAACAGTAAGGTAACATCGCGCATTCGCTCCTGCTTTTTTAGTTCTTCCTCAGCAGAGATCGTTTTCGCTTTGAGCGATTCTTCTGTATATGTCAGCATAGAATTTTTTGATAAACTTGAGTCAGGCTTGAGATTTTTACTTATCTCTGTCCTTATCTTATGGCTCTTTTATCCAGAGAAGTATCGGTAATGGTACAGATTTGCGAATTTCTCTCTAAATTGAGGTGAAGTTTTACTCAATCTTGCGGTTAGCTTGAGGGGAT
Organism: Cyanobacteria bacterium J06648_1; assembly: GCA_039817275.1. Lineage (GTDB taxonomy): Bacteria > Cyanobacteriota > Cyanobacteriia > Cyanobacteriales > Xenococcaceae > Waterburya. The sequence goes on along the minus strand of JBCBWB010000128.1, from coordinate 5,037 downwards.
TTTTAGATACTGACTCGTCTCCTTGACTAACTGGCTAACATTCTGACGCAGCTTAATCAGGATCTTACCGTTGACATAAACATCTTGAGTCGGATAATTTTCGAGAATTTCCATCAGAGAAACTAAATTGTTATCACTGGCAGAGGCAACTAATGCCCCACGCAAAGCCTTGACATTGGCTGCTTCTGTTTTAGTACCGATTGCGTTTCCCGTCTGCGATAAAACATATTCTCCTGGGGCTGCATTCAGCAGATCGGCAATAAATTTGGTGTTGGCAGGAAACTCCTGCTTGAGAATCCAGCGAATCAGAAAGGGATTTTGCCTGCTAGATTTCAGCACTGTCTTCAGGGCAGGAGAGGTTTCTCCTGTGGCTGCAAAAGTCTCAAGTTCTTCTAGGGAAACCGCCTGCGTTAAACCACCGTAGGTAAAAATTATCCGCTCTGAAGCTACTGCCTGACTCGGATGAAGCGCAACCACCATCCCTGCACTACATAAAGCGATCGCTATCTCATGCCACCAGCTCGGTTTGTTTATTTTTCCCATTGCCCTGCCTTTCCCCAAATCAGGTACTACCGTTAATTTTATGATATGTTTCTTCGCCGCTGAATATGCTGGCTCAGGTCCAATACTGCATTTAGTTGATTTTTTCTTCAACAAAATGCTAGTATAATGTTAGTTCAATCAAAGGTTTACCGATGGATAAATACTACATTCTCAATCTAGATCCTCAAGCAGTCTACGAATGGGATCGTTGCGTTTTAAGAAATCCCATGACGGGAGCCAGACCCGATCTTAATGCCGAAGTTGCCAGGATGATCGTCGATCATCCTGGCTCATATTTAATCAAGGTTAATTTGCAGGTGGAAATATTAGAGCAAGATCTAGCTTCATCTCCGAGAACGGAGCAAACTCTTGAATTGCCTTCTGGATCGTCTAATCTTTGGAAGCTAAAAGCTAAAAGCTAAGAGCCAGGGCTTCGCTCTTTGATTACAAAATTGACATTTCACCTACTGCTTCTAGGCGTTTAAAACTGCTCAACTGGACAAAAGTATCAGAGAGCATTTCCGCAATTGCAGGAGTAATCCAGCCCATCTGCCGTAGGAGATGAATTGCCGTGGCATATTTTGCCCGCCTAGCTCCATCCTTGACTTTAATCGCCAGACCCATGCCTTCACCAACACGACCAATACATTGAATGCCCTCAGCTCCAGACTTACTGACTAGTTCCCCTTCACTCAGGCGCATTAGCTCAGTATCGAATGCGCCATTACCCCCAATCATGCGAGGATAGTACGTCATGGCTCTAGTGATTCGCTCTAAATCCAGGCTGGTTCCTGCTGCCAATTGAGCATAGAGATAAGCCATCTGCTTCAGCTCCATTTGATAGGTAGGCATACCACAGTCGTCTAGAGCGCAAAGTAATTCTGCTCCAGGCATGCCGAGCAGATCGGCAATTTTGCTCAGAATTAGCTGCTGTGCAGGATGAGAGTGCTTAGTGTAATTGTGCAAAGGCAGGTCTAAATTTTGGCACACGGCTAAAACTCCAGCATGCTTCCCCGAGCAGTTGTACTGTAGGCGATTATTGCCTCCTTCAGGAATCGGACATTTGAGGGCTAAGGGATCGACATCGGCACGCCAGAGAACATTAAAAGCCTGTCGAGCATGCTCAATTTTTCCTTGGTGAGAGCTACAAATAATAGCTAGGTCGCGATCGCTCAGACCGTATTTTTGGAGAGTTCCTGTCGTGGTTACAGCCAAGGCTTGAAAAGGTTTTAGAGCCGAGCGAATAAATGATGATGTCTCTGAGTTACCAGCGGCTAGCAAAACTCTGCCCTTGCTGTCACAGACGGTTGCTTCTACCTGATGAGAAGATTCTAAGATGCCTTCGCGAAGCAAGTGTACTTCAAGTAAAGGTGTTTGGGTTCTTTTTCCCCTAGTCATGCAATATTAAGTAATGAGTGTTCCGTATTCTAATATGCCTGGTGTCGATTAATCTAATCAAAGTCTACGACCGATTGACCTTGTCTATTCTCCTGCCGACTCAACCGAACCACTCAAACTGCTAGTTCGGTAATTATCAGCCCAAGATCAACCAGACAAAAATCGAGCCAGCAATGATTCCCGCAATTAAACCGTAAGTCTTATGCAGTCTTTGCAGAATCGGCTCAATCTCATAACTAACGACCAAACGATCGCGATCAAGCATGGTGCTGGGCTTGAGCCACGTTTGTCCATCGTACCAGCCAGACTCTTCGTAGAAAATGCGATCGCGCTTGAGACGGTCCTTGACATAGTGCCAGCCCAAATAGATGCGGGACAAGAACAGAGCCGTGAGGATAGCAATGCCGATCAAACTAGACAAGACAAACTGAAGTGGTTCTTTGGCAGGAGCAAAAATTGACATCGCCAGAGGCACGACAAAAAACAAGCTCCAGAAAGCTACCCAGGCTACTTTACGGCTGTACTGCCCGACTGCCAACATGCCCCAATCAAATAACCAGGATTCCTTAAGCTGCTCGTATTCGTAGATTGGCTGCTGCTCTAGGGGAACTGGGCAAAAATTAACTGTAGATTTGTTCATACTCAAGAATGATATTAACTAGGCTGATTAGGCTGGGAGAATTCTTGGCGCTCGGCGTGTCCCCAAAATGCCTCTAGATTATAATATTCTCTCTCTTCGGGAAGAAAGCTATGGACAATTACGTCGGCATAATCTTGGACGATCCAGCCGCCCTCTTTTTTGCCTGAAACCCTGACAGGATGAAGATTATACTTCTCTTCCAAACGTTCTTCAATCGATTCGGCGATCGCATTTAGCTGGGTTCGGGAAAAGCCCGTGACAATCACAAAGTAGTCTGCCAGATAAGATACATCACTAACTTTTAGCAGAACTATATCTGCTGCTTTTTTGTCTTCAGCAGCATCAATAATCTGGAGGGCTAATTCTCTAGTATCAGCAGTAGTTTTGGTCACATATTGATTTTGAGTAGCGATCGCCGGTTCGAATGATTTACTCATGCAGATTTTTAGTTGGGTGTAGTTGCTTTATTAGGATTTGTTACGAGTTTTAAGGAGGGGTTTTGCCGATTTTAGCTGAACTTGAGCCAAAGCCCAATTTCGAGTTAAAACCGTGCGAGGGTGAATAATTTTATGCTTACTTAATAGATATTCTAATGAATAATCACTGGTCTGCTGTACACATTTGTAAAGATTTTCTTGGGCTACGAGGCGCATCGCGGCTAATTTTTCGTTGTCACCACGATTTGGCTCTAAAACATCAGCCACAAAAACAACGCAGCTAAGCTCACTCATCTCAGGTGCGCCCAGGGTATGGTTGGCAATTGCCGCTAGAATTTCGGGGTCTTGTATCTGAAACTCTCGTTGAGCTATTACTGCCCCAACGTCTGCATGGAGCAAGTGAGGATGCTCCTGACAGATGCGATCAACAGGAAGACTGGCTGATGCGGCTAGTTTAAGCAGTTTTTTGGGCGGAAAAAACTTAGCTAGGTCATGCATTAAGCCAGCCTGAGCTGCCTGCTGCTCATTTAATTGGTGACAGCGGGCGAGAGTGATACAGGTAGACTCTACCCCCAAGATGTGCTGCAAACGATGTTCAGAGACATTTTGCCGCAGCCAGGCAATTACGCGATCGCGCATGATAGCAATTTCTGGTTTTTCTAGTGGCAGTATTTTGTGATAGACATTCTATCTTATTAGACTTTCTGCGCGAATTATGACGATAATTTCTCGATCTTTGTCTGAGCAATCAAGATCGACTGGTCAGTGTGCCAACTTCTGCTTAATTTCTCTTAAAATTTGGATGCTACTAAAGATAGATGTCTGGGTTCTTATTAACAGATATATTTGTCTGGTTAGCTATAGACTAAGTCAGGTATATTTGGCTAGTTAAACCATAGCCTGAGAAAGTAATTAAACCCTCTACGACCGCTTTTCATCCCAAATGTCTGTAGTATTGCTCTTGAACGTTCACCTTATGGATAATATTTAAGCTAAATTTTATTTTATTTAGTTCGGCTAACTAACGAGCTATGCTCTAGAGTAAATTACATAAACATAGTTGCTTTTTATTAAAGATTTAATAAATTCATTTTTAATCTCAAGCATAAAGTCCGAAAATAAATTTAAGTAATATAGGCAAACAAATTTACTATGATCGCTTTACGTAAATCCCTGGTAGCGTTGATTCTAGCAAGCTGCCTCCTATTCACTTCTTGTAGCCAACAGGCTCCTTCACCTTTTGATGATGCTCAACAGCAAAGTACCAGCAAGGGAGCTACGGCTGTAGTTGATGGTTCCCAATCGGGTAGTGCCTTTAATCGCTATTTCCCCGACAGCAGCAGTGAATACGATCGCGTCTATTCCCAAGAGAAAAAAGGCTTTGCTCAGGCTAAATTGAAAAAAGATGGGGCTGAAATCGCCGTCTTGTCAATTTCAGATATTTTGGATAGTCCTAGTAATTCCGCTAGCAAGTTTCAAGACAGTATAGAAAAAATCAGCGGTTATCCTGCTATCAATCAAGGAAAAACAGCTACGGCAATTCTCGTGGGCGATCGCTATCAGGTAAAAATTCGCTCCAAAGATGCTGCTTTTGATGCAGGAGATCGCGCTAAATGGCTGGGTAAATTTGATCTTCGTGGTTTATCCAAACTGAAATAGTCCCAGCTAATTCTCAGAAAAATATATATTTAAGGAGCAAGTAGTGAGTGATTCTATTTTTGAGCTGGTAGATAATCTACCTGAGAAAAACATCACGACCATGATGTTACATTCCCTAGATTCGATTGTCCCTGGAGAATGGTCAAATACCGTTGGCTTTGTCAATACGATTAAGCAGGTGACAGGAGAAACGGACGAGGAGCTAATCCAGCAAATTGGCGATCGCGCTGTCTGGCTGTACAACGATAAGTCTCAAGGATATCGTCGGGCAATGTGGCTCTATCAAACCGTAGACCGCTCTGATAAGGCTTTGGGTTCAGCGGCGTTAGCAAATAAAGTAGGTAATAAAATCCCTTTGAT
>JBCBWB010000127.1:0-14788 GCA_039817275.1 Cyanobacteria bacterium J06648_1 | reverse complement strand
TCCCAAAGTCAGTCAGAATCAGCTGAACCTGATGTCAAAGAGCCTACGGCAGAAGTCCCTGTCGCTGAAGTTCCTGTCGCTGAGGTTCCTAAGGTAGCTCCCACTGATTCAGAAGCCACGCCTAATAGTCCCGCAGCAGAAAGTAACGTTCAAGCAGATTCCTCTGCTACTCCTGAAGCTGATAGTTAAAGTTCAGAGGTCGATTTGCGACCAATTGTGATTTCGGCATTAGGACAAACAATAATTTATTTATTTACTCCTACATCTCATGTCAGTAGACAGCCAGTGGCACAACGATCGCCGTCGCCAGATCTTGGCGCAGTATCCTGAAATAGAACAGTATTTTGGAGAGTATCCTCCATCTATTTTGGCGATCGCTTTCTTGGTTGCTTTGCAGTGGTGTATCGCCTGGGGTGTCAAAGATTTACCATGGTACGAAGTAGGAGCGATCGCTTTTTTGGTTGGTCAGTTTGTCCTTCATTCTTTAGGTGTTTTTGTTCATGAGGCTGCCCACAATTCGATCTTTAAATCGAAGCTAGGCTCTCGGTTTGCCCTGTGGTTAATTATCTGTGGCTCTCTTTCCTTTGGCGAGTCCTTGACCTATATCAGCGTACATGGCAAAACCCATCATCTTCAGCTCAATGATTATCAGTATGACCATGAGCTGTGGGATCGTAATCGAGCTGCTTTTGCTACTAGCTATAAATCTTGGCGTATTTTCGAGAGTTTGCTTCAGATCCTGCCAGGAGGAATAATTGCCTCCGATCAAATTTTGTCTAAATTGGTGCAGCCCGATCTCCGCCAAGTAAAATCGGCAGTGATTTCTGACAAATTTAATCTGCTACTTATTTTCACGACACTCTCTCTCTATAGCTTTGCCTATTTGGCGATCGCCCCCCAAGCAGCACTATATCTCTTTTGGAGTCTAACCTTGATGGCAAGCAACTGGGGCATAACCTTTCGGGGACAGTCAATTGCCGAACACCATATCTATCATCAGGGGAAAACATACTCCACCTATGGCTGGACGAATATTCCCTTTTTTAATACTGGCTATCACGACGAACACCACACCTTTCCTCGCGTGCCGTGGATACACCTACCAAAAATCAAGCAGATTGCTCCAGAATACTTTACCAATAACAATCCCTATTCTTACTTTCAATGGTGGTGGCGCTGGGCAAGCTCTATTTTTGCACCAGTAGGCTATAACCGCTATATCTCTAACAAAACTGATTACTGATTACTGATTACTGATTACCAGCATAAACCATCGGTTCATTTCGTAAATACAGCTAGCAATCTCTTACTTTATTTACCCCTCGGCAGATATTTGAGATTGGTCTGCTACTTCTGTTGCATTTTGTTACATATATTGTTAACTTTAGTAACAGAAGCAAAATAAAAGTTCAGCTACCGCAGAAAGTAATGAACATTAGGTGGAAGAAATTAGTTTTTAAAGTCGGTGTTTGGGTTGCCTTGGAGGCGTTTTTTGGCTATGTGGGCGTAGACACTATCGCTGACTACAGCGAGTATATATTTGATCGCCACAACATCTCGTCGATTTGCTAGACCAAGAACCATTGTTCGTAGCCGAAGCGTAGCCCGAATTTGATCCAGTCAGATTAATTATCCTGGATCAACCCAGACTTCTAAGTCAAAAGCAGATTTTTTTAGTTGAACCCAGACATTTTCCTCCAATATTAGACAAAATATTAAACAAGGTTAAACAAGCTAACTTTTAATCATGACTTCCGTTACTAAAGAAACTGACGATTCTCAAGCAGCTAAACTAAATTGGAAAATCAAGCTCTTGTATGACGGCGAATGTCCTTTGTGCGTTAGGGAAGTAAATTTTCTGACTAAGAAAGATGCAGGTAGAGGCATTGTAAAATTTGTCGATATTGCCAGCCCAGACTACGATCCCCAAGCAAATGGGGGAGTTGATTTTGTCACCGCGATGGGTGTAATTCATGGAGTTTTAGCCGATGGCACTGTAATCAGAAATGTAGAGGTATTTAGAAGAGTTTACGAAGAGCTAGGCATAGGCTGGGTCTACAGTATTACTAAAATACCTGTTTTTGGAGCGATCGCCGATCAAATTTACAGTGTTTGGGCAAAGTGGCGGTTGAAACTGACAGGTAGACCAGAAATAGAAGCGATTCTGGCTCAAAGACAGCAAAAGCTCGACAGTTCTAATTCCCATAGATGCCGTACAAACTAATAGTAAAACTAATAATTAGCAATCTGGCAATAATTGTTAGTTAGGGATAAATACAGTCAACGAAAGCAGTTGGCGATGTTATTATCAATGTGCCAGTGATTATTATAGGGTAACAATTATGGTTCAAGCGCCTGTATCTCCAGTGGTGCTAGCTATCTTAGATGGCTGGGGTCATCGAGAGTCAACAGAGGCAAATGCTATTGCCGCAGCTAAAACTCCCGTGTTTACTAGTCTGCAATTTGCATATCCCAATACGTTGATTAATACATCGGGTAAGGCAGTCGGACTACCAGATGGTCAGATGGGGAATTCGGAAGTCGGACATCTGAATTTAGGCGCAGGCAGGGTCGTCCCCCAAGAGCTAGTAAGAATCTCTGATGCTGTTGAAGATGGATCTATCCTAGAAAATCAAGTTCTGATTGATGCTTGCAACAAAGCTAATGTCACAGGAGGCAAGTTACATTTAGTTGGGCTCTGCTCTGAAGGTGGTGTTCATTCTCATCTCAAACATCTAATTGGGCTATTGAGCCTAGCTAAAGCAAACGGCATCTCAGATGTTTGCATTCATGCTATTACCGACGGTAGGGATACCTACACGACAGAAGGTATTAAAGCTCTCAATAAAATTCAGGCGGCAATAGACAAGACTGGTATCGGTCGAATTGTAACCATTAGCGGTCGCTATTATGCGATGGATCGAGATCGCCGCTGGGATCGAATCAAGCTGGCTTACGATGTCATGACCTGTAACAAAAAGGTAGATTCTCGTTCTGCTACTGAAGTCTTAGAATCCTTTTACAGCTCAGATATCACCGATGAATTTATTCTCCCTACCAGAATTGCTCTCGGAGCAGTCGAAGCTAGAGATTCGGTTATTTTCTTTAACTTTCGTCCCGACCGAGCCAGACAGTTAACCTATGCCTTTGTTAACGATAATTTTGATGGCTTTGAGCGCGAAAAAATTGCGGAACTAAATTTTGTTACCTTTACTCAATACGATCCTAATGCTCCTGTAGAGGTGGTTTTCAAACCGCAGAACTTGACCAATATTTTGGGTGAAGTCATCGCTAACCAGGGTTTGCGCCAGTTTCGTACCGCAGAAACAGAGAAGTATCCCCACGTTACTTATTTCTTCAATGGCGGTTTAGAATTACCGTTTGAGGGCGAAGACCGAGAGTTGGTTCAGAGTCCCATGGTGGCAACCTATGATCGCGCGCCCGAAATGTCGGCTCAAGATGTGACGGACGTTGTTTGTAATGCCGTTAAACAGGGGGTTTATTCCCTGATTGTGGTTAACTATGCTAATCCTGACATGGTGGGGCATACAGGCAACTTAGAAGCAGCAGTACAGGCAATTGAAACCGTTGATCGCTGCATCGGCAAGGTGATTGAAACCGTAAACCAGGCAGGCGGCACTTTATTAATTACGGCAGATCACGGTAACGCTGAATATATGCGGGATCCAGAAGGGAATCCCTGGACAGCCCACACTACCAATCCCGTCCCGTTTATCTTAATTGAGGGCGAGGCAAGAAAAATCATTGGGCATGGTACTGATGTTCCTTTACGTAAGGATGGTTGTTTAGCCGATGTCGCGCCGACGATTTTGGATATTCTCCAGATTCCCCAACCTGAAGAAATGACGGGAACTTCGTTAATCGAACCAGCAATTTATGAGGCAAAGCCCAATCGAACGCCGATCAAGATTTCGCGCTAGCCAGAAATGCGATCACAATCAGTATTTAACAATAAGGAGTGAATGATGTTCACTCTTTTTTTTGTGCTTGCCAAAAATCCAAAAACTTGAACATGACTAGGCTGGCAGCATACAATGATAGTTAAAGTTAAATTAAGCCATAAATCATAAATTTAGATTCTAACCATGAACGCTTATCAAATAGTACAGATCGTTTGGGCCCTTTGTGCCTTTCTGACCGTTGTTTTAATTTTGTTACACAGTCCCAAAGGTGACGGCTTGGGCGGAATTGGTGGACAGTCGCAGATGTTTACTAGTACTAAAAGTGCAGAGAATGCTTTGAACCGTATTACCTGGGGCTTGGGCATCGGTTTTGTGACCCTAACTGTGGTCTTGAGTGCAGGTTGGATTGGTTAGGGATAGAAGTTAGCCTTAATTAAGAGTAGAGATATTCTAAGTATAAGTTACTAAAAAGCGATCGCCTGCTGACTATTGGGGCGATCGCCTTATGGTTGTTAACGCGGAGTATTATTGACGATCGATGAGAGACTCAAGCTCTGTGTAAGCACTTGATACTTTACTCAATAGGTTTTGTAGCTGTTGAATCTCTGTCTGACGTTGTTCTCCTTGGTTTTCCTGTTCAACTAGCAGAGTATCCAATTCTGCCTGACGGGCGGCAATATCTGCTTCAATACGCTGGATAACTTGCCGATGATAGTTATTAAAACAATCTTCAATAATTTCTTTGATTGTGGACTGCTGTTTTTGGGCAATAGTTGGCAGATTTTTGACAAATTCGGCTTTAGTGGCCTTAAGTAACTCTTGTCTTGCCCGATCTGCTTGAATCGCGCCGACGCCTAAACTAGTCAAGGCAATCCCAATTGGATTGATTAAGATGCCTGTAAAGATAATTAAAAAGCTGCTGATGCCGATTACTGCTAGCCAGTTGACGAGAATATTTTTCCAGTTGAAGCCTACCGCAGCTAAGGCAACCCCCGCCACATTTCCTGTTGCCAAGGAAAAGAATCCCATTGCCCACTTTGCCCAGCCAGGAGAGTCGTCTTCTGAGTTGTGGGAATCAATTAAAATGCGATCGCCAATCAATTTTTCATCAATGCGGTTAATTAGCTGTCGGTAGTTTGCCCCTTGGGTAGCGGCGCTGTCGGCTAGCTGTAGAAAGGCTAGTTCTAGTTCTTTCTCGGCGATTAATTCCCAACGCGCTAGTTTATCTAGTAAATAGCGTTCAAAAGCCTGTTTAAAATCCCGATTAAACTCTTCTCGCTTATCTGGACGGAGAAAGCCAATAAATTCTAAACTTGGTTGGTAGCTGGCAAAATCAGTTTCAAAAGTGTCTCCTAGCTTCAGCACATAGTTCTCAAAAGAATTTACTAGACTTCTGGTTTGACGATCGCGCACCGTCATAATTTCGGCACTAAAGCTGTGCTTGATATTCTGTAATTGAGCAAATTCTGGCTTGACTGAAGCTATCTTGGCTTTGAGGCTGGCAATATCTGATTTGAGCAGCGGAATCCGACGACTGACTAGTTCTTGCAGGCGATCGCAGGTTTGTCGGGCAACTAACTGAGCCTGTTTAAATTCCGTAGCGGCTCTCTCTGTGGTTAAAAAGCGATCTAAGGTTTGGGTAAATTGACCAAAGCCAGTTTCACTCAAATCAACATCAGGATGCTTAAGCTTTTGACGCAGAGTATTCAATGCTGAGATCTCAAATACGCGCTGCTGATACAAATCTTGTCCTGCTACCTGACAGTATTGCCGTAGATTGCTGTCGAATACCTGACGGATTTTGTTTTCTGCTGCCTCTAACTCTACCTGATTATCGAGGTCTACCAAACCTTTGCGGATTTCATCCCAACCGTTGAGCAAAAAGAAAATAGCCAAGCCGCGATCCTGGAGATAATTTTCCAAATAGCGTCGTTCATCCATAGTTACGGGCTGCATAGCGCGCATCACAAATAAAACTGCCTGACAGCTATAGACGTACTCCAAGGACAGCTGATTTCGTCCCTCTGTATCGTTTAATCCAGGGGAGTCAATAATTTCCACTCCCTGAGCCAACATAGCCAGAGGATATTCAATTACGGCATGTTTTACTTCAGGAAAAGCCAAAGTATTATTTTGCTGTAGCTGTTTGGCTTCGTCCGCATCGATTGTATATTGCTGTTTGAAAGTCTTGAGATCCAAATGTTCTGGCGAGCGATCGTCCTGAAAATAAACGATCGCCTTTGGTTCTGTACCATAACGGAGGATGGTTAAGAGAGCAGTACAGGGATTGACATCGCTGGGTAAGATTTGCTCTCCCAATAGGGCGTTGAGAAAGGTACTTTTACCTCGCTTGAGATCGCCTAACACCAGCAGACGAAAAACTCCCGAACGCAAATTGTCGGCAGTAGTCTTAAGATCTTGTAACTCTCGCTCTAGAGGTAATTCCAAATTGCTGTGGTCTATGGCATCGGTAATCTTATTTAGACGATCGCCTATTTGTAGTCTAGTTTGATAGAGACGAGACAGATTTTGCGTCAGGTTCATTTTTTATCGCTCGATGAGTATTTTGCTGGCTATTCAGTAAAAAAAGTTTCTTAATTACAGAGAATTATCTAATCTAAGATTTCCCCTAATCCTTTGACAGAGAACCCGCTCGACCAAATGAGTTCATAAATCTTTATCGAACTAACCTAGATTTACTGACCTGTATTGGCTCAAAGCGATCGCTACAGTTGTCGCTTAACGCCATTTCCGCAATGATTTTAATTCCCAGCAGACGTATATAATCAGTAAACAGTCGAGATTAATCAGATATAAAAATGACCGTAGTTGTCTTTGGCAGTATCAATCTAGATCTAGTAGTCGAAGTGCCTCATCTACCGATTAAGGGAGAAACCGTAATCGGCGATCGCTTTTTCTCGGCTGCGGGAGGCAAGGCAGCAAATCAGGCTGTGGCGATCGCTAAATTAGGCGTACCAGTCAGTTTGGTCGGTCAGGTAGGCGAAGATTCTTTTGGTCAAACCTTAATTGAAAGTTTAAAAGATGCTGGAGTAGACACCTCTGGCATCACCATTAATCCTCATACCTATTCGGGTATTGCTTCGATTGTAGTAGATCGATTTGGGGCAAATACCATTGCCTGTGCTGCGGGGGCAAATAATTTGGTGCGCGAGCCAGAAATTTTACAGTTCAAACAATTATTACCCCAGGCAAAGATTGCACTGCTGGAATTGGGTATTCCTATTGCGACAGTTTTAACCGCAGCCAGGGAAGCCAAAGCCCATAACTGTTTGCTAGTTCTAGACCCTGCTCCCGTCGTCTCCGACCTACCAGAGGAATTATATGGTTTGATTGATATCATTACCCCCAATGAAATCGAAGCCAGTCAGCTAGTAGGGTTCACAGTCGATGGTGTGACTACGGCTAGGCAAGCTGCCTCCTCTCTACACCAGATGGGAGTTAAAAATGTGATTATTACCCTAGGTAGCCAAGGCTCACTCTATAGCAATGGGCAGGAGAGCTATTGGATCAAGCCAATTGATGTCACGGTGGTAGATACGGTAGCGGCGGGAGATGCCTTTAATGGAGCTTTGGCCGTAGCTCTAGCATCGGGCAAGCAGCACAAGGAAGCAGTGCAGTGGGCAACAGTCGGCGGTGCTTTAGCCGTGACCAAAAACGGCGCACAGTCTTCGCTGCCAAATAAGGATAGTTTTCAACAGTTACTCAGCCAACAAAAATATTAGACATTGCTAATTTAATCTATGACATAATCAATCACTGAAGATACTGCCAAATGGTCGTCAATAGTTTAGTGCGATCAAAAGGTTTGACAATATTTTTGGTTGCACCCGCACGCTTAGATTTTGCTTCGTCGATTCTTCTTGAGGGCTCACCGACCATAATAATCGGGACTGAACGCAAATCATGATGATTCCTGAGCAGAGCGCAGAGTTCATAACCGTTAATTTCAGGCATGTCAGCCCGCAGGAAAATTATGCTGGGCTGGAATTCGATTAATTCGGCAAAGGCATTCATGGCATCCGTGATAGCTAGGACGCAAAACAAATTTTGTTCGAGATATTTGCCCAAACTTTCTTGTGCGGCAACATCGTTATCTACATAAGCTACTCTCCAAGTATTTTCCAGGGCAATTACAGTTTGTTTACTGTGAGAATTCACCTTAAGAAAGCCGCTATCTTCACCGCGCCAGTCTGGATCAGCAGGTAGCTCAAAAAGATTTTTCTGCTGGGGCAAGTTGGGTAGCAGATCGAAAGGCGGTTTAGGATCTCGTATGACTATAGTATTGTCTCGTATTGAAGGGTAAAGAATCTTGGCTACTACCAGCTCATCGCGATCTATGACAGCGCTAATTTGACGAAAGTTTAATCCTTTGAGTAATTTACTAATAGTTGCATTTTGCTGCACCGACAGATTGTCAATCTGATAACCTTTTGCATTTATCAGATAGGGACGCTGATAAGAAGACCAAATATGATCGGCAAATGCCTCCCAAGATTTTAATCTTTTGCGACATTGTTCTGTATAGGCATTTAGTTCAAAGCGACAGACTTCCTCAATCTTGTTTGATCTGGGGATAATCTTATATTTTTGCAGATTGGGCAAACAGAGGAAAGATTCAAATACTTCTCTGGTAATTCTCCTGATCAAAGTGATAGCTTCGTTCTCCGTCACATGATCCGCTTTCAATAGCCACATGATGCTTTGATAATCGGTTGGAAAACTAGTGTATGACTGGAGATCGTTCGTAAACTTCTGGCGTGGCAGCCTAATAATAGAGTTAGTAATCTGATTGTTCTGATTACTCAGGCGACGTAAGTGGCGTTCTAGTCGTTCAAAGGGTGCAACAGAATTAGTTGCATAAACCAACTGCCCTTCATTAAAGTGAATATAGAAAACTGTGGAATTATAAACGACTCTCAAACAATTATTTTCTTCAGCGTAGGATAGCTCTCCTAGTAGATCTGGCAGCCGATCCGCAAAAAATCTGATATTGTCTTGATCGCGATTAATAGAATTGAGCTGATTCATGCATTCCTGAAGGCACTTAAAACTCGAACAGCAACAATCTTAGAATACCCATTCAAGAAAGTCGAGTAACATTGGCTCAAAATATGACAACCTGTCGATTTCAAAACAGCAGCAATTCGCTAATGCTACATACTACTGAAGTCTTGAGATTGCTTGGAATGGTGGTTCTGATACCAGCTAGATGATTTTCTTGCCAAAAGCCAGTATTCATGCTCCAATAGGGCAAATATCTGGGGATTAGCTAGAATGAGTTTAAGGAATTTATCCTGCGCTGACTTTAGCAATTATAAAAATCATATCTGGGGCAGCTTTTATGGCATTATTTTGAGACAAAGACTCATTTAATAGAAGTACTATATAAACAGAAGGTGCAAGCAGCAGCTTACATTAACCAAACAGCAACATGACAACCGAAAATATACATTTACGCTCTGAATTTATCAATACTCAAGTTATTGCTCGTAACAGCGGCAAGAGACTCGGTGTAGTAAAAGAGGTCTTGGTAGATATAGACCGCAGAGAAATAGTGGCTTTGGGATTACGGGATAACCTACTATCTGTTTCGGGGATACCCAAATATATGTATCTCGATAGTATTCGTCAAACTGGAGATGTAATTCTGGTAGAAGACGAAAGTGCGATCGAAGATATTGATATTGAAATCTATAGTAAATTAGTTAACTGCGAGGTTATTACGGAAGCTGGTGAGCCTCTGGGCAAAGTTAGAGACTTTCAGTTCGATGCCGAGAATGGTGCTGTTAATGCGATCGTCATTGCTTCTTTGGGACTGCCACAAATCCCCGAACAGTTTATCAGTACCTATGAGATATCTATCGAGGAAGTTGTGAGCAGTGGTCCCAACCGTTTAATTGTCTTTGAAGGTTCGGAAGAACGGATTGAACAGATATCCGTTGGCTTGTTAGAGCGTCTGGGCATTGGTCGTCCTCCTTGGGAAAAAGATGTTGGTTACTACCCGCAAACTATTAAGGCGGAGAATCAGCTACCAACAGGAACTCCTCTGAGAACTCCTATTTCGACTCCTGTGGATACGAGAGAACCAGTAATGGAAGAACGCTGGGATGAGGATGAATGGCAAGAGTCTCGCGTAGCGCCGCCGCCCATGAGACAGCAAGCCGAAGCTATCCCCTATGAGGATGATTATGAGGAAAATAACTGGGAAGATGCTAATCCCGAAGTATATGAGGCAAAGGTATACGAAGCGCCACCCGTAAAAGAATATGAGTATGAAGAGGTGTCTAATGATGATGTCTGGGATGACGACACCGAACCTCAAACTTTTAATCCTCCGCCCATAAGTATTCCTGAAAAAGAGAAAGCGCCTGAATACGAGGAAGAACCAGGGTAAGGAGTAATAAATAATAAGTAACAGGCGAGTTTAACGGCTCGCCTTTTTTGGTGATTCCGCCAGACATGGAATCGCACTGGCGAAATTTGCTTTTGCAGCAGAGAATTAAGATTTAGCTACCCACTTTGGCTGAAACCTGCTGTTTTTCATTAGCAGTAGCTTCGACAGCCTTGACGTAATGCGATCGCTTGTTGAGGAAAGGTTTTTCGATCCAGTTCCAAGAAATAAAAGAGGCGGCGAAGACACAGACGAACAGTAGAGGAGTGGCAATAAATGGTTGTTCAAATAGATTGAAGTGGACAAACACCTGCAAGATAGGAAAATGCCAGATATAAATACCGTAGGAAAAATCGCCATATTTGCCAAAGTTGCCCAAATATTTGAAAATCAGGCAAAAATAAATTGTGAACACGGCTAAAGCGATGGGATAGGCAAAATAGATCTGGGTGGCAAAGTTATGCACTACTATAATTAAAGTTGCGATCGCCAAAGCCCCAACAATATTCTGGCGAAACTGGCTATAAAAGCTGTAGAGAAATGCCCCAGAAATAAAGAAAGCCAACTGTCCTGGTAGCTGTTGTTCTAGCTGTCCGATAAACCCCTCAGAACCTACGCGATTGATTAGGATAACTACTGCTGTAGAGTAAAGAATAGACGAGAGATAAATAGCAACCATGCCCCACGCTTTATTAGTTTTGTTTAACCAATAGGCAATCAGCGGTACAACTAGATAAAACATAATCTCTACCTTAATTGTCCAGAGAGACATATTTACTGCCTGGAACTCTTGATTTTCAAACACCCCAGGTAGGGTAGGCTGTAAAAAGTTAAGGGTAATTAAATTGAAGAAAATGTATTTGAAAAATTCTAGATTAAAGTATTTTGTAAAACTTAAGCTAGAAACTAAAGATAAGCCAACGGCAGAAATAACAATTACCGCCACGTAAGCAGGAAGTATTCTTTTGGCTCTTTTCTGAAAATAGCTGGTGAGCGAGGAACTGTTTTCAAAACTTCTGAAGATAAGAAAACCGCTAATAATAAAAAATATATCTACTGCTAGCCGAGAATTAAACGTAGCGGAGATAAATTCAAAGGCTGCATATTGTGAGACATCTGCGGTATGTGCAGCCACTACTACTAAGGCTGCTAATAATCTAATTAAATCGAAGTTATTTTTCCTACTTATCTTCATAAATACTAATCAAGAAAGTTATGCGCTAAAAAACATAATTTTATAAGAGTAGATTGATAAAAACTGCTTAGTTCATCCAGAAAATTCTGATAAAAAAGCAAGAACTACATTGAAGATTATTATTCTTATCTTACTCAAAGCTGCTATCAATGCATTTGTTATAGCACATAATACATCTCAAATAAAGATGATTGACTTCAAAATGTTATTAGATTGGGATATCTCAGTAAAATTCTAGGTCTATTTAGTTTGTGCTTGCGGATCTGTTTCGCGCAGAGTCGTATGCGAAGCGGTATTCTTTAGGGCAGAGGCGCAGAGAGAGGCATAAGTTTGTGTTCGGTTGATATAGCTGCCTCAAAGCTTCCTACAGTGTCTAATTGGTTTTGTCTTAGGTACTTACGGCGATCGCATTTGTCGGAGTCGGAGTTGAGAGGATGTTTTAAAAGTATAAAGCATAACTTATAAGCCCCCTAAATCCCACCTCTCTAAATCTCTCCTGCAAGGAGAGACTATATTGTCTTCCCCTGTAGGGGAAGGTTGGAAGGGGTGGGGGACTTTCAGATCTTGTTCCCCCCAAATTTGACGAGCGACCCCGCGCCGACGACAGGCGCAAGGGAACGCGCGAGTTGGGGGGCAAGGGGGGCAAAATCAAAAAGCGACTTGTATAGAAGATAACTTCTCAAACACCCTCTGAGGGATCTGTATTTCGCGCAAAGACGCAAAGGCGCAGAGAGAGGCATAAGTTTGTGTTCGGTTGGTGTAGCTGGCTCAAAGTTTCCTACAGTGTCTGATTGGTTTTGTCTTAGGTACTTACGGCGATCGCATTTGTCGGAGTTGAGAGGTGAAGAGGGATTTATTTCGCGCTAAGTCGCAAAGACACAAAGAGAAATACAGCCCGTTGTTCGGTGGCTAAAAGCTAAAGAAGATGTCATTCTTAATCCTCAATCCCCAATCACCGAAAAGGCATCAACATCCGCGACTCTATTTCTTGCCAGGTTTTTCGTAACACCAGCACTGCTGCTTGTTCGCACTCTACCATTAGCAGGTTGGCATAGAAATACCTATCTAGTTCTTTTATCTCTTGCTTAGATAACTCGACCATTTCAGTCTGAAGCTGAAACGCCTTTAGCCAAATCTCAATCATTTGCTTGCCAAAGGCTGGAAAGACTTCTTTCTTTTCTTTTTCTTGAGGCATGTTTTGTTGAAGTTCTTTTAAGGTGGCTATAAGCTGAGAATAATTTACGTCTCGATAAATTTGATATTGTTCTGACCATTGAGTATGGTCGATGAAGTTTTCGAGAGCATTTTCAGCGAGGGCAGGAATATCAGCATTGGCGTATGTATTGGCGTATGTATTGGCGATGGCTTTGGTGTTAGCGATAGCGCTTCGGAGACTATAGGCATAGGCGTTGGCAAAGAAGTAGGTATTGTCTTCGGAGTAAGCGTTAACGAGAGCAGAAATATTATTTTTGGTGAGGGCAAGGGCGCTGGCGAGAACGATCGCTCTTTTCCCAACAGGCTGTATGTCTCCTGCTGAGTTATTAACTCGGTATTTTGTCCACACTAGAAGTCGATGCAGTTTATCGGTATAGATTAGCTTTCGAGTTGCTTTTTCCATCTTCAGCAGGAATTGACTAGCATCGTTTTTTAAACCTGCAACCAGCAGAAATATTTCTCGCCAGCGTTTATCGGTTAGATGTTGAGTAATTAATTGTTCGACCAGGCGATCATTTTCATTTATGTATTGAGCGGTTAGATGTTCCTGGAGGGTGAGGTGAGAGAAGGAATAGACATCTTCGGCACGCTGGACGAGGATTCCCTGTTGGGCGGCGATCGCCTGAAGGATTTTTTTGCCATCTAAGTATTTGGCATCCTTGACGGAATCAGCCAGGAAGCTAGTAATGGATTTGACGATCGCTTGCTCTTCAAAAAACAGGCGATCGTGTTTGAAGTTCTCGTGGGCGATCTCTGCTAGCATCACCTTTTCTAAGTCGGTATGTAGCCCTTCATGAATTGGCTCTTGCTGGAGGCGTTTTTCTGCCGCCCATTCTTCTAAGAGGATATCTAATGCCTTATTGTAGAGGCGGCTACGGGTAGGCGGAAAGTTGAGCTTACGACCATATACGAGACAGAGAAAGGTTAATAGTAATGGGGTTTGTGCTAGTTCTTTGGCTGCTTTATTGTTATCGCTGTTAAGAGTCTCCCAGCACTTTTGGGCGGTATCCGACTGGCGATCAAGTTCGCTACTGAACCAGTTGGTAATAAACTGCTCAATTTGCTGATCGTCAAAATCTGCTAGCTCAATGACTCGAAAGTCATGCTGAAAGTTACTCCGAAAGGCAGCAATACGACAGGAAGCGACAAAACGATTCTGCTCATGGCCAGTCACCAAGTTATCGATCGCCCTCATGACGGAGTTGGTAAACTGGTTAGGAACTTCATCTAGTCCATCGAGTAAAACTAATAACTTTCCTGCTGCTAAAGCCTTCTGAGCAAATTCGCGAGATGGAGGAAAACCAAAATGCTGCATCTCCTCGGCGATTGCCGCAATCAGATCTACTTGTTCTGTATTAAATTGTTTTAACTCCAGCAGTACGGGAATGCGTTTGTCCTGAAACTTGCCTTGTTCTCCTGCAAAAGCTTCCAAACCCAAACGTCTGAGGAAAGTAGACTTGCCTCCCCCTGGATTGCCTAAAACCATCAGGTATTGATTTCTCTCGGCGACGGTAAGACCATCTTCAGAACGACATGCCCCTCTTTGTAATCTGCGGAGATCGCGATCGCGATAATTTTCTTCTAAGTCGGGAATAGTTTCAAAGTTACGAATACTCAACTCGTTTAGCACTCGCACGGGAGTATAAATCGACTCCAAAGCCACTCCTTGCGGCATTCCTAATAGCCTGAGCAAGCCATAACGTTTTTGATAGCGATCGGCATACTGTTGAACCGCTTTGTTGGCTTTACGCTTTTCCCCCACAACATCAAGAGTGCTACCACCTACCCGCTTGGCAATATCAAATAGAGTTCCAGCAATACCTTTGGTAAAGGTTGTTTCCACCGTATCAAACGCACCACCAAGCAAAGACTCATCGGGGTTCATATTTATTTTATTAGTCTATTTATCTTTCTTAGACGTTTAAGAAGTAGCTTCAACTGCTCAACTCAGATAGCCGAAAAGTATAACTCTTGTACGGGAGGAGTACCCTAAAGGGTACCGCTTCGCATATGAGGAAGTCGTAACGTCCTCATCAGGCGAGC
>JBCBWB010000126.1:0-15849 GCA_039817275.1 Cyanobacteria bacterium J06648_1 | reverse complement strand
GGAAAGGCATTATAAGCGTTCGGAAGCTAGAGGGGCAGCATTTGATTACATTCAAGCTTTACTGTCCTCAGTGGAACGAAAGAATGGCTGGCAAATGTCCGAACAAGTAGGATCTAAAAACCCCTATCGATTTCAAAATCTTTTGGGTCGGGCTTCTTGGAATGAGGAAAAACTCTGTGCTGAAGTCAGAGCTTATACTTTAGAGCATCTTGAAGATTGGCATACTTTGAGTTGTGGAGCAGGCAGTAAAGGAGAACGATATAGTGATTGGGCGCGTGTTCGACTCAGTTGTACTCAACCAAAAGGCTATAGCCAGTGGTTTCTTTTTCGTCGGCAGTTCTCAAAGGATAAAAACCGCTTTGTTTTCAGCTATTATCAAGCCTTCGCTCCGAAGGATACTTCTCTGGGAACTTTAGCTTGGGCTGCTGCTTCTAGTTGGCGAATTGAGCGTGAGGGACGCTGGGGTTTCCTCAGCTTGTCCAATCACGCTGTTGAAGAGTGCTTTAAATTTGCCAAGAGTCATTTAGGACTAGCCGATTACGAAGTCCGTTCTTGGACTGGTTGGCATCGCCATACTGCTTTAGTTCTGGCAGCAGGAGCTTTCTTATTTGTTTTGCGCTTCCAACTTGAAGAATTTCCAGACGTTATCGATCATCCCCTTTTTTCTCCGAGCAGAAAAGCTGGAAGTCTGGATGCGTTCAAGAGGACACGGGTGCGCCCACAGTTGGCGCACCGTGAACTGTCCGTAGTTTGCACTGGTCTTTCTGGCGTAGAAAACACCAAGCTTCTGCTCGTCTTTTTCATTATCGCCAACGAGATCGAGCACCTTAACTTCTATCTACAACTGTAGAGCAAAATTAGTAGTATAGCTATTGAATATTTACGATTTACACTCCTGCCTTCTGCCTTTCCTTAAGCCATATTTTGCGGACAGTAACCTAACCTTTCAACAATGTGATCGCGAAAAATTCTAATTTCTTGCGTTTCTGGTTTACCATGAGCAACTATCACAACCTGATAACGATTCATCACCTCGGTAGGAGACTCACCTTGTTCTAAGCTGGCTAAAGCTTCTAGTATTTTGGGCGTAGGTCGAGCAGCCGAACCCATTTCCTTGAGAACAGCCTGTAAATTTTTTTCGATTCGATAGGGAATTGAACTTTTAAGGTTTAATTTTACTAGCCAGCGATCAATTAAGTTGATAACTGCGACAGAATATACGTGCGATTGATACTTTCCACGTAAATACTCGATAATTGCTAAGGTGCAGGTTGTGTTAGGAAAAGAGTAGATATATTCTCGATTATTCATTGTTTTTGACTGAGATACTTCATAATTTAATTAGACACTTCTAACCAATCCAAAACTTGTTCTAACTGACTAATATTTAAGAATCCATATTGCCAAAGAACTATTGGTAGAATGTTAGGCTCGATAGCTTGAGTTTTTGTGGCTAAAGTAATTGCATTCTGAGAAACATTAAAATTTGATCGCAGGTAGTTAGTCAATCGCTCCAACATCTTGTCAGCCTTCAGTGAAGAAACCTTGAAAATTACATTTGCAGATTAAGTTAGAGAAATAATTTGAGAAACTTGTGAAGATTATCGAAAGTTTGGCAACTAATTAAGTTATGTAGTTGAATGCGATCGCGAACAAGAATTGATTTATGCAGCTGCTAAAATTTTATCCCAGAATAAAGCTCAAAAACAGGCACCTTGGAAGGGCTGGTTAAGTGCGACCTATATTCCCAATCTTGATGCTGAAGGTAAAGTAATTGGATTTTTCTCGATGATCGACGATACTACCGAACGCAAAGCCGTAAAGCGAATGAAAAGTAAATTTATCTCGATCGCCTCTCACGAAATGCGAACTCCCCTAACTTCTATAATTAACCATCACAAAATAATCATATTTGATGGATAAAATATTTAAATCTTATGTAATTGTAATGACATGGGTGTGAAGCGTATTTTGTTTATTGACGATGAGGATGATATCAAAACTCTGGTACAGTTTTGCCTCGAATCTGAGGCAGGCTGGTCGATGATGAGTGCTTCTAGTGGCAAAGAAGGAATTGCGATCGCCGAACAAGAAAAGCCCGATGCTATTCTCCTTGATGCTATGATGCCTGAATTAGACGGCATTCAAACTATTGCCAAATTACAAGAAAATCCCCAAACCAAGAATATTCCGACAATATTTATTACTGCCAAAGCTCAAGCAAGCGATCGTCGTCGGTTTTACAATGCAGGGGCAAAAGGAGTAATTAATAAACCTTTTGATTCTCTAACTTTAGCCAGCCAAATCTCTGGTTTTTTGGGTTGGTAGAGAACATTCATTACTCGTTTAAAGCTTCAAAGCCAGCCACAATATCTAGCAATTCTTCTGTAATAGTCGTTTGACGCTGCTGGTTGAACTGCATATTTAATTCACCAAGACGTTCGGAGATATTCTTTTCCGCCGTTTGCATGGCAGCTAATCGACTGGTATTTTCGCTCTTTAATGATTCAGCACAGGCACGATAGAGGGATACAAAGAAATATTGCCGAAATAAAGCTGTTGCTAGCTTATCTGCCTTCATAGTGAATCTGGGTATACACTTAGAAGACCATTTCTTTTGTTGTAATTCCCTCAACCATTTAGAATTTAGAGGAAAAATTTGTAATCTTGTAGGTCGATATGTAGTGCCAGAGGTGATGCGGTTGTGAATAACAATAATTCGTTCGACTCTATTTTGTTCGCGCCAAGCTTCTAAGTTCAGCACTATTTCTTGAACCATTGTCGTAATTCCCGTGACAGAACTAGGTAGATTAGATTTCGCTTCACAGTCATACCCCATCGCTTCTAGGCGATCGCTTATTTTAGATCCAATACATAAGATCGGTGAAGCATCAGATAAGATATCTGGATAATCGAGATATTTCTGAGTGCGATCGGCAATTTTCTCGTTAAACTGACCGCACATTCCCCAATCAGAACCAAAGATGACCAATCCTACTTTCTGAGTCTGACGGGTTGATTCTTCAAGCAATCTTTCTGGATGCTTCTGAAGTAATATTTGCCATCCCAGTTCCAAAGTGCGATCGTATTCGCTCAAAGACTCTACGGCATTTTCATACTGATGAATACTTACCGCTGCCAAAGCTTTCATTGTTTTAACCACAGATTTCAAGTCGTTGGCTGTAGTTATTTTTTGCTTGAGTTCTTCGATGGTTGTCATATATCTTAACCATGAATATTAATAATTTTGAGGTTTTGTACAGATTCCTCACAGGTTCTTCAAATTTAAAAACTATATTGAGATTAGATTGAAGCGAGGAAATATTATGCCACCAGTTAGCAACTCGACATTAACGCAACAAACCTCAGATACACTCTGCTATTACTTCAATTCTACTAATAAAATACAGCTTATCCGATTATGGGATGGCAAAAAATATAGTTTAGAAAAAATTATCTCTCTTGGTGCGCGTTCCCTTGCGTCTTGCGCCGACGCGGGGTCGCACCGCTTCCCTCGACAAAGAGTTTTATTTGAAGCAAAGCCCGAAGAAATATTAGAAGTTCATACGAACCAAAAAGGCGAACAAATACTCGAATCAATCTTTGCTTGCAGTAGTTTAAAAGTCAAACAGTCGCAACCCCAGTTAGCAACAATCTGATTTTATCTCAAGATCGCTCTCGTTCGATAACACTACAAAAAACTTGGTTTAAATAATTATGAATGCTTCAAATACCTGTCCTTGTTGTTCTAGCCCACTAACACATCACTTTGGGAATCATCGAGAGTATTGGTTTTGTCGCCATTGCTGGTCGGAGATGCCAAATTTAGAAGTTTCTCCAAGATTAAAGCATCGACAATCAACAAAAATTGTCAACTTATCAACTGTTTTTAATAAGCCTAATCGATCTGTGTTAGCAAGTTAGGAATGTCGCAATTACTGTCACAGCAATTTAGAATACTACCGAGGAAATTAAATAATGTCTAATATAACTTACAAACCTCAAATTGATGTCTACAGCAGAAAAAGAAACATTTTGAGCATAAAATCAAGTGAAAGATTTAGCTCGACCGTAGACAAGGAAAAGCATTGTCAAAAGTATTTTGACAATATTTCTGAATTTGAACAGAAGAAAATTATTAAAGACCTTAAGGTGGAATATTCTCTCATTCTCTATGATTATTTTTCTGATAAAGATAGCATCAATCACAAAATTGAAGACTTTACTAGAGAAGCATTCAAAATTGATCTGCCGATGAGTAAAGTTGTTGAAATTCATCTTGATCTGATAGATAATTTGGAAAAGCAATTGATGCTTGAGGGTCTACACGTCGAATACCTGAGCGATTTCCGCTTAACTTTAATTGATGTAATTGCTCATTTGGGTGAAATGTATCGAAATAAAAAATGCGTCAAAATTAGTCGTTAGTAGTAGTTGTAAGCGATTTTGCTCAATTGATTATTCAGATGCAGCAGCCTGACTTTTATCCTCATGCTGTGGCTCAAAGCATGAGGATAATTCAAACTCATGCTTCTTTGGTTTTCTTAACGGGAAACTATGCTTATAAAATTAAAAAAAGCGTTGACTATGGTTTTCTCGATTATTCTACATTAGATAAGAGAAAGCATTTTATTGAAGAGGAATTAAGATTAAACCAAAAAATTGCTCCCGATCTTTATTTGGAGGTGGCGACTATTAGTGAGATCGAAAGCGAGCTGGTTTTAGGCGGTTCGAGAAACGTTGTAGAATATGCTCTCAAGATGCGTCAGTATCCCCAGTCAAACTTGTTTAGTAATCTTTTGCAAGCTAGAAAACTAGATGAGTATCGCCTCGTAGAACTAGGTAAGATAGTGGCTTAGTTTCACTTATCTGCCGAAACGAGGGATAAGCCTGACAGACAGGGCAATAGCCCAGATCGTCGTAAGACGACTGGCGATGCGGAAGCATCGCCAGCTTCGCTACGCATTAGCAGTTTTGGTACGGTAGATACCTCCAAATCAGATTGGCAAGAAAAGCTAACAGCTAATAGCTAGGGAGAAGCCCGTTTATCCCGACCAACTAACCCAATGGTGGGTAGTATTTTCCTGATTTCTTTCACATTCACCCCAATTGATGTGTTCTAAAACTGCATTTTTGGTTTCTGCTACGGAAATATCTGTACCTGCCATTTTTGCTTCAGTCAGATCCGCACCGCTTAAATCAGCACCACCAAGATCCACATCAGTTATATTTGCACTACACAAATTAGCTCCGTGTAAATTAGCACAGCGTAAATCGGCACCACTTAAGTCGGCACCTCTAAGATCGGCGTTTTCTAGATCCGCACCAATTAGATTTACTTCAGATAAATTTGCCCCTACTAAACTGGTATTAACTAAGGTAGCGTTAGTTAAATTAGCCTGTTGCAAACAAGCACCACTTAAATCTACATCGTTCAAATCTGCATCACTAAGATCTGCTTTGGTTAAATTAATTCTAGTCAAATCGGCAGCCTCAAGATGAGCAGAATGCAAATTTGCACCTTTAAAATCTAAGATTCCATAACGATATTGACGGAGTAGTTGTGTAGCTTTCATAGTTTGTTCCTCTGAACTAATGATTTAACAGTCAACTCAGCCAACACCACATACATGAGCTAACTATTGTATATGAATGAAGATAAAAGCCTTCAAATTAATCTATTGCAATTTATAAACAGCAATAGTTTGAAAATTCGCTGTCTTCATAACAATAAATATTACAAATAGACTTTGAGGAAGTTGTGAAGAAAACAATCTGATTAATCTATAGTCGATCTTATTTTTTGAGCAGTATTTGCCATAGTATTGCGATCGCTTTCACTTAGTTTTTTTCCAGCTTCAATTCTTTGGTACAGTTCGGGTAATTGTTCTCTAACAGCCTGACGTACAGCTTTTTCTACTTTACCAATCTTATCTAAAGCGACATCATCAAAAACTCCTCGGATAACGGCTAGTAATGCCACGATTTGTTCTGCCACAGGAATTGGTTGATACTGGTTTTGTTTAAGTACCTCTCTGACTCTCTGACCGCGATCGATGCTTTTTTGTGTGGCATCGTCTAATCTCGAACCAAAGCGGGAAAATGCCTCTAATTCTTCAAATTGAGAATAAGATAGGCGTAAGTCTCCTGCCACAGTACGATAGGCAGGTAATTGGGTTTTTCCCCCAACGCGAGAAACAGATCTACCGACATCAACCGCAGGTAATATACCCTTATGAAATAAATCGGGAGTCAGATAAATTTGACCATCAGTGATGGAAACTAAGTTAGTCGGGATATATGCCGAAATATTTTGTGCCTCGGTTTCTACTATCGGTAGTGCCGTTAACGAACCTCCGCCAAATTCAGGACGTAGATGAGTTGCCCTTTCCAACAGACGAGAATGAATATAAAAAATATCTCCAGGAAAGGCTTCTCTACCAGGAGGACGACGCAGCAATAATGATAACTCTCGATATGCTCTGGCGTGCTGAATTAGATCATCATAAACTATCAGGACATCCTTACCTTGAGACATAAAATACTCTCCCATAGTTGTGGCTGCGTAGGGAGTAATGTATTGTAAGCCTGGAGTAGTTTCGCCTCCTGCTACTACGACTATGGAATAATCCATTGCGCCCCTTTGTCGTAATTCAGCAATCAATTTGGCTACTGCCGAACTCCTTTGTCCAATCGCACAGTAAATACAGATTACGTCTTTACCCTTCTGATTGATAATTGTATCTAAGGAGATCGCCGTTTTGCCCGTAGCGCGATCGCCTAAAATCAATTCTCTTTGACCCCTACCAATCGGAATTAGAGCATCAATCACCTTAATTCCCGTTTGCAATGGTACGGTGACGGGGGCGCGTTGCATAATCCCTGGTGCTTCTCGCTCCACTGGCAGACGTTTGCTTGTCGATACTACCCCTAAATTATCCAAAGGGCGACCCGTAGCATCAATCACTCTGCCTAGTAACTCTTCTCCTACTGGCGCATCTAAAACCCTTCTCGTCCGCAGCACCTCACAACCTGCTTTTAAATCCTCACCGTCGTCTAAGAGAATAATTCCCACTTCATCGCGATCAAGATTGTAAGCCATTCCCATAATATTGCCTGGAAACCTAACTAATTCTTCTGCCTGTACGCTTGGCAAACCGATAGCCCGAGCAATTCCTCCACTTAAATAATTTACAGTACCTACTTCTTCAATTTGTAACTGAGGTTGATAACTATTTAAAACCTGCTGAGAAAGAGCAATGCTGTTGTTTAAGATGCTTTGCCAGGATAGATTAATAGTAAAAAGCATGGGCTAGATAAGGGTTTAGGAAGTCAGAAAGGCGATTCGGTTCGCCGCATGTAGTCAGAATATATTTTCTTACTCCGATAATTTTGCGGTCAAAGCTTCAAAATCTTTTAAATAATTCTCTACGCTCCAAGAAATTTTGTAACCGCGATCGCGTAGTTCTATGCCACAAATTAAATCTCGTTTAATCTCAAACTTTACCTCTGCATCAGTAGTAATCTGATCGCGTATGGCAGTCATTAAATGTTCTTTTTGACCGTCAGAAATAGTAAACGAACTATATACACAAATTTCCTGCCGGGGGTTGGGAACAGGCGCAGCACGAATAGCATTTAGTTGAGAATCATCGAGATTATACAAACGATTAATTAGTGTTTCCACTATTTGCCCTTCCAAGTTGGCATCAGCTAAATCTAATAGAGCTTTTCTAGTTGCCAAACTAATTTGCTGGCTCAAGCGATCGCGAATTTCATGAGTAAGTTTACGGCGATCTCGCTCAAAATCTTTGTACCATTGCGATCGCATTGCATTTACTTCGGCGATCGCACTTTGAGTCAATTCTTCTTTTTCCAATTCTACTTCTTGTCTGGCTTTAACTAACCATTCTTGCTTTTGCCTTGCTAATTCCTGCTGTTTTTGTAGATATAGTGCTTTTTCAGTTTCAGCATCTTGCTCTTTGCTGGCTGCTGCTGCTAACTGACGCTCGATTCTTTGCGATCGCGCTGACATTGCTTGAGTAATAGGTTTATATAAAAAACGCTTCAATAAAGCTACTAAAATCAAAAAATTAATAACTTGAGCGACAATGACAAAAGGATCGATAAGCATAATCTACATGACTAACAACTAACAACTGACAACTAACAACTCTATCCCGCAGCTTTCTCAATAAAATACGCCCAAAAAGGATTGGCAAAAATTAAAATCAAAGTAATTACAAAACAGTAGATAGCTGTCGATTCGACTAAAGCCATACCGACAAATAAAGTGCGTGTAATATCTTGCGCCTTATCTGGCTGTTGAGCGATCGCACTTAATGCCTGTGCTAAAGCTCTGCCTTCTCCGAGTGCTGGAGCAATTGAACCGACAGCAATTGTTAATCCTGCGGTTACGATCGATGCCATGGCGATTAGTCCGAGATTGTCCATTTTTTGGTTAGTTGTTAGTTGTTAGTTGTTAGTCGTTAGTTGTTAGTTGGTTCATTCTCCTAGTCCCCTAGTCCCCTAGTCCTCTAGTCCCCTAGTCCCCTAGTCCTCTAGTCCCCTAGTCCCCTAGTCCTCTAGTCCTCTAGTCCTCTAGTCCCCCAGTCTCCTAGTCAAACATTTCCTACCTATGATGATGCAATCTATTACTTATTTGTCGTCGCTGCTGCGATAAATACCATTGCTAAGATGGCAAAAATGTAAGCCTGGATTAATCCAGTTAATAGTCCTAGTGCCTGCATGATTATCGGAAAAAACAAGGGTGCGATCGATAGTAAAATAGCGACTATCATCGTGCCACTCATCACGTTGCCAAACAGACGTACCGACAGAGAAATGGTGTTAGAAAATCTGCTAATAATATTAAAAGGCAGCATAAACGGAGTCGGCTGTAGATAGTACTTGCGGAAATAGCCCCAAAAGCCTTGCTGTTTAATGCCATATAGTGGAATCGCAAAAAAGACGCAT
The DNA here is from genome assembly GCA_039817275.1 of Cyanobacteria bacterium J06648_1. GTDB lineage: Bacteria > Cyanobacteriota > Cyanobacteriia > Cyanobacteriales > Xenococcaceae > Waterburya. The sequence continues at coordinate 6,873 of JBCBWB010000126.1, read as the reverse complement.
ATCGCTAGGGCAGCAGTAGTAGAAAGTGAACCCGTTGGCGGTTGATAGCCAGGAATAATCGTTAGCAGATTGCAAAAAGCGATAAAAATAAATAGAGTGCCGATAAAAGGCACGTAGGGTTCTGGTTTTTGTTGGCTTACTTCTTCAATTTGAATTCCAATTCCCTGTACTAAAACTTCTAGCAAATTCTGCCCTGGGGAAATTTTAGTCGAGGCTGATAATTTACGAGTAATTAGCCATGAGCTAGCTACAAGCAAAATTATTACTATCCAAGTAAAAACTATGGTTGCATTGAGAGTAATTATTCCTTTTTGCCAGTAAATAATTTGGTCGGGAGTTAGATTCATAGGATCATTCTCGATCGCGATCGAACGAGCAAAATCATCATTGTTCTAATGACCAAAAAGCCCAAACAGCAAAGCAATAGAGGAATGACACCATATACGCCGTTGCCACTAAGAATAAGCGACAAAACATACAGGGTAATTACTAGTCGAGATATAAAGCTGAAAAATATTAAGCGATAGGGATGTTGAGTAACAGGAAGCTGCTGCACCGTCAGCCACAAACCACCAAAATAAAATAGTCCCAAACTCGCTCCCACTATAAAAGCCACGATTGGTATCACTGATTTTGCCCTCCATAAAATCTGAGACTATATTAGAAATCAAATTTGAGGAACTTGTGATTTCTTCGCCTTGGGAGCAAAGAATCTACCTTAACTCCTGACTTTGTAATTGTTCGTTAAGAAAGCTGCGATCGATGTCTATAATTGCCTCTAAAACTGTGATAATAAAGCTTGAAGCACTATTGACGTTACGTAGTCGAGCGACGAACAAAGCATCTATCTCCGAGTCTTTACACCTAAAAGCTTCAGAATCGAGCGATTCTTACAGTCAAACAGTGCCTCGACTTAAAAATCAGCATAATGAATGGGGTTTAGTTATGAGTAACAGCAGCAACGCTCGTAATGTGGCTATTGTAGGTTCCTACTCAAGCGGTAAGACAACATTACTCGAAAGCATTTTATTTGTTACCAAACAAATTACCCGTAAAGGCAGCATTAAAGAGCAGAATACGGTTGGCGACAGTTCACCAGAAGCACGAGATCGCGCTTCTAGCGTCGAGTTATCTGTAGCTACGACCGAACACCAAGGAATTAATCTCACCTTTTTAGACTGTCCTGGCTCGATTGAATTTGCTCAAGAAACTTATAATGCCTTAGTGGGTGCTGGGGTAGTTGTAGTCGTATGCGAACCATTAGTTGAAAAGGTTTTAACTCTATCACCATTATTTAAATTTCTCGATGACTGGAAAATTCCCCATTTGGTATTTATTAATAAAATTGACCGCAGTTCTTACGGCTATCGAGAACTTCTGGAGGCACTTAAAGCCGTTTCTAGTCGTCCTTTAGTGCCACAGCAATATCCCATTCATCAGAATCGTCAGTGCATTGGCTACATCGATTTAGTTTCAGAACAAGCTTATCAATATCATCCCCAGCAACCTGCCGATCCCATTCCTCTACCTGAAGATTTAGCAGAATTAGAACATCAGACTCGCCAAGAAATGTTGGAGACTTTAGCTGATTTTGACGATCGTTTATTAGAAGAGCTGATTGAAGAGATCGAACCGCCTCAAGCCGAGATACTCCAAGACCTCAAACAAGAACTTAGTGCAGATTTAATCGTACCAGTTTTCTTTGGTATAGCAGAACAGGATTTTGGCGTTCGTCCCCTGCTCGATGCCCTAGTAAAAGAAGCTCCCGCTCCTGAAGTTACGGCTCAACGTCGAGGCTTGGAGGTCGAGACAAAAAGCGAAGAGACGATAGTTCAAGTCTTAAAAACTTACTTTACCGCTCAAGGTGGACGTTTATCTTTGGTTAGAGTCTGGCAGGGCGAACTAACCGAAGGAATTACTCTCAACGGGGAAAGAGCAAGCGGTATTTATCAGCTAAAAGGACAACAGCAAATACCTCTACAACGAGCCACTACGGGCAGTATTGTCGCTCTGGGTAAGCTGGAAAATGCTGCTACGGGAGATACCCTAACCACTGGAACAGAAGTAGTTAAGCCGTTGCCCAAGGCAGATAGATTAAATCCTGTTTATGCCCTGGCGATCGCACCTCAAAACCGCAAGGATGAGGTAAAACTTAGCAGTGCTTTAACTAAACTCCTAGCAGAAGATCCCTCCTTATATTGGGAACAGCACGGCGATACCCGCGAAGTTATTTTGTGGGGTCAGGGAGAAGTCCATCTTCAGGTAGCCTTAGCTCGTCTGGTTCGCAAGTATAACTTGCCGATGACCACTCATTTACCGCAAATACCTTACAAGGAAACTATTCGTAGCGCGACTAATTGCCACGGTCGCTACAAACACCAAAGCGGCGGACATGGAGCGTTTGGCGATGTCTATCTCGATATAAAACCTCTCAATCGGGGAGAAGGCTTTCAGTTTCATCAAACAATCGTCGGTGGAGTTGTACCGCGACAATATATTCCAGGGGTAGAAACTGGAGTTAGAGAATATTTACAGCATGGTCCTTTGGGCTTTCCCGTAGTTGATGTTGACATTACTCTAATAAATGGTTCTCATCACTCCGTTGATAGCTCAGAACAGGCTTTTAAACAAGCAGCCAGAATTGCCATGACGGAGGGCATGAGCCAGTGCCATCCCGTGCTGTTAGAACCAGTCCTAGAAATCACCGTTTCTATCCCCAATGAGTTTACAGCTAAAGCTCTACAGCTAATTACGGGGAAACGAGGTCAAATCATAGGCTACGATCGCATTGCCGACTGGCATAGTTGGGATCGAGTAGAGGGATATTTACCTCAAGCAGAGATGCATGATTTTATTATCGAACTACGTTCTTTGACTTTGGGAGTTGGCTTCTTTAACTGGAAACAAGCTCATTTACAGGAAGTTCCCGAACGGTTAGCACAAGATATTTTAGCTACGGCTCAATAATTTATCTCTGTTGCCAGTAAACTATTTGGTCGGGAATTAGATTTATAGATCGCTAAACTTTGATTCCCGATCGCGATCGAGGTCTGATTTTCCGTTCAAGAATGCGATCACCTATGTATCTGAAATTAGTTTTGTGCATTATATTGTAGAGAAACTCGCACAATAAGGAAATACTTTCATGGCGACTAATCTAGAGCTTGATAATGAGTTAATTCAAGAAGCACTTAAACTAGGTGGGCATCGCACTAAACGTGCTGTAGTAGAGGAGGCTTTGCAGGAGTACGTGCAACGGCGTAAGCAACTTAAAATTACTGAATTGTTTGGAACAATCGGATACGACGAAGACTATGACTACAAACAACAACGTTACCGACAATGAAAGTAATTGTTGATACTTGTATTTGGTCACTAGCACTCAGGCGACAACAGCAACATAATTCAATAGCCGATCGACTTCGCGATTTAATCGGTGACGGTAGGGTAATTCTTCTTGGTGCAGTGAGACAGGAAATTTTGTCTGGTATCAAGCACCAAAAACAATCTGACAAATTAAAAGACAGTCTTAGAGCTTTTCCCGATCTATTTTTAGATATCGAAGATTATGAATCGGCAGCCGACTACTTTAATATTTGTCGTCGGCATGGCATTCAGGGAGCTAATACTGATTTTTTGATTTGTGCAGCTGCGAATCGCAGAAATTATGAGATTTTTACTACCGATCGAGACTTTATTAGTTTTAGCCATCATTTACCAATAGTTTTGACTCCAATATAGAATGATTTATTTAGCGATCGCCTTTCTTCCCGATTTTTGCTTTAATGCGATTCGTTGGCTGCGCGGATTGCGATCGCGACTAGATTAGAAATGCATATACATACTAGCGATAAAGATTTTAGTTATTATTCTCAGCATCTTTTTATTTCTTCATATCGAAAAATTTAAAAGCTGGATCGCTTTTTCCCAATTTTTGCCTTAGTGCGATCGCCTCAATATACCAAATCGAACAACTTAAAACTACTTGATTATATTTTCTAAAATCTCTACAGCTACTTTGACATTTCTGTAGTAATTAGATACTGACGAATAATTGAAGCTCATATTTTTTCCGTGAGCTATTTGATGGCGGTTAGCAACTACACTATCACTATTAATAGAATTTTTTATTTCATCACTTCTTTTACTCTTGGATGCGATCTGATTAGTAAAATTATCTTTCCAAGCTGGAACGAATTTAGATAATATATTTTCAATTTTACCCGCGCTACAGTTTGTTACATTCTTAATTTCCTTGGCAACAAAGTTTTGAATCTTAGAGGGTGTTTGAGAAGTTTTTTTATATGTTATGCCCAACTGTTTTTAATATGTATATGTTCAAAGTCCATATTAAGTACCTCGGAGTTTGAAAATTTCGTTTTCAAATATTGTTCCTGCCAAAGCATTTATTAGACGATTCTTCAGCAGGAATATAAATTTTTAAGATGTCATGTCAGGCTTTTTGCGGTTCGGCAAAACGTTTTAGTTTTCGCTGTGCAGCATTGAAGGCATCGCGAATAACAATATAAGCATTATCGCAATCGTTTCCTGATTTACTTTTACTGATGACTAGTTCTTCACCAGGCAAGCTGAGATTGATTCTGATGTGGTAGGAATTTTTGCCATGATGATGCTGATGGGGAACTTCTACTATTACTTGGCAGAGGAGAATGCGATCGCAGTAGTGACACAGCTTTTCCAACTGCTGTTCGATTCTGGTGGCGATCGCGTCTGAATGAGGGAGATTGCGAAAAGTAATTTGTAGGGGAACTTTAACTTGCATACTATGATGTCTCCTCAATGTAATTGGCTCTATGAGCTAGCTAGCTATAGTTTTAAGATAGGCAACAAACTTGAGGATTTTGTGATGAAGGATACAGTGATTAGTGGTTAGTCGCTGACTCCTAATTCTATTTTCTACTACGGCGCAAGCGGTTCAAAATACGATTAGCTAGTATCGATCCCGTAACGGGCTTACAAATATAATCATCAGCACCGATGTTGAAAGCTTTATTTTGGGTTTGTTCGTCTTGATGTACGCTCAAGAATAAGACTGGTAATTGCTGCCAAAAGCGATCGCTTCTCAGGATTTGACAGAGTTCGATACCGTTAAGATCGGGCATATCAATATCTAAAACTAGAATATCTGGCTCCACGCTTTCTAATACTTCCCAAAATTGAGTGGGCTTGTCTAAGGTAGTTATTTCAAAGCCCCAAGGTTCGAGGGATATCGATAGAGACAGCAGCACTTGTGGATCGTCATCAATAATTAAGACTTTGGCTGCGCTACCAAGATTTTCGATTAATTCGGTAACTGCGGAAATCGCTACGGTTGGCTCGACTGGGTGCTGTAAAAATAAGTTTCCACCCCTACGAGCAAAGTTTAGTCGATCAAATAGCTGGGGAGATTCACCGATGGCGACTAAAGGTAAGCTAGAGTGATGTTGATGAAGCTGTTCGAGAAATTCTAAATCTTCTCCATCTGGAAAGACTATTTTATGCAATACAGCATTTATATCATCTTGTTCGAGAATTATTTGGGCTTGTTCCAAATCTGATGCTACATGGGTTTCAATTCCTTGACGTTTGGCTTCTACCAGTAACTCTCGATCTAGATTTTCATCGTGAGAGCAATCGATAATTAAGAGGGAAATATTTTTGTGCAGCGCCTCTTTCACCGTCTCTTCAAATGGTTGATGTTGTAAATCTTCCCGAAGAGATTTTGTGAGACTACTTACTCGCTCTGAGTCTTCTGATTCTAAGGCATTGTTGCCCAATAATAGTTCGATTTCCTTGGCAATCTTCGATCCTTGAGGAAAACCAAAGCATCCTAAAGAACCAGCCAGTTTGTGAGCCGAACTTTTTGCCTCTGTCTGTAATTCTTCTGTGACGTTATCTCTTGCCGAGGCTGCTACTAAATCCTCCAGGCTAGCTAGTCTCTCAAAAGCCAAATCTTTGAACTGCAACCAAATTTTATTGAGATCGGCTGTTTTGTTTAGTTCTTTTGGTTGTGGTTCCGACGCAGGTAGAGATTTGTCGCTTACCTTAACATCATCATCTGTCTTCAGACGATAGCCTACACCATAAACTGTTTTAACCGTATCTTTTGCCATCCCTACTTTCCTGAGCTTTTGGCGTAGCCCTTTAATGTGGGTTCTAACCGCCTCCTCTCCTGGTGGATCTTCTCCCGCCCAAAGATTGTTAATAATTGCCCCTGGACTAAATACCTGTTGGGGATGGCGCATAAACAGTTCGATCAAGCCATATTCTTTAGGGGTTAAAGATAAGAGTTGCTGTTGGTGGTAAACTTCATGAGCTTTAGGATCGAGACTCAAATTTCCCCATTCTAAAATCGGTGAAGCTACATTAATCTCACGGCGCAGCAATGCCCTAATTCTGGCAGTCAGTTCGTCAAAATCGAAGGGCTTGACTACATAATCATCTGCTCCTGCATCGAGTCCTAATACTTTATCAGTTTGGCGATCGCGGGCAGTCAAGAGCATAATTGGCATGGTGTAGCCTTCTGCCCTAATCTGCTGGCAAAGTTCAACTCCATCAATATCGGGTAGCATCCAGTCAAGAACGACAAGATCGAAGTCAAATAAAAGGACGAACTCCCAGCCCATCTCACCCGTGTTGGCGATATCTACGGCGTAACGCTGTTCGACTAGCTTACCCGCCAACACCTCCATTAATTGTTCGTCGTCATCTACCAGTAAAATTCTCATTGATAAGCCAGCTAACTCTCAAGATTATCTTACAGTCTATTTTCCAATCTAAGTAGTTTCACTCAGATAAATGTTTGGTGTTAACTACAAATTTAAAACTTGGCTTACTTTGGATATTAGTAATTTAGAATAGCTTAAATTAAGT
>JBCBWB010000125.1:0-16091 GCA_039817275.1 Cyanobacteria bacterium J06648_1 | reverse complement strand
TATCACACCCTAGAGTTCTTCGGTTTATGCCAAAAGTGCCACTAGGTGCGCTTTTAGAGCGAGATAAAATTGGTTTATTGGGTAAGAGTTAACAGGGGTAGAGGAAAGAGGTAAGAACGGAGTTATGAAAACCCGCTATAAATGGACGATCGCAGATTATCATCAGCTAGTCGAAACGGGCTTGCTAGAGGGAAAACCGGTAGAGCTTTTGGAAGGGGAAATAATTGAGATGAGTCCCGAAGGTGTACCTCATAGCTATACAAATGATAGTGTTGCTAACTACATCAGAAGAATATTAAAAGATGTCGCCTTAGTTAAAGAAGCTCATCCGATTACATTAGACAATTCTGAACCAGAACCAGATATCGCCGTAGTTCGTTTGCCCAATGATATCTACAAACTGCACCATCCCTATCCTGAAGATATCTACTGGCTGATTGAAGTTTCTAATCGGACTCTAGACAAAGATTTGTATGACAAAACCATTACCTATGCTCGTAACGGTATTCCTGAATATTGGGTGATCGATCTACCCCACAATAAACTTTGGGTATTTACTCAGCCAAATTCACAAGGCTATAGCCAGACTGAAGAATTTACTACAGGAAACGTTTTTTCTCTATCTTTTCCTGATGTTGCGATCGCAATTGAAAATTTACTGCTGTATTGAAATAGCTACCCCATAAATTGAGCGTCTTTCTCTATCGACACGTCACAAAGGACTTAAAGATAACAAGACTAAGGGTATCGTTCCAAAAAGTTAAGCGGGTTGAGCCAAACCAACTACCACTAAAATAGGGACGACTTCGCAAAGCGCCCCTAAAAACTCATCTATTAAATTGCCTAACTAAACTCTAACGATTAAAATCTCGTTCAATTTGCTTAAGGTCTAATTTCGCTGGCGTCGCTGGCTTGCTAACGTTGCCATTTTTATTGTCGTTAGCATTGTTATTCTGGGAAATGACCGACTGTACTCCTTCAATAGTCGAAATCATGCTGCGTGGATCCATAAACATGACCTTGCTGCTTTCGCTATTGCCAATTTCTTTGCCCATCTCTAGATAGTTCTGCGCTAAGAGAAACTGTAAAGCCTCGCGAGCTTTGGGATCGGTATTGAGCTTGTCGGTAACGATTCTCATGGCTTCGGCTGTTGCTTCCGCTTTTAATATCTGCTCCTGACGTTCACCCTGAGCCTTAAGAACAATTGCCTGCTGTTCAGCTTCAGCATCCAAAATAGCCGCTTTTTTAGCTGCTTCTGCTTCTAGTAGTCTTGCCTGAGCATTACCCTGGGCTGAGTTAATTGCTGAATCACGATGCCCTTCAGAAGTGAGAATATTGGCGCGTTTTTGTCTTTCCGCTGCCATTTGTAATTCCATCGAATCCTGGACTGCTTTGGAAGGCATAATATCCCGCAGTTCTACCCTGGTTACTTTGACTCCCCAAGGATCGGTAGCGATATCTAGCTCGCGCAACAAAATTTCGTTGATTTCTGTCCGAGCAGTAAAGGTTTGGTCTAGCTCAAGTTGACCCATTTCTGAGCGAATCTGAGTCAGGACTAGATTTACCATGGCATCTCTCAGGTTCTCTACTTTGTAAAAAGCCTTATACATGTCCATAATGCGCCAGTAAACCACTGCATCGACAGTAATGCTGACATTATCACGGGTAATACAGGATTGCGCAGGTATATCCAGCACCTTTTCCTTAATCGTGTCTTTGTAGACAATCTTATCGATAAAAGGGGTAACAAAGTTCAAGCCAGGCTCTAGCTTTTTCTTATAGCTACCCAAGCTTTCGACTAAATATTCTTCTTTTTCCTTAACAATTTTGACCGTTCCTGCCAGAGTGGAAGAACCTAATAGTAATAAAACTAAGGTAAAAAACTGTCCCATAAGTAACTTCTCCTGAATATTAATTAAATATTGCTCTAGTCATACTCTTTGCTTAAGATACCCAATTGCTAATTTATTCTCGATCAATCATTTTTAGTGGTAAAACTATTAAAGTATTTCCCTGCTTATTAATTACATAAACAGGTTCGTTGGGAGCGATATCTCTGGTTTCATCCGCGCATTTTGCTTGCCAAGAATTCCCTTCATAAATTACTCTTCCTGCCCTACCTGCGGGAATCCCGCCAATCGCTGTCGCCTCTGAATCGTCTCCCGTAATTGATAGTTTACGCTTGGGCGTAAACAAGCGTCGGGAAAGTAAAATTAATCCAGTGGAGAGCAGCAACCACAAACCCATCAATAAAGTATATTGTGGCAAAAATAGCGAGACGATCGCCACCAATAATGCCGCAATTCCCATCATAAAGCTGACAAAAGCAGTGGGAAAAACCAACTCCATCGAGCAGAGAACGCCCCCTACCGCTACTATTAACCAAAAAAGAATCGGATCTGCCATAAACAGTTGATTTTTGTCTAGTAAAAATTTTAGAAAAACTTTAGGTTTTTTTTCGCTTGCGATTGTGAAATAGCTTAATCAACAATTCGTCAGATTAAACTAATACTTATAATACTTATTCAATTTTAGCTTTTAAATTTTAGATACTTTAGTTTGCTATGTATATCTTTTTCAGAATCTATGTAAATCTTACTAAAAAAAGAGTGAAAGAAAACTTTAGGATCAAAAATGAAAATTTGATTCGTAATATTGATCAAAATTACGATGCCGTTTGAGTCAATTAAGTGTAAATAAAAAAATATCTCGCATAAAAATGGCGCTGAACCGATAATCAAGTCCAATGCCAATTTTTTGATTTTTTATCTCAGTTGTTTAGAAAAGAAGCTGCTTTCAAACGGACAATACTACGAATGATCCCAGTCAGGCTTAATTGATTTACGGTGGTTGAGATAGCGATCAACCGCCATAGCGGCAATACAGCCGTCTCCTGCTGCTACCACTGCCTGTTTATAAGGAGTATTGCGAATATCGCCTATTGCCCAAACCCCAGGAACGCTAGTGGACATATCCTCATCGACCTTCACCCCACCATCAGGGTTATATTCGACCTGATCCCCAGCAAAATCGGTAATAGGTTTAGAACCATTTTGGTAGACAAACACGCCTTCTACCTCCAAAGATAATGGCTCGGGGGTATCTTTCTGTTTAACCTTTACTGCGGTTACGCCACCATCATTTCCTTCGATCGCAGCTAAGCGGGCGCGTCGCCAATGTTTAACGTTAGACATGGTCAGCAAATCTTGGGCATGATAGTCATCTTTGCCTGGATCTTTAAAAGTAATCCAATGCACCATCGAGGCAAACTTAGTTAAAAACTGGGCTTCCTCGACTGCTTCAGGATTTAAACCAACAACTGCCACTTCGCGATCGCGATAAAAAGCTCCATCACAGGTAGCACAGTAGCTTACACCCCGACCCAAAAATTCGGATTCTCCTTCAAAAGGAGTTCCACTACGTCCCATAGCCCCCGTAGCCAAAACCAAAGCTCTACCGGTAAAAGTACCTTCAGGAGTATAGACTTTCTTGGTTTCTTCGCTCACATCAATACCAAAAACCTGAGCGCGCTGATAAGTCGTGCCATACTCTACAGCCTGATTTCTCATGCTGTCCAACAGCGCTTCGCCACTCATTTCTCCTGTTACCCCAGGATAGTTAGCGATCTTGTGGGTAATGGCCAATGCTCCCACCGCAGGATTCTTGTCTAGAATAACGGTTTTGAGGTTGGCTCTTGATGTGTAGAGCGCACAGGTACAGCCCGCAGGTCCACCGCCGATAATAACAACATCAAATTCAAGTGTTTCCAAAATGCCAATCCCCAGCTGTTTGTTAAACTAATAGATATATTTATTCAGGATACATCTGCCATGGGTCTTGAGACAAATATTCTAGTCAAAAGTACGTATTTTTGTGACGAGAGGATCTTGCCTGCTATTTTATGCTAGACACAAGCCACAAGCTCTAGCAAATAGCTAATTATCGACCATATCCATTGCTGTTTGCAGCCATTAGCGGCACTCATTGATCTGGCTCTGCTTCTGAGGATTTTGACTACGATCTACATCAAGAGTTAAAGGTGATCGCTCTTAATCGACCTGCTGGGAATTAAGTCAAGCCTGAAGCCTACAGCTTAGAGCGACAAACTCAGAGCCTTTTAGTATTTCCACCTTTGACCCAACCTTCTTGACCGTTCCAGGGTAGTTTAACTCGCTGCCATTTACCGTCAGCAGAATCTTCTAAAATAAAAATTGTCGCTTTGGTTTCAATCCCACCAATTCTTTCGGCTTCAACATCAGGATTGGCTCTCAGACTCAAACCTTGGGGCCAAGTAACCGTCGCCCGATAGGCATTAGGGGGCAGTTCGGGTTCAGGTTCAGCTATGGGCAGATTCGCTGCTGCCGATGTCTCATCTACAGTGCTAGACTCTAAAGGTTCTATCTCCGCTTCAACTCGATCTGGGGTGGTTTCAGCGACAGGGGCTTCGGGAAAGACAGGTTTTTTCGGCAAGACAGACATCTTTTGGTAGTAGGCGAATACTAGCGCCCCAGAGATTCCAGCGATCAGACTAATGCCTAAAATAAAGCCCAAGATAAACTGGACAGTTGCCGACAAACGTTTGAGAAAAAGAGATTTGGTCATCTAATTAAGTTGACTCTGAATGCGATCGCTTAAATCATTATTTTTGGAAGCTAGACGGGCTTTCCCCGCTGCTACCCATTTTTGCAGAAACTCGATTTGCTCTTGAGCCGTCTTCGCTAGGGGGACAATCTGGCTCGCCGCTTCTAGAATATCATCCGTAGTAAAGTCACGATTTTGACTAAAGCCAATATGCATTGCCTCAATGATAGTTTGCTCAATTTCTGCCCCAGAGAAGTCTGGTGTTTCATATGCTAACCGCTTGGCATCATAATTGCCTAGATTGTGAGGACGTAATTTTGCTAAATGCACTCTAAAAATAGCTTCACGTTCATCTTTGTTAGGTAAGCCCACAAAAAAGACTTCATCAAATCGCCCTTTACGCAGCATTTCTGGGGGCAAAGCTCGAATATTATTTGCCGTTGCCACAACAAAGACAGGAGTTTTCTTTTCTGCCAGCCAGGTTATGAACGTACCAAAAACCCGACTAGTAGTGCCTGAGTCACCTTTGCCGTCTAGCCCCGCAAATCCCTTATCTATTTCGTCAATCCAGAGGATACAGGGTGCTAGCGCCTCGGCTAACTCAATCGTTTGGCGAGTACGAGATTCTGATTCCCCTACCAAACCCGCAAATAAACGTCCTACGTCAAGGCGTAGCAAGGGTAAATGCCAATGATGAGCGATCGCTTTTGCCGTGAGAGACTTGCCTGTTCCCTGAATACCCACCAGTAGCAGTCCTCTGGGGTTCGGCAAACCATAATCCCTTGCCTGTTCACTAAATGCCCCACCCCGCCGCAGTAGCCAGTTTTTGAGATTATCTAAGCCACCGATATCATCAATTTGTTCCGTAGCGGGATAGTAATCCAAGATTTGGGTTTGACGGATAGACTGGCGTTTCTCTTCGAGAATTAATTCTACGTCTTCTTCTTCCAGCTTACCGTTGCTAGCGATCGCTCTGGTCAAAACTCGTCTAATCCTCTCTAAGGATAGTCCTTGGGCAGCCCTGACTAATTCATCTAGTAGCTGTTCGGACATGTTTTGACTTGTGGCAGCAGTTAGATTCTGGATTTCGGTCTTGATTTCGGGGGCAGTGGGCAAGGCAAATTCGACGACGGTAATGACTTCCGATAGCTCTTCTGGGATCTGTACCTGGGGTGCAATAAGAATAATATTCTTGGGCTGAGATTTAAGAACCCGAGCTAAGTTACGCAACTCGCGAGATACGGCAATGTCTTCTAAAAAACGTTGAAAATCTCGCAGGATAAACACCCCACCTGCATTAGCGGGCATTCTGGTAATAAATTCTAATGCCTGTAGCGGGTTGCGCTTGCCAAAACCAGTATTATTCGGATTTTCCTGATAGCCGTTAACAAAATCCCAAATATAAACGTTACGCTTACCAAGTTTTTCTGTAGCTTTGGCGATCGCCTGTTCAGCTCTTTCTTCTTCCCTAGTTGGCAGATAAATTAAGGGATAACAGGCTCGTAATAGGAGAGAAAACTCTTCGTTAAAGTTCATTTGGTAGATTATCTTATTGCTCGTTGCTAAAAAATTATCTTATTGTTAATAGTATGCTCCATATAGATAGACTGCGTTCAAAATTGTTGTTTCTTACTTACGTATAGTTCATTATCAATGGCTATCCCGTGGCAAGGCAAAATACAAATTGTTATAAATCTCTAGTTCGTTAATGCCAAAAATAGATTACCTCCGCATCAGTCTAATTGATAAGTGTAATTTTCGTTGCCAGTACTGTATGCCAGAGGGAACGAAGTTTGATTATGCTCTTAATCACGAGTTGTTGACTAATCAAGAGATTCTGACTTTACTGCGTCAGGTGTTTATCCCCTTGGGCTTTACTAAATTTCGCCTGACGGGTGGAGAGCCTCTGTTGCGTCCTGGGTTAGTAGAGTTGGTCAGAGATATTTCCCAGCTACCCGAGACGGAAGATCTGGCTTTGACAACGAACGCTTTTCTCTTAAAAGATTTGGCTCAACCGCTTTATGATGCTGGTTTAAGCCGTATTAATATTAGTCTTGATTCTTTAGACCCCGAAACTTTTGATCGCATTACTGGCAATAAGGGGCGGAGTCGTTGGCAGCAAACTTGGCAGGGGATTCAAACCGCCCACGCAGTAGGATTTTCGCCCTTAAAGCTCAACGTCGTCGTCATCCCTGGTTTGAACGATACAGAGGTATTAGATCTGGCAGAGTTAAGCATTGAGCGTCAGTGGCATGTCCGCTTTATTGAGTTTATGCCGATTGGTAATCCCGAACTCTTTGGCGAAAAAGCCTGGATTGATTCAGCGGAGTTACGCCGTCAGATCTGCGCTAAGTGGGGACTAGAAGCGGCAAATATTAAGGGTAATGGTCCTGCCGATGTCTTTCAAATTCCTGGAGCAAAAGGCACTCTCGGCTTTATCTCTCAGATGTCAGAATGCTTTTGCGATCGCTGTAACCGCGTGAGACTATCTGCCGATGGCTGGTTGCGTCCCTGTCTGCTCAATGAAACTGGTCAGATCGATCTCAAAACTGCTCTGCGTAGTGGTGGAGACTTGGCAGAATTACGAGATGCGATCGCCCAACTACTGTTATTAAAACCTGAAATTAACTTCAAAGAACGAGATTCGGGTACTGATGGTAACTATAGTCGTACCATGTCCCAGATTGGGGGGTAAAAGATTATCTTCTTGAGGCTTGAGCGATCGCAGTAAGACTTCTTGACTAACAGTCAAAAATGACTAAATCAGCGAACTAATAATAAATCCAAGCTGCCAGAATTATCAATTATAAAAAGACCATCCTGTTTTTCCCTAAAAACCTAAATCAGCTTTGGCTACTTCGGCGGCGGCGTATACTTCCTCATTGGGCATTTCCTCCCAATCGGTACAGCCAATCTCGCGATAGAATTGAGCATCGTAGGAGCGAGTGCGGACAACCACAGGCATAGGTACAGCATGACCGAGGATTAGCGCCTGTTGTTTGGAGTCCAGTTTGGCTAAGACGGATTTGAGATTTGCGCCGCCAGATACTCCTGTAAAGATCGCGTCGATATCTTTCTCGTCGTTGAGTAGGCAGGTAACGCGAGTACCTACTTGAGACATGACTTCGTTATCGATTCCAGAGGGACGCTGATCCACTACCAGTAGAGTTACAAAGTATTTTCGCATTTCGCGGGCGATCGTACCAAAGATAGTCTGGTGGACGATGCTAGAGTCGAGGAAACGGTGCGCCTCTTCGATGGTAATTACAAGCTGGCGGGGTTTGTCGAGGGGGTTTTTGGTTTGCAGGAAGTGATCTGCTCTTTTGACATAGCTAGCATGAATCCGACGGGTGATCATGTTGGTTGCCAGCATGTAGGAAAGCATGTTTGCCTGAGAACCAAATTCAATAATTACGTTTTTCCCCGCCGCCAGGTCTTGGATTAGCTGATCAATATAGTTATGGGGACAGGCAGAACGAATATACTTAAGAGTTTCAAACCGCTGTAGTTTACGCTGCAAAGAGGAAATTGACCCTGCATGACCTTTTTGTTCGCAAAATAGTTTGATATCTTCGTTGGTCATATTCAGGAGGCGCATAATCCAAGATTTGCCGTATTCGCTGGCTAGAATATTGGCGTTATCCATCGCTGCTTCGGATAGACCTAACTCGGAAGAAACTAGTTTTAGATCGGCGATCTCAATTTGGTCGTAGCTGAGATATAGCTCCTGAGCATCCCTAACCCCACGACGCTTGGTCGATTCGGGGTCGAGAGTGTACATAATCACCTTGCCAGGAAAAAGCTGACGCAGACCTTTCACCGTACTGACCTGCTTGCCTTCCTTCATCGCCTCCCAGCCATACTCGGAGTGCATATCAAACATCAGGTTGACCGCTGCATCCTTGCGAATTACCCCCGATAACAACAGACGAGTAAGAAAAGATTTACCCGTACCCGACTTACCAAAAATACCGTTACTTCGTTCGACGAAGCGATCTAGGTCAATACAGACAGGTACATCCATATCTAATGGTCGTCCAACGGAAAAATTTCGACGGAAAGGATCGTCTTCCCAACCAAAGACGCTGCGGAAATCGTGTTCGCTCGCTTCATATACCTGACTAAAGTGAGCGGGAATAGTTTTTACAGGCAACAATTCCATCTCGGCACTGCTGTTTGCCTGCATCGAACCCAGACTAGTATTAGTATCCACGTCAGGATCTATCGGTAAAGTCGAAAAATCACTGTTTGTTGCCGTCGGAGTAAACATCAACATGGGAGACAGCGCCACCGTGCCGTAAGTGCCGCTACCAGCCAGCACATCCCGTAGGAAATCATCGTCGATAGGTGGGGGGTTGGCAATAATGCGATCGCTCGAACAGCCGAGAGAAACATCGGTTAAGAGGCAAAAGAAGCGCGATCTTCTCCCCTGTACCACTAGGAATTTACCGACCCGCATATCCTCTACCGATACGTCAGGGTGTAGTCTGATTTCTAAACCTTTGGTTAGCGAACCTTGAATGACCGAACCTAGTGGCAGTTGGGTGTTCATATATTATTGGCGATCAAGTAATGGTTGAGATGCAGAGCCGAGTAAATTTCTGCCGATATGCAGGGTTTTTCTGCTAACTTACGCTTATTCCGCTAATTCTAGCCGATTTAATTTTTATATCCTATCAAATTAATTTAAGAAGTTATTATGTCCAGTACTAAAGAACTAGTTTTACCCCAAATGGGGTGTGGGACTTGGGCGTGGGGAAATCGCCTACTTTGGAGCTATGACGAGAGCATGGATAGCCAGCTACAGTCGGTGTTTAATCTCTGCGTCAACAATGGTATTACTCTGTTTGATACGGGGGATTCTTACGGTACGGGGAAGCTCAATGGACAGAGTGAAAAGCTGCTGGGCAGATTTGAGGGCGAGTATACGGGAGCCAATCAAGAGCGAATTTGTCTGGCAACCAAGCTAGCGGCTTATCCCTGGCGACTGACGGCAAAATCGATGGTCAAGGCAGCAAAGGCATCGGCAGAAAGGATGGGTCGGGTCGATCTAGCTCAGATGCATTGGTCAACGGCGAACTACTTTCCCTGGCAGGAGGAGCAACTATTAGATGGTTTGGGGGATCTATACGAACAGGGTTTAGTTAAAGGCATTGGCTTATCCAACTACGGCACCAAACGATTGAAGCGGATTCATGCCAAGTTTAGCCGTCGCAGTATTCCGATTAAAACCCTCCAGGTGCAGTATTCTCTTTTATCGACCTATCCTATAACGGAATTGGGTATTAAAGAAACCTGTGATGAATTAGGAATTAAATTAATTGCCTACAGTCCTCTCTGTTTGGGTATTCTGACAGGAAAATATAGCGATCGCCAGACCTACCCCAAGGGTTTACGTGGGTTACTCTTTAGGAGGCTCGTACCCGAAGCCAAACCCCTATTAGATTGTGTAGAAGAGATCGCCAATCACCGCAGCAAAACCATGGCGCAGGTAGCAATTAACTGGTGCATTGCCAAGGGTGCAATTCCCATCCCAGGAGCCAAAAATATTGCTCAAGCGGAGGATAATATTGCCGCGAAAAACTGGTTACTAGATGCAGGAGAAATAGAGGAGTTAGACCGCGCCGCCGCCAGGATCGATAAGCCAATGGTACAAAACATCTTTCAAACTCGTTAATCAATAAAATTGGTACTGGTCAATACAGCGATCACTCGCGAAGATATTGCGCAACATCAGCAGTAATGTGTTGACATAATTTTTCTTCTGAGAGGTAGTTTTCTATTCGCGGATTGAAGAACAGATATGGGATTCATATTGGATGAATCTTGCTATTGATGTTAGCAATCACATCAAACAAGGATAGATATGCAGTATAAGCAACATTAGCAGGGTTAAAAGCCGTCAGACCAAATAAAAACCTTAGAATTGGGAACTCTACTGGTAGTTAAGCTTAAAAGATTACTTATATGAATAGTATTTCTCCAGAGAAAAACGGCTCTAAATTACCACTGCGTATAATTTTAATTGTTCCGTTTGTACTACAGATTTTCGCAGCAGTAGGACTTACGGGATACTTATCTCTGCGTAACGGTCAAAAATCAGTTCAAGATTTAGCAGGGCAGCTAATGGAGGAGGTAGATGGTCGTATCAACAGACACGTCAAAGATTATTTAAATACTCCTGACCAGATCAATCAGCTCAACAAAAGCGCGCTCGATTTGGGTCAGCTAGACTTCAACGATTTACAGAGCATGGAGAAGCATTTTTTGCAGCAAAGCAAAATCTTTGACAAAGTTAGCTATATTCAATTTGGGAGTGCTCAAGGTGAGTTTGTCGGTCTAGAGATCAACGACGACAAAACCGTTAGATACCAAGTTACAGAAGCGACTGGGACACTGCGAACCTACTCCATCAAAGAAAATGGCGATCGCGATCAGTTTCTCAAAGCGTCTCCCGATTATGACCCCCGCAATCGACCTTGGTATACCGTCCCTCAAAAAGCTAACGGTACTGCCTGGACAGAGATTTATGCCTGGGTTAATCCGCCTACCCTAGCGATTACCATTGGACAGCCTTACTATGATCGCGAGCAAAAATTTCAGGGTATTTTGGCTACAGATCTGAGCATTGCCCAAATTAGTTCATTTCTCAACGATCTCAAAATTGGTAAAACTGGTCAAGCATTTATTTTCGACTCAAAGGGAATGATGGTGGCAACTTCCACCGCTGAAAAACCATTTGCGATCGTCTCAGATAAGCCCGAACAAATACACAGCACTGATAGTCAAAACCCGCTGACTCGTCAAACAGCCGAGTATTTAAACAGCGAATTTGGCGATCTTACTGCTGCCAATAGCGAACAAATCATCAACTTTAAAATTGATGGCAAACAGCATTTTCTCACCATCAGTCAGTTAACCGATAGCAATGGTTTGTCTTGGACGAAAGCGATTGTAATTCCCGAGTCAGACTTTATGGCGCAGATCAATGCCAATACTCGAACGACTATTTTCTTGTGTTTAGGTGCTTTGGGGGCAGCGACGATCCTCGGGCTATATACTTCTCGCTGGATTGCCCGACCAATCTATGAGTTGAGCGAGGCTTCTGAAGCCATGGCACAAGGAGAATTGGATCGTCAGGTTGCAGTTGGCGGAGCCAAGGAAATCAGTGTTTTAGCTCAGTCCTTTAACAAAATGGCAATGCAGCTCAAAAGCCAATTCAATTTATTAAAGACAGTCAACGAACAGTTAGAAGTTCGGGTTGAAGAAAGAACTGCTGAATTACAAGAAGCCAAGGAAGTAGCAGAAGTAGCTAACAAAACTAAAGATCGATTCTTGGCTAACATTAGTCATGAATTGCGTACTCCCCTTAACGGTATTTTGGGGTATTCGCGAATTTTACAGCGCAACGTTAATGGAATTGAGCTAGACAAAATAGATGACTCCCAATGGTCAGAAATTAAGGCTACTCAAATTAAAAACCTCAAGGTGATCGAACAGGGTAGTAATCACTTATCTTCTCTAATTGGCGATTTACTCGACTTCGCCAAAATAGAAGCCAACAAAATAGATCTGACTTATGCTGATTTAGATTTTGACAACTTTATGAACGGAGTTATCAGCATTATGAAAATGCGCTCCGACGAAAAAAATATTGGTCTGCAATATAAAACTGAAGGAGAATTACCAGTTAGTTTTCGGGCGGACGAAAAACGCCTACGACAAGTATTAATTAATCTATTAGGCAATGCAATCAAATTTACTGATCGCGGAAAAGTAACCTTGATGGTTAGCTCAGTTGCTTTGCTGCCGCCAGAATCAGCTAACTCTATGGCACAGCAAACTATCAAATTTGCCATACAGGACACAGGTGTTGGGATTGCGGCTGATGAAGTCGAGAAAATCTTCCAGCCTTTTGAACAGGTTGGAGACCAAGAGAAGCAAAATAGCGGTACTGGGCTGGGTCTAGCTATTAGCAATCAAATTGTGGAGCTGATGGGGAGCGAACTGAAGGTCAAAAGCTGGCTTAATCAAGGTTCGACTTTCTGGTTTGAGGCAACTTTCCCCGTGGCTGGAGTAATTGCTAATAGTGAACCTGTCGATTCAATCGAATTAGAATCTAGTCTATTATCAGAGCTTAATGGTCAGGAGCGGACAATATTAGTTGTCGATGATGTGCTAGAAAACCGCACCTTACTAACTGAATTGCTAGAATCTGTCGGATTTAAAGTTTTGTTGGCTGACAACGGCGATCAAGGTCTAGAAATCGCCCTAGAGAAACAACCCCACGGTATCTTAACTGATGCATATATGAGCAAACCAGGCTGGATCATGGTGCAAGAGCTAAGACAAACCCCCGCTTTTGCCAAAACACCAATCATCGCCATTACGGCCAGCGAATATTCCGCTGTAGAAACCCTTATGAGTGATGCTGGCTGTAATGATTTTTTACAAAAGCCAATTGATGAAAACAAATTATTTGCTCTACTAAGAAAATATTTTCCAGCCAAGGAGAAGGTCGAACAACTTACCTAAACAATGCAATTTAAGACGTTGTGTCAATGAGGGATAAATCGGCGAATTGAAGTGAAATGATTAATTTGAATAGCTAAAACGCTGCTCGCTTCACCTCAATAATGTTTAACGAGGGTCACGTTCTGTGACCTTTTTTTGGTGTAGGTATTGTCTTCAATGCTCTTATCTGTGACCTATGCAGCAGATTTCTTAATTGAGAAAATAATATTAGAGTTTTTGCCGCTCTATTATCGCTTGGTTTGGCTAAATTCTTGACTTTTGGCTATTTTTATCGATAGCTTGGTAATTTTGTGCTGCTGTCTTGCTGCTGTGCAATTAGCATTCGTAACGAAGAGGCTGGATATGCTGTCCATCCCGACAATACTAGAGCGATACTAGATATAGTGATATTAATTAGCGATAAAATCTTGTTCGTCAAATTTGAGCTGTAGCCAGGATAAATCTAACTATACTCAGGCAAAATTACCTGTTACGGAAATTAAGGTAGAGATACTGAATCTCTTACTTGCAATGATAAATCGTTCTTCTATAGTGCCGCCGATCTTTCTCTCTCGAAAAAAATAGCTCATGGCGATTCGTGCAAAAAGCATAGTTATCTATTGGTTGATTCTTCTGCCTGGTTCGTTGTTGTTTTCTACTGGTTGCAATTTATTACCTCCAGGGGATGCTCAGAGTGAATCTGCTAGCCCTCAAGCCGAAAGATTAGTAGCGGTTGATGTGGCGATCGCCCGTGAAGATATTGTGGAACAGGAGCGAGAATATATCGGCACGACTTTTCCCTTGCGGGAGGTGGCTTTGCGCTCACGGATTGAAGGGCAAATATTGGATCTCACGGTTGATGTTGGCGATCGCGTCGAACGAGGACAGGTATTAGGACGCATCGACGACGCAATTTTAGCATCAGTAGTCTTAGAAGCAGAAGCAGAGCTAGCGGCTCTTGAATCTGAGGTAACTAGTCGTCAAGCCGATGTCAATGATGCGATCGCTCAAGTGGAACAGGCAAAACTAGAGCTTGCCCAAGCCCAGTCTGATGCAGCTCGCTCAAACCAGCTTCAGCAGGAGGGAGCAGTTACCGCCCAGGCAGCAGAGCTTGATCGCACCGCAGTGGGGACGGCACAACAGGCACTCCAGTCGGCACAACAGCAGATCGAAAATTGGCAGTCGGCAGTAGTTGCGGCTCAGAAGCGAGTAGCGGCACAAAGAGCTTTGGTTGCTCAAGAACAAAAGAGAAAGTCTTTTGCGGTCTTAACTTCTCCTGTTACGGGTTCGGTACTAGAAAAAGTAGTTGAACTAGGAGGCTTAGTCCAGCCAGGAGATGAGGTTTTACGCCTGGGAGATTTTAGCCAGATTGAGATACAGGTACAAGTTTCAGAATTGGAACTAGGAAAAATTCGCCTGGGACAAGCAACCCAGGTCAAGTTAGATGCCTTTGCCGCACAAACATTTACAGGAGAAGTAACCCAGATTTCCCTGGCTGCCGATACTACGGCTCGCTTGATTCCTGTGGAAGTAACTATCCCTAACCAAGAGCGACGGATCGGTAAGGGTCTACTGGCGCGGGTTAATTTTGCTAGCCAGGGCGATCGCTCGATTATAATTCCCGACACGGCACTTCAAGTAACATCTGCCGTGACCAAAGCCGACGGTATCGATTTAGACTCTGCTACTATATTTGTCCTCGAACGAGAGGGCGAACAGACCAAGGTCAAGGCACGTCAGATCGAGCTGGGTAAACGAGCTAATTCTGCGGTTGAAATCATTTCAGGACTGGAACCTGGAGAAGAGTTTGTTCTCCGTAGCAGTGGCGATTTGCAGGATGGCGATCTGGTGCGTCTTAGTTTTATCTCAGAATCAACAAAAGACCAATAATTAATGACCAACAACCAGCGATCAACAACGAACTTTAGTCTCAGTGCTGTTGCTATTCGTCGGCATATAGCGACTCTGATGCTTACTCTGGCGATCGTGGTGATTGGCATATTTTTCCTGTTTAATATCCAGGTAGACCTCTTACCCTCTATTACTTATCCTCGTATTGGCTTGCGGGTTAGCGCACCTGGCATCTCGCCAGAAGTCGCGGTGGACGAAATAACTCGACCCCTAGAAGAGGGTTTAGCAGCAACGGAGGGAGTGGTACAGATTTTTTCTCAAACCCGTGAAGGACGGGTAAGCGTCGATCTTTACTTCAGACCAGGAGGAAATATTGATCGTGCTTTAAATGATGCCACTGCCGCTTTGAATCGGGCGCGGTCTAATTTACCCAATACAGTTGAATCTCCTCGGCTATTCAAATTCGATCCTTCCCAACTACCTGTCTATGAGCTGGCTTTGAGATCTCAGTCTTTAGAGCCTTTGGAGTTACGAGTGTTTGCCGAAGCAGAGCTGTCGCGAGAACTAAGTGTAGTTGAAGGCGTGGCGACGGTAGACGTTTCGGGGGGAGTAGAAGAAGAAATTAGGGTGATACTCGATCTCAAGCGCCTACAGGCTCTAGGAGTAGGCTTAAATGATGTGTTGAGGGAATTGGAAGAAACCAACCAGGATATTTCTGGCGGCAGAATTTTTGGTGAACGTGCCGAACCTCTGACTCGTGTAGTCGGGCGCTTCCAGAGTGTAGATGAGCTGCGAAATCTTTCTTTTCCTGTTAATGATTCAGGAAATAGCTCAGAATCTCCTCGTCGCGTTTATCTGCGAGATTTTGCTCAGGTGATTGATGGTCAGACACAGCAGCGAGTTTTTGTCTTTCTCAACGAAGAGCCAGGGGTTAAAGTCAGTATTCAAAAACAGCCTGAAGCCAACACAATTGAGGTAGTAGCCAGAGTTAAGCGGCGGCTAGAACAGTTACGTCAGGCAGGGATAGTTCCTGAAGATATGGATTTAGTAGCCACTCTGGATGTATCGATGCTGATTAATACTGCGTTTGGCAATGTGACTAATGATGGTGTGAGTGGGTCGGCTGTGGCGGCGATCGCGGGATT
>JBCBWB010000124.1:0-16129 GCA_039817275.1 Cyanobacteria bacterium J06648_1 | reverse complement strand
GGGAATTCTGGCAGATCAAGCACCTAACGTAAAGCTGAAGCGGGCGCTCTTGGGTATTAGTGCTGAAGTACAGCAGGGTACGAGCCTGTCGGAGTCAATGAAAGACTACCCCGAATGCTTCAACGATCTTTATATTTACATGGTAGAAGCTGGAGAAGCTGGTGGAGTTCTCGATGAAGTTTTGATGCGTCTTTCTAAACTGTTGGAGGACATGGCAAAGTTACAGAATGAGATTAAATCTGCCATGGCTTATCCAGTTACAGTCGGAGTCTTTGCCGTCCTAGCTTTCTTAGGGATGACTATTTTTCTGATTCCTGTCTTTGGCGGCATATTTGAATCTTTGGGTGCCGAATTACCCTTGCTTACTAGAGTTATGCTAGACATCAGCGATATTCTTCGCAGTTGGCGAGTTTTAATTCCGATTGTTGTATTTGTCGGACTCAGCTTTTTAATCCGTGCCTGGTATAAGACTCCCTGGGGTCGGCTGCAAATTGACGGATTTATGCTAAAAATGCCTTTATTTGGTGATTTAAACGAAAAAATTGCGGTAGCTCGCTTCTGCCGAGTTTTTGGTACTCTTACTCGCTCTGGAGTTCCTGTGTTGCAGTGTTTTGACATTGTTTGCAACACGATCGGTAATCAGGTAATTATCAACGCAGTAATGGCTGCTAAAGCTGATATTCAACAGGGAGGCATGATTTCTTTAGCAATTCAGAAGGAAAATGTGTTTCCTACATTAGCAATTCAAATGATCAGTATTGGTGAGGAAACGGGGGAACTAGACGGCATGATGGAAAAAGTTGCCGAGTTCTATGAAGATGAGGTAGAGCAGGCAGTTAAAGCTCTGACCACTATGATCGAGCCAATTATGATGGTTGGTATTGCTGGTATGGTTGGTACAATTTTGATGTCAATGTATTTACCAATGTTCTCAATCTTCGATCAACTTGCTTGATTATTTCAGAACGCTGTCTATGTTTAGTAACCAGCATTTTGCTGATCTTGAGAAATTGTATGACATCAATTAAAAAATCTGATTATGAGACCTTGTTAGCAGAATACAGTACTCGCAGTGGGGCGATCGCTTTACTAAAACAATATCGCCCTTACCTAGAAACACTGCCTAGTATTCGTCGCCCAGAACAAAGTCTAATTACGATTCCCCTACCAGTTGTTCGTATCCGTTATCCCGAACAGGGTTTACATAGTCCTTTGCAGGCAAAAGTTCCTCGGATTGCCACTTCTCTCCCTTGTGATTTAGGAATTTTGATGTGCGATCCAGAATGGAAAATCAAAATGGGTGCTGAGATCATTGTTTTTATTCATCGCCCAGATGAAGATTTTTCCGAGCTAATCAACCGCTGGCGTCAGACTCAAGTCTATCTTGATCGCGATTATGAGTGGTTAATGCCTCCCAATGAGCAGCACATGATTAGCGAGGCTGCCGATTCGATCCATCCTCTATTTGTCGTTTCTACAGGAACAAGCGATCGCATTAAACAGGGTCTGGCTGGCGCAGGTTTTCCTTTTGTAGTTCAATCTTTCGATTTTGCCACCGAACCTGAACCACAAGAAATTTGTTCTAATTTGGACTAAAACAAACTAAACTACATAAGCCAAAAAAAGAGGTAGGAGCATGAACTTTGAGTAACTCCTACCTCTTGATTTATTCAGATGTATCTGTAGAGAGGAGGAAGTAAGCCTTCCTTATTCTTTAATTCTTCCGCCTCATCCCCGTGCTAGTGAGGATAGTCGCCTTTGCGAGCATTACTGTCTGAACGTGGTTGAATTACTCCATAGCCACCGTGATTGCGACTGTAAATCACGTTGATTTCGTCGGTTTCGCTGTTATGGAACATATAAAAATCATGATCTACTAACTGTAGCTGTTCTAACGCTGCTGCTGGTGTCATGGGTGGCATCGCGAAATACTTACTCCTGACCACTTCCGCGGGTAACTCAGGATTGCGATCGCTGTTTAAGTCTTTGATTTCAGCTAGTTCATCGCTCTCAACTATTTCGTCTTGCCTAATATGGGCGTGGGCGTTTTTTGCCAAGTGTTTTTCCTTATACTTGCGTAGCTGGCGAGCAATTTTATCGGCCACCATGTCAATACTTGCATAAAGGTTCTCACTACCTTCTTGAGCTCGAATTACTGTTCCATTGGCAAATACTGTTACCTCTGCTTTATGTTTTCTTTCGATCCGAGAATTGCGAGCTACAGATAAATGAACATCTACCTTCCCAGTTATGTTTTGAAAATGTTTAACCGCTTTTTCTAACTTCTGTTCAACGTAATCATGAATCGATTCTGTGACTGCAATGTTATTTCCTTGGATCAAAAGCTTCATACTTGCTACTCCATAATATACAGTTTTAAAGCTGATAATAGAACAAAATCTTGCCTGTTCACTGTAATTAAATATACGAATTTTTCTAGCAAAAAACTAACTCTTACTCTTCAAAATAAGTAGCTATCATTTATTCTATGATTAAAGCAAACTATTTGATCATCAAATGTCATCTATTAGACTAGACATTTGAGCTACTTTAATCATCTTGTTTACCCGTAAACAAAAGTATATTTGCAATACTTTCGTCTTGTTAGAACAGCAAGAGATAAATGCATTTTCTGTCGAAAATATTCAATTTAATCAAACAAAAACTTCAAACTTCAGTTTCTATAATTTGAGAAAGCCTGGAGTTTTTATCTACTGTTACAATTTCTTCAAGCAGTTATATTCTTCCTCTAGCTTTATAGCTTCCAGACTAACACTTTGCATCTTTGAAAACATGATAATCTGCTTTTTTTTCATGTTATGTTACATTGATTGACATTTATTTAAACAGTCGGGGAGCATGCTACGAAATAAGAGATATTGTAAGCTAGAAAAATATTTATTGGTTAACTATAAGGATGCTTGGGAACGCCAGCGATCGCTTGTAGAAGCCAGAATTAATGATAGTAGTTTGAATGATGTTTTGCTTCTCTTGGAGCATCCACCTGTTTACACTTTGGGGACAGGTTCAACCCTGGACTTTCTTAAATTCGACCCTGAAGATATAAACTTTGAAATTCACCGAATTGAACGAGGAGGAGAGGTTACTCATCATTGCCCAGGTCAATTAGTGGGTTATCCGATTATGAATCTGCGTTACTATCAGCAAGATTTACACTGGTATTTGCGTCAGCTAGAGGCTGTAATTATTCATGCTTTGGCTAACTATGGACTAGAAGCTTATCGTCTGCCTCGATATACAGGAGTCTGGTTAGAAGGAAAAAAAATAGCGGCGATCGGCATCAAGGTGCGACGTTGGATTACGATGCATGGTTTTGCTCTTAACGTTTGCCCTAATATGAAGGGTTTTGAGCAGATAGTTCCCTGTGGCATTAGCGATAAGCCAGTAGGAAGTCTTCAGGAGTTTATGCCTGATATTACGGTCGAAAAAATCAAGGAAGATATAGCCCAAGCTTTTGCCTTTGTATTTAAAACCGAGTTACTAGAACAAGATAGTCTGAAGCAGGCGAGCCAATGATATATATGCTCAAGACCTTGTTAATAGCCGTATCTAAAGCGAAAATAATAGCAGAAAGCAAACTGCAAGTGCGGTACCGAAGGCATTTTTCTTGTTTGGCGATCGCCGCTTCTCTACCAATCATCATCATACTCGGCGCTATTTGGTCGATCTGATCGAGTAACTTCTTCTGACTCAGTTAAATCTTCGACATCTGCGAAGAATAAGTCTGGTTCATTTTCTAGCTGTACTACTTCACCTTCAAAGCTTTGAGTTAAGCTGCTAATTGCTTGCTGTAGGTCACAGTCGGTATCATCTGGTTCTAAAGTTGATTCGCCAGAAAGAACAGAAGAATCGTTGAGGACAGCATGATTGGTGTTTGGAACAGGTGGGATAGCAGCAGTAGAAGTTAAAACAGAAGCGGGTTTAGTGGATGCTGTTTCCGTCTGGTGAGCTATTGTCGGGCTATGGTGATGAAAATTAGAATTCTGATTAAAAGGTTTGGCGGTGACAGGATTTGATATCGATCTTGCTGAAGCCACTGCCTGAGATGGCATGTTGTCTACAGGTGCCGTCATTGTGTCTGTTGACGGTTCTATATTAGTTTGGCTAGTAACTGGAGGCGGCGGAGCAGAAAATTGAGGTGGAATGTTAGAGGTATTTGCCTTAGTTCTTTGGTCAATGGGTATCGTGGAGTCAACCGAATTATTAGTCAGTTTTTTTTTTGAGCTGGCAACTTCTAGCTGGACTCTAACCTTACGCTGAAGAACCTGAGCAAATGCTGCTTCAATATTGGGTATCTTTTGCTGAGTCATCTTTTGCAGTTTTGCCGAACTGACTCCGACGATCGCACTCATGCCATCAAAACTAACCAAGTGGCACTGTTGTTTTAATAATGCTTGGGTAGTCGGCGGATGAAGACAGCTTACTACTTTGCTCCAAATCTGCTGGTTAGCAACAGGATCTTGGCTGGTAGTCGGGGCTATGGATGATTCAGCAGCAGCAGAATCAGAGTCATTGATCGGTGGTTTGGAGTTTTGAGATCCAGTGGAAGGAGAAGCTGAAACAGTTGGGGGCGTAGCAAAATCGCCAGCGGGAACTCGACTTGTTTCTGTCGTGTTCGTTGATACAGCCTTAACATCTGGTGGTGGCGCTGGCGGCGTGATGACAACTGTTGGTAGGGGAGTAACTATTTGTTGAGGAGAAGTAGGCAAAACTGTCTGAGGCTGAGCTGTGATTGAACTCTGCTTCTGGATGGCGATCGCTCTATTGGCTTCTGGGAGCAATCCTAAGAGGGTAACTTCTAGCCATAATCTAGGCTGAGTTGTTCTTTTTAGCTGAGTTTCAGCTTCTTTGAGGTGCTGTTGTCCTTGCAGTATCAAACCAGTCTGCCAATTCTGACCTTCAGCACATAATTCTTGCCAGCAGGTCTCTGTAACAGCTGTAAGCTCTGAATGTTGCGGCGCAGTTTTGGCAATTAGTAGATTGAGATAGAAAGTAGCAAGATTCTGTAAGACAACTAGAGGCTCTCTGCCTCGATCTAGCAGGCTGCGACACTGCTGTAATACGGCTAAAGAATCATTACTATTAATCGCTCTTAGTAAACCTAATAAATCTTGTTCGGGAACAGCACCAACCAAATCCCAAACTTTACTTACAGTGATAGTTTCGGGTAAAAGACTTAGTTGATCTAGCAAGCTTTCGGCATCTCTCAAACCGCCATTAGAAATTTGTGCCACTAGAGTCAGAGCATCATCAGCGATCGCAATGGCTTCGCGGTCGGCAATATATCGCAGATGACCAGTCATCTCTGTCAGGGGAATGCGCCGATAGTCAAACCGCTGACAGCGAGAAATAATTGTTGAGAGGACTCGCTGTGGATCTGTCGTCGCCAAAATAAAGACAACCTGTGGTGGTGGCTCTTCTAATGTCTTCAGCAGAGCATTGAATGCGGCGGTACTGAGCATATGACATTCGTCAATTGCGTAAATCTTATATCGACACTGCACGGGGGCAAAACGCGATCGCTCAATAATCTCGCGAATATTATCAACCCCAGTATTACTGGCAGCATCAATTTCCATTACGTCCAATGCCGTTCCCCTGGCGATCGCTAAGCAAGCCTCACATTTGCCACAAGGATATGGTGTCGGACGATCGCTCGCGAGACAGTTTAAAGATTTTGCTAAAATTCTGGCACTAGAAGTTTTACCCGTACCTCTAGGTCCTGTAAACAAATAAGCTGGGGCTATTCGAGCCTGTTCTAGAGCGTTACTAAGAGTTAAAGCGATCGTTTCCTGACCAACTAAATCTTTAAAAGTCTGTGGTCGATACTTGTGATGTAGAGGTTCGTAAGCCATAGTTAATGTGGATTTTCGATTTTCTACTAGTTAGTAGAAAATTATCCCTGTACAATTGAGCCATATTTAGCTGTGGACAATACTTGGGTAGCCCAAGTTTATTAGACCACGCTCAAAGCGTCACTGTTCTATCTGAGCAAACAACTTTGAGGAAAATTAGTTTAGCTTCGCTATAAAAATAGTATATTTGATCTAAGGTAATGAGTCACACGATTGGGCAAGCCAAGGAAGATACACAAGAGTCAAATTCTAACTCTAATCAGCCACCTCAAGATTCGCTAACTTCTGAGGTGAGTTCATCAAAAGCTAATTCTGGCTTATCCGATGCTGATTATGAATTTTTGTTCAATCAATTATTAGAAGGAATTGCTCATGGCTGGCACGATCGCCGCATTATTAAATTTTTCAAGCAGTTGGGCGATCGCGGAGCGCAAGAAAATTGGGTTGCTTGGTTGGATCGTCTGAGAAATAAGGTGTTAAGTTTGCCGATCCAGTCTAAGCGTCAGTTAGGGACAATGATGATTCGTTTGGGTGAGCTAACTCAGTCTGCCACAGAGGTAAATCAAATTGGAGCCGCTTCTCATCGTATTGGCAGAGAGCTTTTATTTGGCAAGACTCCTGCTGAAATCTGGGAATATGTTGGACCAGATTTGCCTCCCCCTAGTAACCAAATCGAAACTGAGCAAGAACTATCAGCACGATTACCAGATGAATTTACGGCTTTGGGTGCGGATGGAGTCGATGAGGCAAAATTAGATTTAGGAACCGAAGTTAAATCACCTTGGGATTCTGATCTCGACGGCGACCAAGATCACATTAGCGAGTCTGATCTAACTATTGAGCCTCAGATTGCGGACAAAGAAGAGACAGAAGGGATAAATGAAAAATCAAGCAGCGCGACAACAGCCACACAGGACAATACACAGACAGAAAATTCAGACGCAAATATCAGCCTCGGAGCAGCGCCAGCAGAAATTGACTTAGATCTAGATTTAGACTTAGAAGAATCTAACAGAGAATTCGACGACCACCAGAATATAGATGCAGTTGGTTCAACATCCGATGGCATTTCCCTGGAACAAGAGCAGGATTTAGATTTATCTTTAGTTTCTGATGCAGAGGGCAATGGGTCGGCAGATGCCGAAGCAATCAATTTGGACCTAGATTTAGGTCTAGACGTATCAGACAAAGTAGCCAATGAGCCTGAAGAGGGACATGAAACTAAATCTGCTCTTGACGATGTTGCTTTAGAGGATAATAAGGATCTAGATTTGGATCTAGATCTGCCTCTGGCTCATCTAGATTCTGATCCGAAAGCATCTATTGATGAAATCAGCTTAGATTTGGATCTTGACCAACGGTCACAGCAGGCTCCGTCGTTTTACGGCGGAGTAATCTGTGACTTAGATGAGGAGCAAGATACCCCAGAAGAAGTTACCAGCTATGGTGAAGAGTTTGAATTTGAGCTGAACACCGCAGAACCCAGACTAGAAGAAACCGAAACTGCCGTAGTAGAGCCTGCACTAGAGTCTCAATCTCCAGGAGTTGCCGCTGATCTATTATCAGAGCAGCCTATATCGGCACCCAATAAGCCCAATAAATTATCAGAAGCGCTTCAGGCTTTTGAATTAGAAGCAGAGCCTGAGTCTTCACTAGCAGATCATGTTGCCCATTCGGTTGAAGCAACAGAGCAAACTGCCGCTGCCAGAAATTCTCTGGTTTTTGAGGGACACTCTGAAGTGCTGGCTTCCCAGACCACTACAGAACAGAAGCTAGATGATTCTAGCTTAGAAGTAATCGAAAGCTGGTTTAACTTGGGTCTCAAACAAGTCAGTGCTGGAGAATATAACGAGGCGATCGCTTCCTGGGATAAAGCCTTAACAATCAATGCTAATTTGGCGGAAGCTTGGCACAATCGTGGCAGTGCTTTAGGTCGTTTAGGGGACTATGAAGCTGCCGTAGAATCTTTTCAAAATGCGCTGCAAATTGACCCCGATAATTATCAAGCCTGGAACGACCGCGCCCATGCCTTATATCAGCTACAAAACTGGTCGAGCGCAATCGAGAGCTGGAGTCAGGCAATCAAAATCATGCCAGGAAACCATCTGCTTTGGTATAATCGCGGTTGCGCTCTAGAGCAGCTAGAAAAATGGCAAGATGCGATCGCTAGCTACGAGAAAGCCTTAGAAATTAAGCCTGATTTTCAACCAGGTAGGTCAAGATATATTAATCTAGTAGCAGATAATTCTCGTCCAAATTAGCTAAGATGACGGTAATCGATATATCGTGTAAACTTTATTATCCTAAAGGTGATAATTCATCTTCGGAACTAGTTATCAATTATTTTGAATTTTAGCTATTTATGACTGAATCATCAAACAGCACAATGGAAGAAACCAGAGTATCAAGTGAAGAAAGGGTTACTCAGTTAAGAGATTTAATTGATACTCTAAGAATCGCTGAAGAGATTGCTGGAAAAGGTTATCTTATTAGCAGTTCCGAACTTGCCGATTTAATGGATATCAATGCTAGTGCTGTAACTAGTAGAGGCGACCACTGGTCTTGGCGCAATTGGGTTGTTTCCAGAGTCAGACGAGAAGGTAATCAAATTTTATGGCAACTAGAAAGAGTTGATTAATTAGAAACCATGACTTTATCTGTACTTGACAACGAGCAGCTTATAGTTCGTCCTCTTCAACATCGTGACGTGGATGCAATCAATGCTTTGGTAAGCGAACATGTTGCCAAAGAGACTTCTAAGCGTCTGATAACTATCGATAGAGAACTAGAACAAGTTGGTTCTTGGTACGGATTAAAGCGATTTTTGGCTCTTTTGCCCCGTTCCTACTATCATGGTTGGCGCGTCTATGTGGCGCAGCATTTGTCAGAAGTTCTTGGTTTAATTCAGGTTTCTTCTCTCAACAGCACTCGTAGCACCTGGAGAGTGGAACGGGTTTTACTTAACAGTAATTCTGACCAGCTTGAATTATTGAAAACCCAAAAAGAAATTGGTTCCCAGCTTTTGCGCCATTGTCTCCAGAATATATGGGAAGCACGTACCTGGATGCTAGAGGTCAATATCAATGAGAAAAACCATTTGGCTCTCTACCGTGAGAATGGTTTTCAGCCTCTGGCTCAGATGACTTATTGGCAAATACCAGCAGAATTAATTGCCAAACTAGCTCAACAGGATTCAGACCTCCCCAATTTTTTACCAATTAGCAATGCTGATGCTCCTCTGCTGTATCAG
Organism: Cyanobacteria bacterium J06648_1; assembly: GCA_039817275.1. Lineage (GTDB taxonomy): Bacteria > Cyanobacteriota > Cyanobacteriia > Cyanobacteriales > Xenococcaceae > Waterburya. Next base: position 7,003 of record JBCBWB010000124.1, on the reverse strand, counting down.
CTTGACTGTGTTTCTATGCCACCTCTACTTAGGCAAGTTTTTGACCGCCACGTTGAGGATTTTAAATCTGGCTTAGTCCAAAATGCTGTAGGTCAAATTCGACTATGGCTTAACGGTACGGATGTCGTTAGTGGCTATGTCTTTGAGCCTCAGCGGAAGGCGGCAATTGGCTATTTTCGGCTAGAGTCTTCTAAAGATGGTTCTCGTCCCCACCGCGCTCAGCTAACGGTCAATCCTGCTTACACCTGGCTTTATCCACAGCTAACAGCAAAAATGGCACAGATAATTCAGGAATCTGTTGATCGCAAGCGAGGTTTGTCCGCAGACAGACAGCTTTATTCTCAGCCTTTGGAAATTGTTTCGGCAGACTATCAGCCCGAACGAGAAGAATATTTCAACAAAATAGGCGCTTCTGCTGTTGAACAAACTTTGCTTATGTCTCGCTCGGTATGGCACAAAATCAAAGAAGCCAAGCCCCTCGAAGGTCTACAGCTATCGGAGATGCTTCAGGGACTAAAGCCAGCTCGCGCCCCCATTCCCTCCCGCATTTCTTGGATGAAGTCTGTCTCTGGCTCTTATCAAAATATAGTCAGGCAAAAGAATATTTTTCGGGCAAAGTCTAGCCAACTGGTCGCAGTGGAAAAAAACAAGCCAGGAGATTCTTTTAAACCTCCCCATGGTGGTTTGGTCTAAATTGGTTTGGTGGCTGGCGATCGCTGGACGCTGATAATATCTCGAAATGATAGTTTAGATTAATCGGTATGGAAAGAGTCGCCGCTTTGGGGCTAGACGTTGGCAGAAAGAGAATTGGGGTAGCTGGCTGTGACGGTACTGGTCTAATTGCTACAGGCTTAACCACAATTCATCGTAGTTATTGGACAGAAGATGTTCGACAGCTAAAGGAGATTATTACTGCTAGAGAAGTAACGATCTTAGTTATTGGTTTGCCCTACAATCTCGATGGTACAGTTGGCAATCAAGCCAAACGAACTCAGAAATTTGCCGAGCGTCTTTTGCGCACTCTCGGGCTGCCTGTCGAGTATGTAGACGAAAGACTCACTTCCGTTGAGGCGACAGCCCAACTTAAAGCACAAAAAAAGTTTTCTACCTACGACAAAGGAGCGATTGATCGCCGTGCTGCCACAATTATATTGCAGCAATGGCTTGATACACGTCGGGTCAGGTCAGACATCATGTGATAGCTTGATAAGTCAAATCGACAGCCACAATATCAAGGAAATTAAAGCAAATATTATTACCAGAATTATTAAATTCGACTACAGCACAGATCAGATTTAAGCTAGTTATTTTTAAGTTAGTTATCCCTGTAGCCATCTTTTAGATTGGCATTGCATCGGAGATACTAATTTTGGGAATCGCCTGATTGGTCATACAGCGCCAGTGACAGGTAAATAAATCTGGTTGCTGTGTTTTCAGGGTAATTAAAGCAGGTGCCGCAGGAAAAGGCCAGAGGCGATCAAAGACAATTTCGCCGTTGTAAAGGCTAAATTGCAGTAGGTAAGTTGCAGGAGTAGCTGACAAAGAATCTAATAGTTCTGATGCCAAACTATGTAAGGATTTTTGCTGCCGCTTGGGAATAGCAACAGGATGCTCGTAGGAATTGGGCATTGAACCCTCCCCAATTACCTGCCCAAATATGGGTCGGTCGGTCAAAATAATCGGTAGCCAAAGATGACCTAGCCAAGAATCGCCAACGCTAGTTTTGAAGCCTAAGTTTTTTTCTACCCAGCGTCTACGAGCATTAATATCTTTACAGGCAGAAAAAACTTTTCTTTGAGGAAAATCGAAGTAGTCGGGTAGCTGAATAGTCAGAGGGCAATAGATTGTATCGTTAGTTCTGTCCCTCTTAATCGTAATGCGAGAGTTCTTTGACCATAAAGTGGCGGCAGAGACTATTTCTACTGTTCTAGAGGAGGAGTCTTCAACAATGCTGGTCTGTAGCGCTTCGACCATTTTCTGAGTCACGGGCGAAGCTGAGAGCAATTTGCCTCGATCGCTGACTTCAGCATTAATGATAATTACAACCTTTTCCATTCCCCTGTCGTTATGAGATTTTGCCATAGCTGTTGTTAGTCGAACAGTATTCTTCCCTGATTTAAATACTTTAATGCCAAATCGTTGATTTCGTTAAGTCCGTCAAGTGAAAAAAAGTCCGTGATATCGATGGGGCATAAGTGAATTGTGAATTATTTAGAAGCGGATAGTTGAAATTTCCCACAACTATAGCAGCAAAGTTCAGGCAATACTGCAACATATTAGCTGAGAATGCTAGTGTTGTTTCGCCTGAATAAACTAATTTAGATATTATCCCACAGCTAATTCCCAAAGAAAGAGGTTAGGCTTTTAAGCAGTAACCATCATAATCGCTTTATCACTAAATTTTCAAGACGGCAGGTTGGTAATTTAATAATTTAAACATAAGGTAACAAATTAACCCAGATACCATAAATTAGCTACCCTAAGCTATACAGAAAAACAGCCCAGTCACAGATTACTCCGCGCAGAGCCTTCGGCTCAGAGTCTTGCAAAGCAAGACGATGGGGCGTTAGCCCCGCAAACGACGGAGCCTGCTGTGACCGTTGGTCATAACTGTTTTTTCTCAATCCGCCCCTGAAGTTATTTTTTTACTTTTTCTAACCAGAAACACCGATAGAGTAAAAGGTTAATCGGACAGCTTGGATTGAATGATTTTACCGACAAAAAGAGCGGGCTTTGATGCCGCTATAAGATTAGAGGTCTCAAGACATTTATTGTTGTAAGATATGGAACTACTAGAGTATCAAGCGAAAGAACTATTTAAAATGGTGGGGATCCCCGTTTTACCCTCATTGACGATTCAAGATGCGAGAAACATTAAGCAGCTACAAATTCCCTATCCTGTCGTCTTAAAATCTCAGGTCAGATCGGGAGGTCGAGGAAAAGCAGGAGGAGTTCGGTTTGTCGCGAATACCATTGATGCGATCGCAGCTGCTCGTAGTATCTTTAATTTGTCTATCTTAGGGGAGTATCCTGAGGTCATCTTAGCGGAGGCACAATACAATACCGAAAGGGAACTGTTCCTAGCGATCGTGCTAGATTATAACCTCCAATGCCCCGTTCTTTTGGGTTCTGCATGGGGCGGCATGAATATAGATTCGTTGCTGGCTAATCTACAGCAGGTAGCGGTGGAAGAGAGCTTTTCGCTATTTTATGCTCGTCGTCTGGCGGCTAAGATGGGACTATCTGGCAAGCTGATCGCCTCCGTCAGCGATATTCTGGCAAAAATGTATCGTTTATTTCGCGAGCAAGATTTAGATCTGATCGAAATTAATCCTCTAGGAGTCAACGATCAAGGTGAGCTAATGGCTTTGGACGGTAGAGTGACAATCAATGATCATGCCTTAGCTCGACAGCCAATTCTCAACACGTTGAATTATTCAGCACAGCAACGTGCTATAAATGACGATAGTTCTTGGGCTATTAATCAAGATTTTAGTCAGGTTCGCTGGCGTTGGTTGGATTGGCATCATCAGGCAGGCAAGATAGCAACGGTCTGTAGCAGTTTTGATGCAGCATTGCTCACTTGGGATTTATTGCAGCAAAATCAAGTTGTTCCTGCCTGTAGTATTCTGATTGAGAATAGTCTGGGTACTGAAGCAGATAGTATGCATCTTTATCGAGAGCAATTATTAGCAATTCTCCAGAAGTTAGAGTCTTTGATTGATATCGAGGCGGTAGTCTTAAATATTTGGGATACAGAGGCGGTAAGTTGTGAAATCGTCAAGACTATTTATGATTACTGCGCGGCTAAAACCACTGAAGTCCCTTTATCTTTGCCATCAGAGCAAATCTTAGTCAATAGTGCGATCGCGCTCAATGAGAGTCAAGAACGGGAATTGTCTTCTTCCAGCCCGAGCAGTTCAACAACCGTAATTCCTGCCGCGCCATATTTTGTGCTGCGTTTACCCAACCAGCCTGATTTTGATGATTTAGACTTGTCTGATTCAGCACAGATTTATTTATCAGATAGTTTGGAAGACAGTATTGACCGCGCGATCGCTGTAGTTAAGTCAAGTTAAAGGAATTTCTGGCTCAAACTTGCTACAAGAGTATAAATACGCTCAACCATAGCCTGATTAATGTTCTTCGATCTAGCTTCTTTTATTCAGCCACCGCCAAAAAAATCTCTCTCTGAATCTGTTCGTTCTATGAATTGGTTTCATCCCCACAAGGTTATTGTTCAAGGAATTACTAACTATCAGGCTGCTTTTTGCGCCGTGCAAATGAAAGCTTATGGTACTGATGTTGTCGCGGGAATTAGTCCTGGTCATAAGGGTGCGACAGTAGAAGGTATTCCGATCTTCGATTTAATCGAACAGGTGCAGACAGAAATTGGTCAGGTGGATATGAGTCTAATTTTTGTGGACTCTTTTCAAGTACTAGATGCTGCTAAAGAAGCGATCGCCGCGGGAATTCGGCAAATTATTATTTTCACTCCTAGAGTGCCGCCTCAAGACACGATTGAATTAATTAAGTATGCTCGTGCAACCAATACTCTCATCTTAGGTCCTGGTAGTCATGGGATCATTATTCCCCAGCAGATTTGGCTCGGTAATTTACAGCCTCAGTTTTATCAGCCAGGTAAAATTGGTCTAATTACTTCTAGTCGGCATCTTTGCTACGAGGTAGCGGCGGAACTAAATGCAGCTCAAATAGGACAGTCAATCGTAGTTAGTTTAGGAAACGACCTCCTTATAGGCTCAGATCTATCTCACTGGCTGGCAATTCTGAACGAAGATCCCCAAACCGAGGCAATTGTTGCCATTGGGCAGAGAGTCAATCAGGTAGAATCGATTGTGGCATATAGCAAAAACCAGGGTTACGACAAACCCATTGTGGTCTATTTGGCAGGATTAAAAGCACCCCAGGCAAAGATTTATCGCGATGCGGTAACTATTATTAGCAATCATCTATCCGCTTCGATTCCTGTAGTTAATCGCGAGCGCCAGACCACCGATGAGCTGCGTAAAATTGGGATTAAGATCGCCAAAAAACCGAGCGAGATTCCTGGCATTATCCAGACTGAGCTGTTGAGCGCTACCAACTAAACGGTGATAGTTTCGATGCCCTCTGCCTCCTGCCTTCGTTCAATAGAGAGCAATAAACCGAGCCTCAATTAAGGAATTAGACAATCTGCGGCCTTAAACCAGCGGCGAAGTTTAGTTTTACGAAGCTTCCTGTATTTCTATGGCAATTGATAACTTGTCGTATATTTTTCTATCGCGGAGGGATTTGAAAATATTATTTTGAACTGTAGAAGTAGAAGAGATGCGATTCTTCGGTTTCTAAAATGCCAGTTTGGGTAAAGTCAATCAAGCAAATTTTTCTATATTACTTCGAGAGAAGCTAACTACAATTAATCCTATGAGTGAGTCATTTTCTGCACCCAACAACGATTCTAGTGAGGCACAACAAGCCTTAGAGAAGGAAACTAGACTACCGTTGACGGGATGGCAACAGGAAGTAGATCGAGGCTTAGAGCTGGGTTTAGAGGCGGCGGAGAGTATTCGCGATCGCTCGATTCCTAATTTTTCACGGGGGGAACTGCCTCACTATGCGGGAATTAATACCTTTCTCAAAGCACCCTACGTAGAAGATGTGCGCCAAGTGGGCGAATACGATATTGCGATCGTCGGTGTCCCCCATGATTCAGGCACTACCTACCGCCCTGGTACGAGATTTGGTCCGCAAGGCATTCGGCGTATTTCGGCTCTCTATACTCCTTATAACTTTGAGTTGGGCATAGATCTTCGGGAGCAGGTTACTCTTTGTGATGTGGGGGATATCTTTACCATTCCTGCCAACAACGAAAAGTCTTTTGACCAGATTTCCAAAGGTATTGCTCATATTTTCGCTTCAGGAGCATTTCCGATTATTTTAGGTGGAGATCATTCCATTGGCTTCCCCACCGTCAGGGGCATATGTCGCCATCTGGGGGATAAAAAAGTTGGCATCATTCACTTTGATCGCCATGTAGATACTCAAGAAACCGACTTAGACGAACGGATGCATACCTGTCCTTGGTTTCATGCTACCAATATAGAGAATGCCCCCGCTAAAAACCTAGTCCAGTTGGGGATTGGCGGCTGGCAGGTACCTCGCCCTGGAGTTAAAGTCTGTCGTGAAAGAGCGACCAATATCTTGACCGTGACTGACATTACCGAAATGGGCTTGGATGCGGCGGCTGACTTTGCCTTAGAAAAAGCGCTTGACGGTACAGACTGCGTATATATTAGCTTTGATATCGACTGTATTGACGCGGGATTTGTCCCTGGTACTGGTTGGCCTGAACCTGGCGGCTTATTGCCCCGCGAAGCACTCTATCTCCTCAAAAAAATTGTCCAAAATGCTCCCGTCTGCGGTCTAGAAATTGTTGAAGTATCTCCTCCCTATGACATCAGCGATATCACCTCTCTGATGGCGACTCGCGTAATCTGCGACACCATGGCACATTTGGTTCTCTCTGGACAGCTACCCCGCCAGTCTAAGCCTGATTATATCCACGAGGAATCACAGCAGGTAGATTCTCCCTGGCGGTAGTTTTGATAGTTGATAGTTGATAGTTGATAGTTGATTGAAGTATCACAGTAATCGCGATCGGGTCGAATACAGCTATCAAAGCGGTTATTAAACCACGTCCTTTTATTTTAAATACGTTATTAGCATCATCACTAATGTACAAACTGTACGATTTTATACCTTCTGGCAATAGCTATAAAATTCGCTTGCTGTTGAATTTGTTGGATATTCCCTACGAAAGAGTAGATGTCAATATTCTCAAGAGAGAAACTAGGACTTCTGAGTTTTTGGCGAAAAATCCTAACGGAAAGATACCGCTGCTAGAAATAGCGCCAGGTAAATTTTTGGGCGAGTCCAACGCCATCTTGTACTATCTAAGCCAGAATACCGAGTATTTCCCCCAAGCTAAATATGCTCAAGCTCA
>JBCBWB010000123.1:0-16149 GCA_039817275.1 Cyanobacteria bacterium J06648_1 | reverse complement strand
GGACTTGACAATTTTGCTTGCCAGACACATAGCAAGGGTAACAATAATTCTAAGACCGTAAAGCCAATCGCCAGGGGAGATGGCGCACCAACTTGAACCATCGATAGTAGTCTGCCGATACCCCCCATGAAAATTGCACCGCAGATAATTCTCAGTATGGCTGTATGCTTTTCGATATTGGGAATAGCCCACCAGGCAATCAGACTCAGTGAAATATAGTATCCAGTGATGTAACGATAGTGACTATCAAAATTAGCTGCGATCAAATCTTCTGGAAGTAATCTTCCTGCCCCCTGGGTTATACCTAAGACACTAATTGTCAGGGGAATAATACTCAGAACGCCCAATATGATTTGTAAGCCTAGTTTCATTTATTTACTCCAAATAAATTCTATCTAATTTTATTTCGGTCATAGCTAAACAACAAAATTAAAAATCTGGGTTTGATTATTCAAATTAATTTGGTTAATCTAGTTTAGGGTAAATCATAATCCCATAGATCAATAGTAAAAGACCATTCCTGAGATATTTTATCGACAGTTTTATCGCTCAGTATATGCTTATTTTTTTTGTAGGCTTTCTTATCATTAAGATATCCAGTAAATCTTTCTTTGGCACTGTCAAACCCTGCAAGATTGAGTTCTTCGTAGATGCGGGCTAGCTCTGTCAGAGGTTCTGCCTCTAAATCTTCATATTTTACTTCAACCAAGTTACTCTTAGGAATTAAATGCTTTTCCTGGAGGAATTTTTGCATTGTTTCTTTGTAAAAATATAAAATATTAGCTTCAATATCTTTTTCCTCAATTGTCTGAAATCCAAACACAGGTAAAATAGAATCGTAAAGCCTTTTGGTTGACGAATATACATTATAGGGATTCCTATAAATATGAATGAATTTTGCGTTAGGAAATATTTCTAATAAGATTTTGATTCTTGCGGTGTTGGTTGGGCTTTTTAAAAGCAGTCTTTTATTTTCGCTAATTGTTGCCTTTTTAACAATGCTTAGGTATGCCCGTTTCCACCGCTCTCTAATTTCTTGAGGAATACCTTTAAACAACACAAAATCATCAAAGTATTGCTGCATATTCTTGGGAAAATACCAACCATGATAGAAAGAAAGAGGAGAGATATTTGCTAGGGCAAATTCTTCTTCTTGGGGATAATCTATGGATATCTGAACTTTATCCATCGGTCTAGTGTGGGGAAGCATTAATCCGACCAGGGTCTTAATAAATTTCCCTTTACTTAGAAAAAATCCAGGGGCAAATCCTTGAAAGGTTGACACATAGCCAAAGTTTTCATCCATAGACATTAAGTTGTGAAGATGGGTCGTTCCACTCCTCCAATGTCCGAGAATAAAAATAGGCTCTTGGGTAATTGCTATATTTTTAATTTGTTCTCGAAATCTAATATGTTCTACTATTTTCAAGGGAATAGTTAAAAAGGTTAGAAATGAAACCAGTAAAGCTCTTGGTATATATTTAAAATTGATTGTTGGATGTTTAATAATTAGTTTCAACCAGTTTTGGAAAGAGCTGAGAGCCAGAGGTTGCTGAGTCAAGACAAAACGAAATTTATTCATCATCATAATTTGGTAATATGTTACACATCTAGACAACGACCGAAAATCATCAAAGCGCTCACCGCCACGCCAGCAGCTAGATAGAAGACAGCATTTATTCCGCCCCAACTGAATGCTATTCCTAATATTAGTGGACCGATAGTTTGTCCCAAACCCAAAACAGTTCCGTTGAGAGCTATCACCGTAGCTCTGCGGTTGCTAGGAGCAGCTTCTGCTAATAAGTTTTGAATACTAGGTAAACTGATGCCCAATGCTGCACCGAACACAGCAATAGGAATTAATATTTGCCACAACTTAGCTACCGAAGGAATAGTAACAAGAGCCAAAGCATAAATGATAAACGATGCTTTTACCAGCTTTTTTTCGGTAAAAATCTTGCTTAGTTTACTAAATTGAGATGAAACTAATGCCACTGTAATAAACATAGTAGAAAGAAGTAAACCAATGGTTAAGGTAGAAGATTGAAAAGCATCTTCTATTAGAATTGGGAGGTAAGTTATCAATGCTCCTGAAATAATGATAAACGTAGCAAGAGTGCTAACAAAAATTCCGAGTAACGGCAGATCTTTTAAGCTTGTGCCAGCAGTATTAAGATATTGTCTAAAGTTATCTGGATTCTTAGATTCAAGGTTTTTGAGAGAAAATGCGACGATCAACCCCAGAGGAATAGCGGGAAAAGCCAGCATAAAGGGGTAGTTCCAGCCGATTAGAGCTAGGGTTCCACCAATCAAAGGATAAAATGCTGTGCCTGCCCCAATAACTCCAGTCTGATAACCCAAGGCAGATGTAAGTTCTTGTCCAGAGTAAAGATCCCCAATCAGGGTAATGCTCAAGGAAAGTAAAGAAGCCGCCCCGACCCCCTGAAGAAAACGCATCCCCAGTAAGAAGTTAAAACTGTCAGTAAAAGCACAGGCAGTCCCTGCCATACCAAATAAGAGCAGCGAAGGAACGAGAATGGTTTTTCGACCCCACAAGTCGGCTAGAATACCCAGGATTGGTCCCAGCAAAAAGCTCGGTAAAGTGAACACCGCAATTAAAAGTCCAGCATCTTGTGGTGGTATACCAAGCTCGCGAACCAGACTAGGAAAAGCTGGGGTGATACTAGGAATACCTAAGAAAGATATCAAAGACACGCAGAGAATAATTTGCAGATTTTTGTGATATATCAGCTTTCTTGGTTGCCGAGGCAAATTATTTTTGTCGGTTAATTCCATGAAAATTCCTCATCTACATTGACGTATTGTAAAGATGTGTCCGAAGCATAATATTGGTCTTGTTTGTTTAACAATAAGTAGGCACAAGGGACAAAAGAAAGAGCAAGCAAGGTTGCCCCAGCAACTCCACCAGCAATACAAATTGCCAGGGGCGGCCAAAATTCTCCACCTTCGATCAATAGAGGCAGAAAACCGACGATCGTGGTGATACTCGTGGTCAAGACGTGACGAGTGGAATCGACCAAAATTTCCTGTATAGCTTGGCGATCGCCTGCTTTGGCTGCCGCATCAGCGTGTATTGCGGTTAAAACCACAATCGAGTCATTAATCGCGATCCCCACCAGACAGACCGTACCCAGAATTGCCATAAAGCCAAAGGGATAGTTGAATAACCACAGAGAAAATAGACCCAAGCCGATGGAACTAATCCCGACGATGATGATGATTGCCGCCAAACGAAAGGAGGAGAATGATAAAACTAAAGCCGCAACGATCAAAACGAAAATAATGCTGAGGCTCGATGCCAGTTTGCCGACCGCATCATTACGTTCTGCGGCTTCTCCCCCAAATTCTAGGGTGTAACCCAAGGGAAGCTTTAGAGCGCCCGACTCAAGACGCTGTTTGATATGGGTCAGAACCTGGGCAGGTAAGACTCCTGCCGTGATAAATACCCGAATGTTATCGACTCTTTGGCGATCGCGTCTGGTAATTACCGCCAATTCTGGAGCTAGCTCGATTTTGCCTAGGGCTTCCAGGGGAATGGGGTTCGTATTGCCGTCTCGACGATTGGGAGTTAACTTCAAAGAAGAAATATCATCCAAATTGCCTCGTTCCTCGTCGGCTAGCCTAACCTTGAGGATTAGCTCTTCCGTATCTTCTAAGATCGAGCCGCTGACAGAACCCGTTAAACCAGCATCCAGCTCTTGCGCGATCGCTGTTTTGTCTAACCCTAGCAGTCTTACCCCCGACTCATCTAAATTGACCTCCAATTTGGCGATCGTATCGGTCAAGGTGCTTTTACTATAGACAACATCTGGGACTTGGGCGATTTCAAAGCGTATTTTCTCGCTCAATTCTCTAATGGTGTCAATATCAGACCCCAGTATGCGTAGTTCAATGGGTGCATCAATCGGCGGACCCTGTTCTAACTGTCGCATTAAGACTCTTGCTTCAGGAAACGCCAAATTTACTTCTGACTGCAAATCTTGAATTATCTCTTTGCTGCTGGTATCTGGAGTCAGTTGAACCACTCCTTGGGCATAGTTGGATAAGTCTTGAATATTTGCCCTCAGGTTGTAATAAAATTTTGGGGCATTGCCACCAACAAACCAATAGGTATCGGTTATTTCTGAGTGTTGTTTCAATCGCTCATCTAATCGCAAAACAGAAGCTTCGGTTTCGGCGAGGGAAGCTGAGGGAGTTAACTCAAATTCAATTTGGAACTGATCTCGTTCGGCAGGGGGGAAAAACTGTTCTTCGAGACTGCCAGCCAGGGAAAAACCACTAATCGGGATAATTAGAGCCAGCACGACTCCCCAAATAGGCCGTCGCAAAATTCGTCGTATCAGTTGACGATAAACCAGAGCCAGATGGCGCGAGGAAATACCCTTCTGCCACCAGCTATTGCCCCCCGCAGGAGCAAAAAATCTGAGGGTAGCTAGTTTTCCCGTCAAGGCAGGCACGATAGTTAAAGCCAAGAAAAAAGAGCTAATTAAAGCTAGAATTGCGCTGAGGGCGATGTCTCTGACAAATTCCCCAATACTCCCCGTCATCAGAGCTACGGGTAAAAAAGTCAGGATCGTCGTCAGGGTAGAAGCCAAGAGGGGAACGGTCAGATAACTCACCGTTGCCGAGATTGCCCGATGTGCCTTCAGACCTCGTTCGAGCTTGTGATTTATTTCATCTACCACCACAATGGCATTGTCGATTAGTAAGCCCAAAGCAATCACCAATCCCGTGATCGACATTTGGTGCATGGGAATCTGGAGTAAATTCATGCCGCCAAAAATCATCAGGGTCGAGAGAGGCAAAGTACAGCCAATCGCTACTGCTGCGCGACCTCCCATCATCAGAAAGCTGCTGCCCACCACAAATAAGGTAGATAGCAGCAGGTTAAAAAACAGACTATTTAATCTTGTTTCTACATAGCTACTTTGGTCAAAGATTGTTTGGAGCGCAATTCCTGAGGGTAAATTTGCCTCAAACTCCCTTAAAGTTTTACGCGCTCTAGCTGCCCAGCGATCAATTCTTAGATCAGAATCCATCAGGACGGCGATCGCCAGACCAGGTTTGCCGTTAATCAGAGTCTCCTCTGTTTGGGGCTGAAGAATGCCTTTTTTTACCGTAGCGATATCTCCCAAGAAAACCGACTGACCCAAATTGCCAAACTGAATCGGAATCTGTCGGATATTTTCCGCAGACTTCAATTCGCCCTTAACCTCCAGCTGAATATCATTGCGATCGCTTTTTAATTGACCCGCAGCAATCTTGGCATCGCTAAGGCGAATTTGCTCGGCTAAGTCCTGCACCGTTAGATCTAAATTGGCTAATTCCCCTGGTTCAATTTCAACGACCATTTCTTCTTGGGGTAAACCCTCAAACTCGACCCGATCCGTACCAGGGATAGCCCGAAAATTTTCGGCTAGTTCTTCGGCAAGTCGGCGCAAAATTATATAGTTGGGGGATTCTGACCACTCCCAAGACAAGCCCACAATCAGACTCTGAGCCACACCAGGCAACAACTGTTCGTATACTGGTTCCGATGCCCCTGGAGGTAGCTGGGGTCTAACATCGCTGAGGCGATCGCGAATACGAGATGCCACTCGTTCTACATCAATATTAGCTTGAGACATATCGACGGTAACCGTAGACATGCCAGGGCGGGAGGTAGATCTAATCGTCTCAATTTCCTCGATTTCGGTCAATTCTGTCTCAATTTTTTCCGTCACCAAGGATTCTACCAAATAGGCATTGGCTCCTGGGAAGCTGGTGTTAATTAAAGCCCAACGATTACTCAACTCTGGATCTTCCTGGCGGGGCAACCCTTGAAAAGAGGAAACGCCCCAAACCACAATCAAACAGATAGTTAAAATTAAGAGCCGTGTATTTTTATAAAAAATATTGGTCATTATCTAAGAGGATTTATGGGTTACTAATTGACCAGGAACCAGGCGATGTAAACCATTGGTAATCACTTTTTCTTCAGGTTTGAGGGTGCCGCGAACCAAGACGCGATCGCTTTGGGTATGTAAGACTTCGACTAGGCGACGCTCGACAGCATAGACATCAGGATTTGAGGATTCTTGTTCTGGCGTCGGCTCCTGAAGCACATAACTAAACCACAGGCTACGCTTGCCCTTGACTAAAGCTGTTGTTGGTAGCCAGTAACCAGAAGTAGCTACAGTTTGTGACAACTCTAGGCGGGCTAGTTGACCAGAAATCACTTCTTGGCTAGCAGAACTATCTAGGGCTAAAACCACTGTAGTAGTTAAGGTATCGCGGTCTAATTCAGGCAGTAGCGAGCTGACCTGTGCGGCGTAAGTTTTCTGTCCGACAGTCAAAGGTAGAGTATCTCCGACGGTTATCTGTTGAACACGATTAACAGGGATGCCGATGCGAGCTTCTAAAGCATCATTTTCCACTAGGTTAAAGACTTTTTGACCAGGAGACACTACTGTCCCCTCATCAACCTCACGAGCTGAGATGACTCCCTTAAAAGGAGCTTTTAGCACGCTTTTATTTAGCTCAATGGCAATATTTTCCAGACCAGCATCAAGTTCGGCGACGGTGGCCTGCTGAGCCGCAATGGTTTCGGGACGAGATCCTGTTTGCAAAGCTTCTAGTTGGCTTGCGGCTTCGTCTAGCTGCGCCTGAATCGAGGATTCTGAAGTTACCGCTTCATCAAGCTGTTCGCGAGAAATTGCCCCCTGGCTATATAAGCTTTGTCGTCGCGAACTGCGGCGGCGTTCCAGCTTTAGCTGCTGTTGCCAACGATTCACAACCGCCTGTGCTGCGGCAATATCTTCTGGGCGAGAACCTGCCTGCAACTCCTGTAATCGAGCGACAGCCTGTGCTTTTCTCCCTTCTAGTTCCCGCTTGCTTGCCTGTAAATTTCTGGTGTCCAAAACAGCTAAGGGGGTTCCTGGTTCAACCAAATCCCCTTCCTTTACTTTTAAATCGACTAATTTACCAGTGGTTTCAAAACTTAATTCACTGCTGCGGTTGGCAATAACCCGTCCTGTATAGCTGCGCACCACCTGATAGGAATCAACTGGCTCAATTCTAGTCGCTTTTACCGCCAGCAGATTTTCCCTCTGGGGGTTTTTAGTGGCACTATTCCCCTGAGAACCAGTGGAGACTGCTTGAGAGATTAAAGACCAATTTTGATTAAATCTCGTGCCGACTAGACTAAGAATGGCAACGAGTAAGAGAGTCAAACCTGAATATAATTTAAATTTATTTTTTTTGAGTTTATTTTTTTTAAGTCTATTTGTGCCGTGAGCTAGACTTGGGGGAAGATTAGCTTCTTGTTTTAGCGCCACCACATTGTTAGGAGTAATCAAATCTTGGGGCTGGTCAAACAGTTCGGTGATATTCTCATAAATTTCTGGAGCAATTTGGGGACAGCCAGCATGAACTGCCTTGACAGAAGCGACTAATTTCTCCGCAGGAGTATTTTTGAATAAATAGCCCTTGGCACCAGCCTGTAATGATGCAGCAATATATTCATTGGTATCAAAACTGCTTAGTACCAGAACTCTTGCCTGAGGAAATCGATTGCAAATGATCTTGGTAGCCTTAACACCATCTATTTCTGGCATTGCCAAATCCATCAAAACCACATTGGGCTGTAGAGAATTGACCTGTTCTATACCATCCTTGCCATTGACAGCGGTTCCTACTACTTCCAGTTCTGGCTCGGTTGCCATTACTTGTTTGAGATATTCCCGCACAAAATTATCGTCATCGACAATTAAGACTTTGATTTTATTGTGGTTAAGTCTAATCTCTGACCTTTGGTAAACTTTGGCTTCAGCCTTGCCAAATGAAATCATACTTTACTTCCAAGCTTATTAAATAAATTTATGCTCTTTCCTGGGAGCGGAGATACCACTCCAAAATTTCGGGAAAAACACCTCGAAGAACTGGCAAAGTTTGCTCTATCTTAGTGACAAAAACTTGGGGTTTAGGCTTAGCCAAAACTTGTGAGATCGTAGCTGCTACTTGTTCTGGTGAAGCTACAGGAAAAGGGGATTTTACGGGAATGATTTGAGGCGATTTTTGCCTCACTACCTGCCAAAATTCAGTTTTAGTTTCTCCTGGGTTAACCAATGCTATTTTGAATTTGCCCTTGGTTTCGCGCCGCATGGTGGTCAGCAGAGCCGAGACGGCACTTTTGGTAGCGCTATATACTCCATAACCAGTCGGCAGTCCGTAGGTTACAGCCGAAGATACGCCGACAAAAACCCCCCCAGTTAGATGAGGAGTTGCTGCCTGAAGGGTATTAAATAAGCCAAAAAAGTTAACGTCAAATAATTCCCTTGCCTCTTCTAAGTTAGTTTCGAGAATTGGTTTGGTTAAGCCAAAACCAGCATTAGCCACAACTGCATCTAATCCTTGAGAGCCAGCAAAAGATGCGATCGCCGAAATTTGTGCCTCGCGATCGCGTACATCTAAGGGATAGACTACCGCTTGCCCCCCTGCTTGTTCTACTTGGGAGGCGACTTCTTGCAGTTTAGCTTGGCGACGGGCAGTAAGAGCTAGAGTATGACCCTGACTTGCTAATTTAAGGGCGAGAGCTTTACCAATTCCGCTGGAAGCACCAGTAATAAATATTTTTGACATTTAATTTAATAACTATTTGGATTAATTTCACTGGGGGTTCGATGAGTTGGATCGTATTTTAAACAGTTGGTACTCAGACACAATAGTAATTTGACTGCAATTGATATGATGAAATCAAGCCTAACTTTCGCTTTTTTCATTTTCTCGAATATCAGAATGACCTCGACTATCATTTAAAATCTCTGATTTAAGAAAGTTTGAGATGGTACGGCAGTAATTTTTGATTCAATTTTTTGATGAAATTGAGGTAATTTTGACCAATGTAATGAAGGTCTTAGATGATGAGCCAGATGATATCCGTTGTTAAAGGTCAATAAATTAGCTAGTGAATGTTTCTTCGTATGGGATGCGCCATAGGCGTCTTCAATCGAAAGGTCAACGTGATCCTCATAAACTATAAGCATAAAAAGTCGCCGACTTAGCAAAATTGGAGTGAGAAAGACGATCAATGTTTTGAGAGGATCCAAGATTAAAAGTATAGCTGGAATCGCTAGACATATTGCTAATTCTAGATACCAACGTTTTAATAAATGAGGATAAGGTTTTCCTATTCTCATTGTGTCTGGTATGTACAAAAAGATATCCCGAACCATAAATTTCCATCGACTCATGGTTGAACCATCAGCTTCGGCTAAAGCTGCTGGATCTTTGCTTCGGTCGGGGTCGAGATAAAAACAATGATGTCCAAGATTATGTTGAATTTGAAACTGAACCACTCTCATTCCTGTTTCGAGAAAAAAGAGAATATTGACGACCCAATTAGGAAAACTACCGCGAAACATAGCGATATGAGCCTGATTGTGTACCGCTATCGAAAGTATCAATTGAGGAAATAACAAAGCAAAAGCCACGGCTGATGCAATTTTCAGCTGCTTACAGAAAAAGAAGACCGAAAACTGAATTAGAGCAACACTCACAAGCATTAATAAAGGATACAAATCGCTCCGATACTTAAGCTGCCAATAATTTAGGCTTAAATATATTTTGGGTGAGGATTCTTGATGTGAGGATTCTATTTTGGGTTTTACTGTTGTTTGCGTCATAAATGTTGTGATTGAGATACTTTATATTGCTAACTAGATAAACGCCCTTGAAATTACATGGCGCGAATTGAGGCAGTTATAGTCATTCCAAAGAGAAACTTGATTCTCTATTCCCTAAAAACAATAGCTTGGTGAATCTCAAAACTAATTGGAACGACTATAGCCTTAAGACAACAGGATTGTTGCTGCTTCAAACTGAGACTAAATTGTCTTGAGTCTTACTTGCCGCTGGCAGACTGTTGGCTGCAAGTATGCGTTCGACTGATTCTAATCCTGACTGGAAACAGGCTTCGATCGAAGCTCCCCGTAAATAGTCTCCTGCCAATTCCATTCCCTGGATGTTGTCTAACTGAGCGTGAAGACGACGACTAAACTCGGGATAGTCGTGGGTATAGGCACACAGTCCCAAAGACATCGGCTGAGCCACAAACTGCACCCGATCGCTGGCATCTACCCGAATGTAGCGATTGAGGCTTTTTTCTGCCATTGACAGCAATTCTTCAGGCTCGGTATTTGCCTCCAGATAAGGACGTGCGGCGCGACCGCTAAAGGTATACCTGACAATATGACGATCATTTACACCATAGCAACCAGCATTACTAATTGGCTCTGAGGAGTCAAAAACTAAAGCTCGTACCTGCTCGGAAAAAATGTTGCGCTTATATTCGGCGACAATGACCGCGACGGGATAATATTTAACCTGGGCTAAAGCATTTCCCAGTTCCTCATTGTGGGGGGCAATTAGCTTGGCGGTAACGGAGGCAGGAGTTGCCAAAATTATCCCCGCATATTCTTGTTGCTGAACATTACCATCGCCATCAACCATTTCTAAGCCGACTAGGCGATCGCCCTTGACGATCAAAGATTTTACCGTTGTCTGCAAACGCACCGCTACTTTTTTGGCAAACTGTTCTAAAACAGGCTCAATACCTTTGTTTAGCTGTTCGTAAGAATCGAGAACCATCCGCAGATTACTGCCCAGATTACCCAGGTAAATCTCGTCTGGTTCGGCTCCGTTCATCCGCACCGACATTGGTCGAATCAATCTTTGACATACGGCCTTGCCGAAGTGATCGCTGAGTAAAACATCTCCTGATTTGGCGATCGCCGAACTAAAATATTTGCCGCCCAAATAACCATTGGTGCCATCTAGCTTGATTGCCAGACACATTCGCAAAAAGCGCAATAAATCTAGAGGAGCAAAGCTACCCAGCAATTTTAAGATCCCCAGCCAGCGTTGACCGCCATCGAGGGTGACGATCTTGCCGTTGCGAACTTGGGAACTATTTAAACCAAAAAACTCATAGGGATTATCCCCCATCGCGGCAGTAAATTCGCGAAATAAACGATAGCCTTTGCCAATATTTTTACCGCCCATTGCCATCTGTCGCTCACCCATGGTCTGAGTGGCAATTCTACCCCCCAGACGCTCACCCATTTCAATGAGTTCGACGGCAATTCCTTGTTGCTGAAGATAATGAGCTGCGGCAATGCCTGATGCTCCGCCACCAACGACGGCATAGGTTCTAGATTTCATGTTTTTTTCCTGCTGATATGATTGTAGTGTTTGAGCTATACGGCTTTGAGAGTCTCTGGACTGGCTTGTCTTAAGCTTTGATATTTAGTGGAATTGAGAACTCGGAACAGACCATTGAGGGTCGCCAATTTTTCGCCGTCTTGTATAATCGAAGCCGACAATTTCATCTGCGATAAAGTACCCTCGACAGAAACTTTGTCCTGAATTTCGGCGATCGCAAACAGTGGTCGGTCAATTTCGGCAAACCGATAAAATTGAGTCTGGATATCGTCGAGGATAAAAGGCAAGTCTTGGGGAACTTCGTAGTAAAGATGGGACAGTGCAGTTCCTAGCTGGCGCACAGCCTCAATGATGTATAAACCTGGTACGTGATCTTTGGGGTGTTCATAAAAGAACGGATGTTGCGGGTCTTGAACTATTTCGGCAACCACCAGATTCTCAGCCACATGTTTGGTTTTAGCGATGAGGACGTTGCCTTCTTGATACTTGTGTACCCAATGCTTATGGATGCGAATAATTTGCTGTGGATCAAAGTCAGCACTCCAGTCTTTGAATACCGCTTGAATCAGAGCCGTATCCTGAGGAGATTGAGAGTTTTGCACCCTAGTCAAATGGTTAGCTTTTGCTCCTGGGCAAACTGACACAGCTCGCGCATTTTCTCGGGCAAATTCAATTAATTCCTCAATGGTGGTGTTACCCAAAAACATTTTCAAAGGTGGTTCCTGCTCAAAAACCAAACTGGCATTTAATTTAGTTTTCATTTCCATCAACATCAATGAATCAAATCCTAAAGCATGAAAACTAGTGCTGGGCAGCAGCTGATTTTCTTCGAGTCTGGCGGTTTTGGCAATAATGGTTTTGATTTTAGCGGCGATCGCTTCAGGGCCGACTGCTGCTGGGGCAACTGCGGTAGTTTCGGCTGCGGTGTTTTTTGCTAAAGGAGTCGGGATCGGCTCGCAGGGAACAACTTTGAGATCCCGAATCCAGTGTCTCTGTCTTTGGAAAGGATAAGTAGGTAGGGAAAGACGACGATAACTGTCTGTTCTATACCAAGCTGACCAATCAATCTCTACTCCCTGCATATATAAATCAGCTAAACTTTCGAGCAGCTGTTGTCGATTCGATTTTCTGGGGGAGAGAGAAGGTAGACAGGTAATGCTACTTTCGGGCAGACAGTAGCGACCCATGCCCAATAAGACTGGTTTGGGTCCGCATTCGAGCGCAATATTGCATCCTTGCTGCTGAAGCAGATTCATCCCCGCCAAAAACTTGACTGGCTGAAGAATATGGTTGCACCAATATTCTGGGGTGGCAATCTCTGCCCCAATTAAGTGACCAGTTAAATTAGAAATAAAGGAGATTTGGGGCGGCGCAAACTCTACCTCAGCTAGAACCCGCCTAAACTGATCCAGCATCGGCTCCATCAAGGGAGAATGGAAGGCGTGGGATACACTCAATTTCTTGGTTCTGATCCCCTGAGCTTTCAGGTCAGAAATGGCGCTGGCGATCGCCTCGGTCGTCCCAGAAATGACGGTATTTTCGGGCCCATTGATGGCAGCGATCGCAATATTGCCACCGTAAGGCTTGATCACCTCCGCAACCAGTTCTGCCCCAGCCAAGGTGACTACCATTTCCCCATTAGGAGGCAAATCCTGCATCAAGCGGCTTCGGGCAACAATAATTTTTAGCCCGTCTTCGAGGCTAAATACGCCAGCGATCGTCGCCGCGACATATTCTCCCAAACTATGACCCATAACTAGGTCAGGATAGACCCCCCAAGACTGCCATAATTTTGCCAAAGCATATTCTAGGGCAAACAAGGCGGGTTGCGTGTAGGCAGTTTGATTGATGAGATTACCTGTATTTGTTCCTGTGGCAGGATACAAAACCTCTAGCAGGGGTCGCTCTAAATAAGGCTCTAGAATTACTTCACAGCGATCAATAATCTGGCGGAAAACAGGCTGTGTCTGATATAGTTCCTGCCCCATTCCCACATATTGAGAACCTTGACCAGTAAACAAGAAGGCGATTTTATGTTCCTGTTCGCTGTCAACAATTCCCCCTAAAGTTGCTGACTCTAGTTCTTCGCCGATCCAGGAGCTAAGTTTTTGCTGCAACTGGGCTTTAGATTCGGCAATAATTGCTCGGCGACAGTTAAAATGAGACCTGCCGACGCTAGCCGTAAAGCACATATCTCCTAGATCTATTTCTGGATGAGATTCTAGATAGTTGCAATACTTTTGTGCCAAATCTATCATCGCCGCATCAGACTTGGCTGATAGAGTTAGCAGATGTCCAGGGGGCGTTTGCTGCTTCGGCTGCTCCAGGGTCACGGGTGCTGCTTCCTGGACTAATATGTGAGCATTGGTTCCCCCAAAGCCAAAAGCACTAATCCCCGCAACTCTGGTTTGATCAATGGTCTGCCACGGCAGTAGTTCCGTCGGAATTGATAGGCAAGTATTCTCTAGGGAAATATGCGGGTTGAGCTGTTGAAAATGCAGGTGCTGGGGAATCTTTTGATGCTGTAAAGCCAGTACGACCTTGATCAAACCAGTAATCCCTGCGGCTGCTTCTAAATGACCAATATTGGTTTTGACCGAACCTAGCCAACAAGTATCCTCAGCGGCTCGTCCTTCTTGCAACACCTCTTTTAAAGAACTTACCTCGATGGGATCTCCCAAGGGAGTCCCTGTGCCATGGGCTTCGACATAGCCAACCTGATGTGGTTTGATACCTGCATTCTTCAAAGCTGCCCGAATTACGGCTCGCTGGGAAGGACCGTTGGGAGCAGTCAATCCATTACTGTGACCGTCCTGATTAACTGCCGAACCTTTAATCAAAGCCAAGACATTATCTTGATCCTTGAGGGCATCGCTGAGGCGTTTAAGCACAATCATGCCGCTTCCTTCTCCTCGAACATAGCCATCGGCACTCGCGTCAAAAGTTTTACAACGCCCATCGGCAGACATCATTCTGGCCTGAGAAAAGGCGATCGATAAATCTGGCGCAACTATAAGATTAATGCCCCCAGCCAAAGCTAGCTGACATTCCTGCTGGCGTAGGCTCTGACAAGCT
Source organism: Cyanobacteria bacterium J06648_1 (assembly GCA_039817275.1). Lineage (GTDB taxonomy): Bacteria > Cyanobacteriota > Cyanobacteriia > Cyanobacteriales > Xenococcaceae > Waterburya. The sequence goes on along the minus strand of JBCBWB010000123.1, from coordinate 1,854 downwards.
TGATGTACTGCTACCAAGGATGAAGAACAGGCTGTATCAATCGCAATACTAGGACCTCGAAGATCTAGTAAATAGGAAAGACGGTTAGCGGCAATACAAAAAGCGTTGCCCGTACCAAAATAAGCATTGGTCGAGTCAGAGCATCGACTTTGCAGACGGGAATAGTCATTGTTGCTGATGCCGACAAAAACTCCTGTCTTACTACCTCGGAGATTGTGAGGCGCTATTCCTGCATTTTCCAATGCTTCCCAGCTAGTTTCTAGTAATAGCCGCTGCTGGGGATCAATGCTTTCGGCTTCCCGAGGAGAAATACCAAAAAACTGCGGGTCAAATCCATCTATTTGTTCGAGAAATCCTCCCCAACAGCTGTTCATTTTGCCTGGGGTAGCTGGGTTGGGATCATAAAATTCGTGAGCATCCCAACGAGAAGCTGGAACTTCGGAAATAGCATCTTCCCCATTTTGGAGCAGTTGCCAAAAGGACTCGGGATTATCTGCCCCAGGAAATCGACAACCCATGCCCACAATGGCAATTGGCTCTGACATACAATGCTCAATCTCATCGAGTTGGCAGCGCATTTTCTTAAGCTCTATCAGAGCGTCTTTCAATAGTCCACGATAATTTACTGTTTCTGAATTTAGACTCATTGTTTTATTTCCTATCCTGAGTTGTGGCAATTTCTTGAGCTAGTAATTTAGCTATTTCAGATTCGGAGAGTATCTCAAGCTCAGATGGCGATATCGTATCTGAGTTACTTACTGTCTGAGCAAACTGCGGCGATTCTAAATCTTCGGTTGTGGTCGAAGTGGTTTTTGCCGTTTTCAGGTTTGCGAGGTGGCATGATATGGTTCTAATCGTCGGAAAATCCCAAGCCAGGGTCGTTTCCAAAGGCATTTCTAACCAGTCTCCTAAGTTTTGCGCCAAATCGACAGCCGTTACCGAATCTACGCCATGGTGAGTGAATGAGTGGTCGATATCGATGGAATTCCTGGGCAATTTCAGCTCCCGAACCAGCCAGTCAACAATCCAGTTTTGAATCGACTTTGGGGTATAGACTTTGAGCGCCAGATTGGATTGCCCCAGCCCAGAGACTACTGGCTTTGATTCTGTCTGATTGGATGGCGATCGAGAATCTTCACTGAGCCAAATTCCTACCGTATTTAAGCTGTTTTCCAGCCAGCGTCGTTTACAGGCTTGACGTTGAATTTTACCGCTAGAGGTTTTGGGGATGCTGGTAGTTTTTAACAGCAACACTCCCTGAACTTGCAGAGCGTATTGTTCTGAGATTGCAGAGCGTATTGCCGCTACTGTCGCCTCTGTATCCAATTTACGCAGATAGGTGCGCTTAACTTCTACCGCAACAAACAGCTGCTCTTGGGTTCCACTTTCTAGAGCAAAAGCCGCACTACAGTTTTCTCTTAAAGCAGGATGGCTTCTTTCGACGGTTAGTTCTAGATCTTGAGGGTAATAATTACGCCCTCTGATAATAATTACGTCTTTGAGACGACCAGTCACAAATAGTTCGCCGCGCTGAATGAATCCTAAATCTCCAGTTCGTAAAAAAGGTCTTTCTTCACCATCTAAATAGGCGTGGAAGACTTCTTGGGTTACTTCTGGTCGATTCCAGTAGCCTTGTGCCACACTCAATCCCGATACCCAAATCTCTCCAACGCAATTATCTCCTAGCCTGACCTTAGTTTCGGGGTCAACAATTACGATCTTGTCAAAAAAAGTCTGACCACAGCCGACAATCGTACGAGTATTTTGCTCGCTCTGATTTGCCATGACGATTTTATTTTGCTCTAAAGCATCGACCTGGACTGAGCGCAATACAGGAGGCCAAGTCTTCAAACC
>JBCBWB010000122.1:0-16194 GCA_039817275.1 Cyanobacteria bacterium J06648_1 | reverse complement strand
CCAGAACATCCATTCAAACTGCGCTGCACGGTAGAAAACTTGGTACATCGATTCCAGTTCTTGGTCGGAAGCTTGCTTAGCTGATTCATCCGCAACCTGAATCACATAATTAACCGAAGCCTCAAAGTCGGCATCAATATAGGTGTCAATCCATTTTTGATAAGGATTAGCTTTGCTATTTGCCTGTTGATAAATACGTTTGCCTACTGCTAAATAGATCCAAAAACAGGGCAAAACCGCCGCTACCGTAACGGCAAAGCTATTTTGGTAAGCAGTTGCCAGCAAAAAGTTCGTATAGTTTAAACAGGTAGGAGATGGTTCGGTAGCCAAAGCAGCTTGAGCTTCAATACCAAACTCGGCAAAAAAGTTTTCATGCAAAGCACGTTCGACAACGATCGCCTCGCGAACGCTTTGGGCAAATTCTAGCTGCATATCTGGCGTTGGTGCTTGAGCCGAAATGAGGGCTAGGACACGGGCAAATTGACCCAGATAGATCCCGTCTTGAATCATGTAATGTTGAAATATTTGTCTGTCTAAAGAACCCGCCTCAAGTTCTTGGACAAAAGGCATAGTCAAAATAGCCTGATAAATGTTATCAATGCGTGACCAAGCTTGAGCTGAAAACTGCACCATAATCAATATATAGTCATTCTAAAATTATCTGAGGTAATTATCTATTGTTGCCGATCTGATCGGCATCGAGCCGCTCAATTGTCTTGATTAATTTTTTGCCACTGCTGAATCCAGGTAATTAGTCGTGCCGCACTAATTTTTTGGTTGGCATTACTAACCTGTAGTAGCTGGTTGAGATCTTCTGCCGATTTGCTTTTTTGCTGACTGTAAGCTGTAATCAGCATATCGCGATCTACGGGAGACTTACCTAGTCCTAGAGACTGCTGTAGCTTCCGCTGTTCATCTTTGGCGATCGCCTGCACCACAAAATCTGTGCTGTTAGCCTTTTCTAAAACTCCTGCTAAGGCTTCAATGTAGGCGGTACTGTTATCGGCGATCGCAGTTTTTGGCTGGAGCGGTAAACCAAAACGACGAAAAGCGGTAATTGCCGCAACAATAGCAATTAATGCGGTTTGAACCAAGAGGAAAAACCAGGGAGTTTTCGCCAGATAGTCCAGGACGTTTTCCCGTTGTTCTTGAGCAATAGTTTCTTGGTCTTTATAGCCGTGGATATATTCATCGATCCAGATAGCCTGGCGATCGTCAACCAAATCAGCCAAAAACTGATAGTTGTCAGGGTTGTCCTGGTAGGCATTAGCCGCGAGGTAGGGAGTTGTACAGTAGATTACTTTACCTTTACCAATTTGTTCTGACCAGACAACCACACCGTAGCGATCTTTGAGTATGTCGGTTGTTTCTCTGGCTTCTGACTCTAAATCTGAATTTGAATCTGGTTCTGGTTTTTGATAACGCCTGGTAGTTTTGATGGCGATCTGACTGCTAGATAATGTTTGCCGACGATAAGGAATCAAGCTTTCAAAAGGTGCCGCCGTCGCAGGTTGATACTTACCGATAACTACCAGAGTATTTCCCTGGGCAAGCCAATCCTGTTTTGCAGACGATATTTCTCCGAAGCCTAACAAAAAAGCTTGCTCACTGAGGACTTGCACATAGGTAACGTCTTGTACGTCATCTTTAACTAATTGAGCAAAAGGTTTGCGCCAACGCTCGATGGGAATCTCTTTCTGGTTCATATACTCATACCAAGCACCATAACCATTGGGATTTCTACTGTAGGTCGAACCACTCTCATTTTTACGACCACCACTGTTAGGAGCAGCAACTAAGGTAAGCAGAATAATAATGGCGATCGCAATGCCAATTAATAACCACTTGCGTTGACGAAAATTGGGCATGGTTTGGAGATTTTAATCTAGTTTATTGGTTGATGCTGAGACTTGCACGAGGAGCTTTTACGACCTAATTTGCTATCTGCTCAAATGCCTGCTCACACTCTTCAAATAAAGCTCGATCTGCTTCTGCCGAGCTAAAACAGAGTCTTTGGTGGATCGACAAAAGCAATTCGTAGGGAGTTAGAGGAGATACTTGAGTTTGCAATAGCGATCGCCGATATTCTTGATCGGTAAAACTTAGCTGGGAGGGAACTATCCCTCTGTCATCAAGAAGCTTTAACATCCCCTGATAGAGACAAAAAATCGCCTGACGATAGTTACCGTCAATTCGCGCCGATTGCGATCGCTCGATCCAGTCGGAAACCGATAGTTGAGGAGTTTGAGGCTCAGGAATTAGGGGAGAATAGCGATTACTGGGTTTTTGCCAGCGTTTCCAATAGGGACGCAAAAATAACCAAAACTGCCAGAGAAACCAAATCAATAAAACCGCAATAATTGACCAGAGACAAAACTTAATCGCTTGCCACAGCCAGCCTAGCTCCCAAGAGCCTCCGTCCCAATCTGGTGCATCAAATTGAGATAGTTTATATTCAATCCACTCACTAAATTGTTGCTTAATTAAACTGATGCGCCAGCCTAAACCATCTTGTTTGAACGACCCTGCGGACATAATATAAGTCTATGGCTTGAAAATATTTCTATCCATCATTAAACATTGATATTTCTCGATTGGGTAGAGTAGAGAGAAATAGATGAACCAGAGAGCCTAGATTTTAGCTGCGAGGGTCGCGCATTCGTTTCCACCGTCAAGTAATTAATCTAATGCGTAGTTAGCAGTTAATAAAATCCGTAAACATCAGCGAAGAGAATGAATACGAGGATAAAATAGTAAAGTCAGCCCTAAAAGCCTGAAGGAGCTTATGAGTGAAATCATATGTAGAGCTGACAGTATTAAACATATCGGTTGTTTATGGCTTTCATGTGACGAACCGATGGATTTTTGATGACAGGATTTTAGCCGTTAATCTGAAAAGTCAAAAGTTGCTGAAGAACTTATGCTTGGCTGTTATTTAACCATAATAATGATACTGAAGCAGAAGTTTGGGGGAACTATAAAAACAAGCTAAATCAAGTTATAGCCGATTCTAGCTCATAATTACTTACTCATCACAAATCACCACAATGCGTCAATTTTTAAAACAGACTTTTGCTAGTACCCTTGGTAGCATAATCGGTCTTTGTATTTTTCTGGGTTTGGGCGTCGGCGGGTTATTTTTAATTCTGGTTAGTGCCGTTGCCGACAATGAAGAAACTCAGGGTATTCAGGATAAATCGGTGCTAGTTTTTGATCTCTCTACTCAGATCAGAGACTCCAAACCACCTGCAAATCTAGCTCAAGCGTTTTCAGGCAAAAAGCAGGAGATTATTACCCTGCGCCGAGTCTTGCAGTCTATCGATGAAGCAACTAACGACGATCGCATTGTGGCAATGTTTCTTGACGGTAGAAGAGGCGGTAGTCCTAATGGTTACGCCACCATGGAAGAGGTGAGAACAGCTTTAGAGAAGTTTAAGGCGGCAGGCAAGAAAATTATTGCCTATGACGTAACCTTGAGTGAGAGAGAGTATTATCTATCTTCGTTGGCAGATGAAGTAGTTATGAACCCGATGGGCATGATGGAATTTAATGGCTTAAGTTCTAAACAGATATTTTTCAAAGGCGCATTAGAAAAGTATGGTGTAGGAGTTCAGGTAATTCGCGTAGGCGACTATAAATCAGCCGTAGAACCATACATTCGTACTGATTTGAGCGAAGCCAACCGCGAACAGACCAAGGCGCTCATATCCGATCTTTGGGGTAAGTTTCTTTATACTGTTGTCGATAGCCGCCAATTAGATGCGGCAAAGCTGCAAAAACTAGTTGATGCGAAAGGATATCTGGAACCCCAAGAAGCCTCTAAAGCTGGTTTAATCGATCAGGTTGGCTATTACGATAATGTGGTCAATAAACTAAGAGAATTAACCGAAGAAACAGAAGAGGCAGAAAGCTTTAGGCAAGTTAGCTTAGGGACTTATGCCGATCGCCTAATTCCCCAGACAGAAATTGTCTCTAATGCAGCCGAGAAGATTGCCGTAGTTTATGCAGAAGGGGCAATTGTCGGTGGTAGTGGCAGTATTGAAACCATCGGTAGCGATCGCTTTGCCGAAGAGTTTCGCGAACTCCGAGAAGACGATAGCGTCAAGGCAATTGTACTGCGGGTCAACAGTCCAGGAGGCAGCGCCACCGCTTCCGAGGTCATTTTAAGAGAAATCTTGCTGACCAAAAAGAAAAAACCCATCATTGTCTCGATGGGCAACGTTGCCGCTTCTGGAGGCTACTGGATTGCGGCTGGTGCCAACCAAATCTTTGCCGAAGAAAATACCGTCACGGGGTCAATTGGCGTTTTTGGGTTATTGTCTAACATTGAGGAAATTGCCAACGACAATGGCATTACCTGGGATGTGGTGAAGACAGGAAAATTTGCCGATATCAACAGCAATGTTCGTCCTAAAACTGAAGCTGAATTAGCAATCTATCAAAAGTCAGTTAATAAAACCTACAGACTCTTTCTTAAAAAAGTATCTCGCTACCGTAATTTACCCGTAGAAAAGGTCAAAGAAATTGCCAGAGGTCGTGTCTGGTCAGGAAAAGAAGCCGTAAATATTGGCTTGGTTGACCGCCTCGGAGGATTAGAAAGTGCGATCGCCTATGCCGCAGAATCAGCCGAGCTTGGTGATAGTTGGCAGCTAGAGGAATATCCCCAGCAAAATCGTTTTGAAACCCAAGTGATCCAACATTTATTTGATGTTAAGACTCTAGAGTCTCAGGCGGAGATCGACCCAGTTACTGCCGAATTCCTTAAAATCCGCCAGGAATTGTCGATGTTGAGTGCTTTTAATGACCCTAGTGGTGTGTATGCTCGTTTACCGTTTAATTTTGAGATCGATTAGGGGATGTGTTTCTGGGATGTGTTTCGCGCCAAGACGCGAAGGCGCAGAGGGATAAAAGTAAAAAGCTAAAAGCTAAAAGCTACGAACTAATCACTTTCCAACGAAGCTAATTCACACCAAGCGTTTTACCGCTACCATTTGCCAGGGCGATAAGTATTAGCTCGTTTTTGAAAAGTTTTACAGACTAGCTCCCCAGGACTATTAGTTTGAAAAGGGATCGGATATTTACCCTTACGGGTTAAAGTGCGATCGCGACAGCTGTAGATTTCGAGATCTTTTTGCTTCTCGCCGTTGACACTAACCCTTGCTCGATATTCCCAATAATTTTTGGCACTCCGCTTCAACTTAAGGATACAAATCTCTTGTCCAAAGCGATCGCGACACATAGAATTGGCAGCACCAGCCGCAGGCATTAATCCCAGCCAGAAAAACAACAACAGCAATAATAATCCTCTATATTTCACTAGATCTAAACAACCTGAATTTTTTATTAACACTTATTCTCTGACTTCTGACTACATGCGGGCAAGCCCTTTGTGACCTCTTACCTCTAACTTCTGACCTTTTACCTTTTACCTTTTACCTTTTACCTTTTACCTTTTACCTTTTACCTTTTACCTCTGACTTCTTACCTCTGACCTCTGACTTCAAGATGGTGGTAACTCCAAGGCAATCTTACCCATATTCCCCGTCCGAAAATCATAGAGAATCTGGCGAGCAACTCGTTCTTTATCACCTTTAAAAGAGCGATCGCTTACATCTTGAATAAACGCCTCCCCTGTAGTTGAGCGGGGGTCAAAATCGAAGTTAAACCGCGATTTTAGAACTTTTTCCTGACCAAGTTTGATCAGCAAATTGATTTCTTCGGCTGCTACAACCTGATTATCATAAGAAGCCTGTCCAATATCTTCACAGATAGCCAATTTTACAGCGTCATGCTGATTTTCCAAGCGCCAAGGAATAATACCAGGAGCATCCAACAATTCTATTTCTGATGATATTTTGACCCAGCGTAGCTGACGAGTCACCCCCGCACGACGTTCGCTGACCACGATTTTTTTACCCACAAGACGATTGATTAATGCTGACTTACCCACGTTAGGAAAGCCAATTACTACCGCTCTGACTGGACGAGGACGCATACCGCGATCGCGCCTTCGCTGATTCATTGCTACTCCAGCTTTTTGTGCCGCAACTTTAATTGCCTTGACGCCTTTTCCCTGCTTGGCATTGGTAAAGTATGGCTGTATTGACTGTGTGGCAAACCATTGTAACCATTTTTGTTTAGCCGCTTCGGAGATCATATCTTCGCGGTTTAATACAGTAATCCTCGGTTTTGTACCAATCCAGCTATCGATCTGGGGATGGTGAGAAGCAAGGGGAATTCTCGCATCAAGTATTTCTAATACTACATCTACCTTGCGTAGCTGTTCCTTTAATTGCCTTTCAGCTTTGGCTATGTGACCTGGATACCATTGAATCGGTGGGGCAGACATAAATATAATTGACCTGGATAAGTTTAGTTATTAGTTATTAGTTGTTAGTTTTTAGTTGTTAGTTAATCAAAAGTTATACCGTTCTGTAGAGGCAAGTGACAATTTGCCCTAGCTATCCATACATCAAAAAACCCCATAGACTAATCTTGGGGTTATGGTTATCAATTGTGCAAAATAGTCCAAAATAGACTCAACAATGATTTTTTAGTGCTGATGGCTAATAGTTAGAATACTTCTAGGGTTCGACAATATATTCAGACTCGATAGGTTCTAGCTTACCAGTTTGAACTAGGGCTTGGTGAATCATTGCTGCTACTTCTGCTCTAGTTGCCGATCTTTCAGGAATTAATGAACCACTGGGTGCATCAGGAGGATTAACCACTAATCCTGCTTCGGTTGCTGCTGCTACCTGCTGTTTTGCCCAATCAGGCATATTCGCACCATCGCCAAACTGCTGCAAAATCTGGTCGGCGTCTTGGGATGGTTCTAGACCCAGTCCCGTTGCTAATGTTACCAGCACTTGATAGCGAGGAATATTCTCTAGTGGTTTAAATTCATCATCGGAGTAACCCTGCATAAAGCCAGTGCTGACTGCCTGATCAATATCTTCGGCGATCGCATTGTTGTTGCTTACATCCTCAAATTTCTTGGCACTCTTGATTTTGGGTTGCTCTGCAAAAGCTTGACTAACAAGGGTTGCCATGCTGGCTCTCGTAATTAGAGTATCGGGATCGAACTCCTGATTTTTAGCCAGCTCGGGGACTAATGCCTTGTCTCTCATCTGCTTGACAAACGGATATGCCCAATAATCAGGAACAACATCCTCTGGCATTTGAGTTGTCTCTGGAGTAATTGGCGTGGGTTCTACCTGCGCAGTTTCCGTCTCTTCTGGTGCAGAGGTTTCAGGGGTAGCTACTACAGGTGGTTCTACCTCTGGGGTGGCTTCAATCTCATTTTTTTCTGCTTCAACTTTGCCAGGAACTTTGCCCTCAACGTCTGCTTTACCAGATCTACCTGCTAATGTGGGAAGAGCTGCCACTCCTGCTAGAGGAACTAATTTTGCGCCAGAATCTAGGGAAAATGATTTCTTTTCGGCTCTAGCTGGTAATTCAGCGGTTCTGCTAGGGGGAACATACGCCACTGCTCGATCTTGTTCTTCGAGTTGGGCAAGTAGTTGGCGATTTTCTCTCTCAAGATCTTCATCGCCCAAGTCACTATCGGCAACCGTATCATCGGCAAGGATACCACCGAAACCAAGACCTGTATCGGTAGTGCGATCTGAAGAAAGTACGTTAGTGCCGCCTCCCAAGCCGAGGTTGCTAGCCAGCTTGCTGTTTCTGCCACCTATAGACCAGAAAAGGATGGTGCCGATGGTAGAAAAAGCCACAATAATGGCGATCATCTCGTCGAAAGTTACCCCTGTTGCTGGTCGTCTACGACGTTCTGGGATCGGATTTGGTGATTCTGGAGGAGATGGATTAGTCATAAATATTATGTATTTAGGCTACGGATCGAATAAATGTTATTCAGAAGATAAGCTAGGTTTTGGCTATTGCCAGAAAAATAAGTGTAAGTTTTTATGTTTTAAGCTTGAAGTAAGCCATATGGCAAGAAGATCTGGGACTCAGATCCTACCTATTTGCTGAAAAGTATACTGGTAAAATTGGCGATCGCAACTGTCGGCAACAAAAATCAACCTATCTACTGCCGCTTCGCGGAAGTCTGAAAGTCTGAACTCAGAGGTCTGAAGTCAGAAATACTAAGTAAAAATTGTACATCGCACCTTTGAACTACAGTTCTTATTCTTTGCCCTAAACAGATCCAAAGGCAGCAGAGGACTTAGGCATTCCATAGCATTGGCTGCTCCTGCCTTTGTCCCCAAACTGCCTTGCTTAATACTTCAATCGTATAGTCTCATAGATGGCGATCGCGCTTATGCTCCTACAGATTCTTTCGCAGCATACATAACTTCTAGGGTAATCTCCGAGAAATTACGCTCGCGAGCAAATTTTTCCGTATTGCGCTTGACCTTGCCGCGCACAAAACCAGGAATTTTACCCAATTCTGCCTTAGCTTCTTTATCCCAGTTGAGATCAGAATCAACTGAGATGCCTTGAGTAATCGCCTCTTTGGTATCGTGTCCACCAAAAATTTCGAGCAGGTGGTCTTCCATACCTAACGTAAAGGAGTTATAGACCAAATCGGCAATCTGATTAGTACCTTCGTAGCCCATAAAGGGTTTGTAACCAATGGGGAAATTCTGAATATGGATGGGGGCCGCAATTACGCCACAGGGAATGTCTAAACGCTTACCTACGTGACGTTCCATCTGAGTGCCAAAAATAGCAGAAGGTTCGTGTCGGGCGATCGCATTACCAATTTCGGCATTGTCATCACTGATCAGAACTTCGTCACAGTATTCGCTAACCTGCTCTCTAAACCAGTCCGAGTCGTACTTACAGTAAGTACCAGCTAGGACAACGTGAATACCCATTTCTCGGGCGAGGATCTTAGTCATCGCTACGGCGTGAGTATTATCGCCAAAGACGACGGCTTTTTTCCCCGTCAAGTTCTGACAGTCAATTGAACGAGAGAACCATGCAGCCTGGGAAACATAGAGAGTTTGATTATTGATATATTTTTCGTAGTCTACATTACCCCCCTGATCGTTAATCACCTGCTGAATTTGGCGAATGCAACGAGCCGTTTCGACTACTCCCATGGGGGTAGTATCAACATAAGGCATATCGAACTCTGACTGGAGATATTCTGCCGTCATCATGCCCAATTCACGATAAGGAACGAGATTGAACCAGGCGCGAGTCAGATTTTTTAGGTTATGTACCGAAGCACCGTCGGGAATCACCTCATTTACCACGATTCCTAATTCAGCCATAAGGCGTTTTAACTCAGTACAGTCATGCTGGTTATGAAAGCCGAGAGTAGAAATCCCAATAATATTAACCGAAGGTCTTTCTGTCTTATTTGTCGGCAGCTCGTTTTTTTTGCGCGCCTTTTCTAGATAAAACTTTACTACCTGGTGTAGAGTACGGTCTGCCGCCTGGAGTTCGTTGTAGCGATAGTGATTAACATCTGCCAGCAGCACATCTCCTTTCGTGTCTAGTGAAGCGCGGCTAACAAAGTTTTGTAGATCTTCTTGCAGAATACTAGAGGTACAGGTGGGAGTCAGAACAATAAGATCGGGGCTTTCTTCTTGATCTTTACGAGTAATATTATCGACAACTTTTTCCTGAGAACCTCGTGCCAAGACGTTGCGATCAACAATGCTAGCAGTAACAGGAGTAAAGTTCCTCTCTCGTTCCAGCATTGATCGCATGACGTTAAAATAATCGTCTCCTAATGGCGCATGCATAATCGCATGGACGTTCTTGAATGAGCTGGCAATACGTAGAGTACCAATGTGGGCGGGACCAGCATACATCCAGTAGGCTAGTTTCATATGTCATTTCTCCTAGATAAAATTGATGCGTTCTGAGTTAATGTTCGGATAGAAAATAACGGTAGAGTATCAAATCTTGTCCCTTATTGTCTCAGAAATAGGTGAGCAGATGCGATCGGCTCATACTGTCCAGCAGCAGTTTGTACAAGTAGACAATAAACCACGCCAGGCAATAATTACAGCCGTTCAACTCCGTCGTTCACCAACAGTTTTGCTGCAATAATTCTTAATGCTTAAATAAATCAAACTGTCACTCAAGACAAAAGTTTTATATGTCCCTTTTATTAATATTATTACTGTTTTAAATACTTTTATTAACCTGTCGAGTCAGGACTACAATGATTAGCAGCAGACAATTCTAAGCACAATGTTAAGAATGCAAAGGTTATCTAGTATACGAGTCACTCTTACTCTGGGTATGTGTTAATGTTTATTAATAAGGCTAAAGTAACATCTTAATTCACAGACTGGTACTAGCAGTCATAAAAGTGGAAGTAGCTGACATTCATTTTCAGCAGAATGGTAGATGCTTAGCACTCAATAAAGACGACATAGTAAAATAAGTAAAGTTAAGGGACTCCTAAGGAGCGTTATCCGATGGATTATATAGACAAAATACTCGAAAAGCTAAAAGACATCGCTCAAAAGCTGATTGAAGTCCTTTTAGGGCCAGATTTAGAGCCAGAAAGAGAGACTATTCCTATTCCAGTTAATGATCGCCAGCGTCGTCGCTACTATTGAATTAGCGCGAATATAGTTGAAGTAAATTTTAGTTTCTTTGATAGTGAGTCATCTTGCCTGAGAAAAGTGTATTGGTTTTGCATGGTCCCAATTTAAATTTATTGGGGTTGCGAGAGCCCGAAGTGTACGGAAAAACCACACTGGCTCGGATTGATGACTCGCTGAAACTGGATGCTAAGAAGTTGCAGGTCGGATTAGATTCTTTGCAGTCTAATCATGAAGGAGTTCTGGTAGATGCGATACATAAGGCCAGAAACCAACATCAGGGAATTTTGATCAATCCTGGGGCGTACACCCACACGAGCGTTGCGATTAGGGATGCCTTAGCGGGAGTAATGTTGCCGACTGTAGAGGTGCATCTCAGCAATATTTATACGAGAGAAGAATTTCGCCACCATTCATACATTGCACCGATCGCGATTGGACAAATTAGCGGTTTCGGTGCAGATAGCTATCGTTTGGGTTTACAGGCTCTAGTTAATTATTTGCAACGATAAATGACATATGTTTTGGCAAGGCAATTATCGAGTGGGATAGAAGTCCCTATATTTGAAATACGATAATGATACATGCAATTGATCAGACTCAAAAAGACTATCTAAAAGTGGGTTTTTGGCTCAATGGCAAGAAGAAAAGATTATCGATACATAGGCTTATAGCTCAAGCGCTTCTTCCAAATCCCCAAAAATTCCCCGAAGTGAATCACATTTCACATTAATAGCAGCAAGACAGACAGTTGCCTATGTAACTTGGAATGGTCATCAGGTAGTGCTAATGCCATGCTTATCAAAATCGGCTAAAAAGACAAAAATTAACTACTGTAAGTAGACAATCGACAATATAACTCTTGTAGCAAGGTATAGCTCACAGAGCTATGGGAACAAAGCTTAATTAAAGTCATTCTACAGTAGACTCTGTTGCGAGAGATACAGCTTGCAGCCGTATCAGAATGCGACTCTTCAACTACTCCATTTTGGGCATTTTTCGAGCATAATACAAATTAACCCTAAATTTGCCAAGGTGCTGAACAGCGGAACCTATACATTAATTGAAGAAGCGGATGAGGGGAATCGAACCCCTAGCTTTAGCTTGGAAGGCTAAGGTATTACCACTATACGACATCCGCAGCTTTTATTAGTTTTAACTAACTTAGTTATAGTAACGAGGATTGCCACTTTGGTCAACCTTATTTTGGATAAATAACAAATAAAGATTTTTTAGATCTGGAAAGGAATAAAGACAATTATGGTAAAAAGCTTAAATATCTTTATCTGAAGTGCGAACGTAGTAAGCTAATAAATTATATTTTTCTAATAAATTGACGAGAAGTTTCCATGAAGAACGACATTGTTTTTTGGGCGATCGCATATTTTCAACAGTCTGTACCTACAAAAGCAATAGAACTCTAAAAACCCGACCAACTGATTTTAACTTATATAAATTACGGCGACTTGCTGTTCTGTATCTACCGATCGCCTGACTATAAAGATGTTTATGAGCAACTATAAATTCAAGTCCAGCTTAGGGCTATCAGCGGCCTTTGGCGCCATGGCAGCGTTTTTGGCTGTCCTACCTGCCGCTGGCAACACCGAGCAATTATATTTAGCCCAAGGGGTAGACGTTCCCTTGCCTACCCCTCGAAGACAGCCCAATATTGACCCTCTGCCTCCTGTAGAGGATTTTTTAGACTCTCTTCCGAATCAAACCCCTGGAGGGGGACTGCCCGAGTCAGAGGTAGAGTTTGCGGTAAAGGAATTTCAGCTAGAAGGCAACACCGTGTTAGGGGAACAGGAATTAGAGCTGATCTTTCGTGAATATCGCGATCGCCAAATTAGCTTTGCTGACTTACTGGAATTAGAAACCGAGTTAACCAAGCTTTATACGGCAAAAGGATATGTCAATTCGGGGGTAGTAGTCCCAATCCAAGATATCGAGGGGGGTGTAGTCAAGCTACAGGCAGTAGAAGGTCGAGTTGATGAGATTAACGTGGAGGTTGACGGACGACTAGCCGATAACTACGTGCGCAAACGGTTGGCTAGAGGGGCGGGAGAGCCGCTAAACATTGGCGAATTACAGGAAGCTCTCCAGCTTTTACAGCTAAATCCTCTGATTGAGAACATCAATGCCGAACTCTCAGTGGGCAGCAGTCGCGATCGCTGGACTCTGGATGTGGCAGTAAACCAAAGCAATGCAATTAAACCAGTGGTGTTTGCCAACAACAGTCGAACTCCCAGTGTGGGTAGTTTTCAGCGAGGTGCCGAATTAAGCCATAATAACTTTACGGGATATGGCGATCGCCTGAGCTTCGTTTATAAAAATACCGATGGCAGTAATGATTACGATACTAGCTATCGTCTGCCGATCAACGCCTTAGACGGAACCGTAGGCTTCCGCTATCGTTTAGTAGATAGCGACATTATTGAAGGGAACTTTGAGGACATTGATATCGAGTCTCGGACTGATGAACTTGAGCTAACCCTAAGACAGCCTATTTTACAGCGGGCGGATGGTGATTCAACCCAAGAATTTGCTTTGGGTTTAGAATTTTCGCGCCAGACCAATGAAGTTACTTTAGAAAATGTACCTTTTCCTGACTTATCCCCTGGAGCGGATGAGGATGGAGAAACCAAAATTTCTGCCCTGCGCTTTTTTCAAGACTGGACGAGAAGGACTCGCCGAGATGTTTTTGCCGTGCGATCGCAGCTCAGTGCGGGACTAGATCTTTTTGACGCCACCATCAATGAAGATGCTCCCGCTGACGCTGAATTTGTTGCCTGGCGGGGACAGGTGCAGTGGCTCAGACAGCTCCAGGAGAGTTCTAATATTAACCTGCTGGTACGTTCCGATATCCAGCTCTCTAGCGACGATCTGGTGCCACTTGAAAGATTTAGCTTGGGAGGGATTGATAGTGTGCGGGGCTATCGTCAGGATGCCCTGCTAGGAGACAGCGGCGCCTTTATCTCGGCGGAGGTAAGAATACCCTTCTATCGCTGGAGCGAAAATCAAAGTAGTCTTTCTGTGGTGCCATTTACAGATTTTGGCACGACCTGGAGTAATTCTGATGCTCGCAGCCAGGAAGAAGATACGGTGGTATCTCTGGGGGTAGGACTCAGGCTAGATATTTTGGAAACGTTGAATGCCAGACTAGACTACGGAATTCCGCTAGTGGACGTAGAGGATAACGATGACACCCTACAGGAGCAGGGTATTTACTTCTCTTTAGAACTGTCGCCGTTTTAATTGTCATCTTGACCAGCAGATTAGGAATTGAATTACTGATAAAGCAGCAGATATGATCATGAACAAGATATCTAAGTTATTTAACAACTGGGTCAAAGTCAAATTAGGTCTCTGGCGGAGAGGTAGACAAAGTACCCTGAGTCTGGTTTTTTTAGTAGGCGTTGGTATTACTCTGGCGCTGGCGATTCCCGTCTATTCTCAGCAACCCCGGGCTGCCGCTCAATATGCCCAGCAGGGTCAGACATACTATGCTTCAGGCAAGCTAGATCAAGCAATTGAAACCTGGCAGCAGGCAGCGATCGCCTATAAAGCATCGGGCAACGAGCAGCGAAGTCGCGAAAGCTATCTCAATATAGCTACGGCACAGCAGACCTTGGGACTTTATGACCGCTCCTGTGAAAGTCTGCTGTCGGCATTTGCCATTACAGAGCAAACTAGCTGTAGTCAGATTATTGCTGATGCCCAGACTATAGAACCGCAGCTAGAGGGACTAGTACCCATTAGTAAAGAAGCTGAGGCAAAGTTACTTCCCGCCGTAGCGGCGATTGAAAATCAGCCCGATGAGAGGGATAAGGTTCAGGGACTACTAAGGTTTGGCGACTATCTTCGGGCTAGTGGTTATCCCAAGGTTGCCAATCAAGCCCTAGAGTTGAGTCTTGCCAGTGCCGAAAATCTTGCCGAGCCTGCTCCTCAAGCGGCTGCCCTACTCAGCTTAGGCAATGCCCGCCGAGAAATCGCACTCCAAGGTCAAAATCAGTTTGCCTCCCAGACTGTAGTGTTGGATGCGGTTGCCAATGCCGATAGTAGCGCTACTTTAGCTTTAGCACCCTATCAGCCAGCCTTAGAGTATTATAATCGAGCTGCTCAGGTAACTCCCCGACAGCTAGATGGGATCAAGGCACAGCTAAACCGTCTGAGCCTGTTGCTAGATATCAAAGAGTATTGGCTAGAAGCAATTACCGACTTTAATCGCAATCTCGATCTCTTAGAAATTAGTGATGAAGACTTTTTACAAGAGATCTCTACGGGAGCAATTTTCCTCAAGCAAGATTTAGAACAGCAGCTAGAGTCTCAAATCGAGCAGGCGATCGTCTCTATTGAACCAGAAGTAGAAAATCTTCCCCCCACTCGCAGCGGCATCTATGGACGTATCAATCTCGCCCAAAGCCTGATTCGTCGGGGTGAAAGCGAGGGTCAGACGGCTCAAATATTGGCAACGGCGATCAAGCAGGCAGAAAAGATGGATAACCTTACTGCTGAAGCTGAGGCGATGGGCTATATGGCTTCGCTCTACCAACGACAGGGACAGTATCAAGCCGCACGACGCTTAACAGAAGGAGCGCTTCAGCTCGCTCCTACGGCAGAATATCCCGAGATCGCCTATCGCTGGAACGCTCAGTTAGGTGAAATTTTGGCAGCTCAGGGCAAACGAGAAAATGCTCTGGCAGCCTACGAAACCTCATTTAATACGATCAGAACCCTGCGGAGCGATCTCGCCACTACTCCCGTCGAGCCAATTTTCCGTGAATACATCAGCCTCCTGCTGCAAGAAGAACCCTCTACGCCCCAGTTAATTCAGGCGCGGGATGTTTTAGAATCCCTACAGATTGCTGCCTTAGACAACTTCTTTCGTGATCCTTGTTCGGAAGTTTCCGAAGAACCCGTAGCGATCGATGATGTCGATGCCGAGGCAGCGGTAATCTACCCGATTCTGCTCCAGGATCGCTTGGAAGTAATTCTCACTCTTCCTGGACAACCCCTCCGTCACTTTACTACCTTTGATTTAACTCAAGAAAAAGTAGACAATACAATTCGCCAACTTCGCCGTCGAGCCTTAACCAACCCAGGCTTTGCCGAGGCAATTCGGGGAGCGAGGGGTAATCCGCAGGCAGAATCTACGATCGAGCAGCTCCAAGAATCTCAGGAAGCATCATTACAGCAAGACATTCTGCCTTTAGCATCAGAAATCTATAGCTGGCTGGTAGAGCCAGCCGAAGCCGAACTGAAACAGAGTCAGGTAAAAACCCTGGTCTTCGTTCTCGATGGTTCGTTACGCAACATTCCCATGGCGCTGCTTTATGACCAGAAAGAGCAAAAATATCTAATTCAGAAAGACTATGATGTTGCCTTGAGTTCGGGCTTACAGCTAACTGCCCCCACTCCCCTCAAAAGAGAGCCGATCAAAGTTCTCGCCGCAGGAGTTACCAGCGACTTTCCTGCCTACCGTTTTCCTGCCATTCCCAAGGTAAAAGACGAGCTAAACACAATCAAGCAGATTTTTGGACAGTCAGAAATTCTGCTCAACCAAGAATTTACGGAGGCAAGTCTGGAACAAAAGCTAGAGGAATCTGATTTTCCTGTAGTTCACCTCGCAACCCACGGTCAGTTTGGCTCAACTGCCGAC
>JBCBWB010000121.1:0-16637 GCA_039817275.1 Cyanobacteria bacterium J06648_1 | reverse complement strand
TCCACGTCGTCTTTATAGTTTGGCAGACTCCAAGTTAGAAACTAAAAAAATTGCCCAAGAACCCGATTCAACTACATCTTTAATTACCAATATACCGTCACCACCGCTTCCTCTAGCTGGCTTAATCACAAAAGAATGGCGATCGCCAATAACTTCAGCAATATTTTTCACTTCATTCTGGAAAGTAACTACGCCATAGGTTTCAGGTACAGGCACATCGAGTTCTTGGGCAATTTTTTTAGTTTCCAACTTGGAGTCTGCCAAACTATAAAGACGACGCGGATTATTAGGAAATAGATAGTCTAGGTTGCGAGCATTGATCCCTAGAATACCGCTGCGATTGAAGGAAAAAGGGAACATATTCAACTTTGACTGATTTGTTTTTGGAGAGAGATAAAGCGGAAATACTCGGTCAGCTTGTAGCCGTTGTAGCGTCCTACCATAATGTTGATGCCCAAAACTACAAGCAAAAGTTCGGGGAAGACAAATGCCCAATGCTGAATATAATCACTAAACATACAGAAATAACCAACAACCGAAACGACAATCGTCCCAAGTCCCGCAATGATGGTCTCTTTAGCACCGTCTTCCTCCCACATAGATGATGCTCTTTCAATAGTCATTGCCAAAATTACGATGGGAAATAAAGACACCGACAAACCAAAATTAATTCCTAAACCCTGCATCAATACCGTGAGAAAACCAATTATTAATACCGTAGTGGTTAAAATTGCTGCTAGTCTAGGCACAATCAAAAGCTGTAGTTTATCAAGATAACCACGAAACAGCAGTCCAATCAAGACAATGAGAATAAATATAGGAATACCGACTAAAATCCCCGTCTGACGAAAAGCTAAAGAGATCAGGATGGGCGTGAATGTACCAAATGTATCGAAACCAATCATTTGATGCAGCATTGAGACGATCAACGCACCAATCGGGATTAGCACAAGAACTTGCAAAACTCTTTGAGTAGCCAGAGGCAGACTGAGAAAAGAGTAGGTTACTAAAGGGCTAATCCCTTCATTGTTACCCAACGCATCTTGGGTAGTTCCGTAATTAGTGTTGGGCTGCACCACCACCGAGAAATCTACATTACTTGCTCCTTGCACCTGTAGAACGCGATCGCTACCGTACCACCAGGTAAGATAGCGATTTTGTCGGTTAAAGCTCTGATTTGCAGGATCGTATGCCAGCCAGCGATCGCCATCCCTGACTTCCAGCCATTCGATAAAATCGGTCGAATATACTTCTTCAGCTCTTAAATAGATGCCATTGCCAATCCGACTGGGAACTCCTGCCCGTTTGAGGAGAAATGCCGCAATTTGCACTGTCGAATCTGGTTTTCTGACATTTCGGCGCACACCGTTAATCCGAAGGTCATCGCTCTTGAGCGCAATCTGATATATTTGCTGAACAAAGGATAGAGTGGTGCCGTCGGAATTTCCTTGGGCTTCTTGCAGCAAAGATTTAATTTCTGAAGTAGGAAGATTCTCACTAGTATTATCCTCAACTCGTTCTATATTGTCCCCAAATCTAACCATCTGCTTGTTTACCAAGCGTCTACCCGAAAGAGGAATTTCTGCTTCTCCTGGTTCGATGCCTGGTTTTCGGGTAATTTTGGCTCGATAAAAAATATACTCACTATTTTTGCTCTCGTCTTTTTTGCCAAAAATAGCTTCTCGCTGAGGACTATCCTTGATAGTTTCAATCGTTCTGGTAAACCCACTATTGATAAATGTTTCTGCTCTAACTTCATAACGCTCAGAATCTTGAGGCAGATGAAGGCGAATCGATGTTGGGGCATCTGATTTACTCAACCATGATGATTGTGTCGAATTTAAAGCTATTTTTGCTTCAACATACCAGCTATTAAAAGTTCGGTTGGGTAAAAAAGGAATATCTGAAGCAGTTAATTTGTGAACAAAAATGCCAATTCCGATCCCGGCCAAAAATAAGGCTAAGACTAAAGCCTGTACAGTACGCTTTACCACTATGCCTCCTGAGAACAAGCAGCAACATCTTGAGTAAAGGTTTTGCCAGAATCGATGGCTAATCTGCCTTTTTCAAGCATATTACGTCCGATTAAGACTGAATAATTAAAATCACTGCGGTCTGATAAATTAACTTCTTCTTCAATCCAGCGACCTGCAACACACATTTTCATTTGTACGACTGGACGGCGAATATAGTCTTGGGTACGACTTTCAATTTTGACCCAGCGTACAATGGGAAGTTCGTATATTTTGCTAATCTCGGCTTCATCTCGGTAGCGAAACTTGATCATGCCACCAGATTCGGTTTCTGTCTCTGGCTGAGACAAGATTTCTGCGTTAACCGAAGTTGTATCTGCACCCGTATCAAGCTTAAATTTAATTTCTTGATCGATGCCAGTTAGCTTGCCCTTTTCGACCCAGCCAACGTTTATTGTTTCATCTACAGAGCTACTAGCTTGTGTCTCTGACACAGTGCATCCAGTACTAGAAAATAATCCCCAAAAAATAATTATAAAAGTATGTCTAATTTTAAATAACTTTGACCTATACACGTTTGAATCCATAAATAGAAATTTCATCTTGGGTATTTGCAATACCGTAATACAGCTTATGATGCTTCTGCATTATTGGAATCAAGCGTGAGATAGATTTCTAATTTAGAGTTTCTAATTTATGGTTTTTAACTTAGAGCAATCTTATTTAACCTGTTGAAAGTTTTGGACACTGTTTTGAGCAATATAGGCAAATTGAGCGACATCATCCAGATTTTTAAAACCCTCTTTAGGAATAAAATAAAATAAATTTTTTTGCGGATATAGTAAAAAGCCATGGGGTGTGTCCAAGGCGCCGATAATTAATTCCCAAGTAAAAGTTGATTCAGACAGGTTCATCAGGCGATATAAGATTTTCTCTTCACTTACTGCCCACTCAACCTCTCTACCGTCGTAATTTAGTCGCTTACATCTGTAGCTATAAAATCTATTGCTAATTGGCTCACTCATCAAGAGAAACAAGCCGATAATCAATTGAAATATGGCAAAAGAATTAGACAGTTGAGAAGCTAACCCCAAGATACCAAAGCCCAGATTTGCAATACCAAAAACGATGATAAAACAGCGGGAAAGCCAAAAGTATCTTGAGCTTTTTTTATGATATTTATATGCTCGAACTAAATCTTCAGAATTCCAAATATATTTGATGTGAACCGTTTGTTCCATTATTTGCTAGTCGATAGGTGCAGAAGCAGCAATAGTTTAACTCTGATGTTTAGCTGTTGACCATCATTAAACATTAAACAATGAATATTTAGGTATTGAATATTTAGATTCCAAGCCTGCTTCTCAATCAATGCTGAATGATAAATGCCAAGATAAATGCCAAATACGTTGACCTACATATGATCAGCAAAAAAAAGCACCAGATTTAATAACCTGATGCCATTTTAATTATTGATGATTAATTACTAATTACTTATGGTGCTAGGGCATTACCTCTGAGAAGACTACCAAGAGTTTTTGCTGTTACCTTCATCTGGGTCAAAGGATTAGCAGGAACTACTGTCTTATAGAGATAGCTATCGAAGGTCATTTTCTGAACATCAATGTCGTCACACATTTCGACAAAGGCTTCGCGAGTTGCATCACTGCGGTAAAAAACACGCTGTAGAATATCTAGCACCAGGTAGGTTGCACCGTATTCTTTGTTCCACTTCTTCATGAAGTCCTTGAGGTCTTTCTCGGTAGGAACTTTTTGTCCATTTTGCGATCGCTCGACGATCAACTCGGCGCACATGCGACCAGATTTAGCAGCGAAGTAGATACCTTCACCAGAAGACTTGGTAACAGTACCCAAGGCATCACCAACTAAGACAACTCTGCCATTGATGGGACGAGGACGAGGATGTTCGGGGATGGGATGAGCTTCTACTTTGATAATCTCACCGCCTTCGAGTCTTCTAGCCGCACGCTTACGAATACCAGCCTGGAGCTTTTTGATGTCGGCTTGGTTAACCTTCATGGTTCCCGTGCCTACGGCTACGTGGTCGAATTTAGGGAATACCCAAGCGTAGAAATCAGTCGAAACATCGTCGCCGACGTACATTTCAGCTAGATCTTCGTAGTATGCCATCTTATCTTCAGGCAGACGAATCCGCTCTTGGAAAGCGATCGCATAATTATAGTCTCCAGCATCAATAGCTTTGGCAATTCTGGAGTTAGCGCCATCAGCACCAATTACGAGATCGACCTTGAGAGTCTTCATTTCTCCCTTAACCGCGCCGCTGGAATGATCGGCATAGTGCAGGGTGTAGGGGTCTTTGTCGCTATCGGGAATGTCTAGCTGATAAACCGTACCGTTGATTAAATTCGCGCCTAGTTTAGCCGCACGATTGCGTAAGAAACCATCTAATACTTCGCGGCGACACATGCCGATGTATTCACCATTTTTGAGAGTTGAGCCAATATTGACCTCTCTATTAGATGGAGAAATCATCTTCATCTTCTTGACCTGTCGATCAATGATCTTTTGCGGTAGATCGAACTCGTCCACCATGCAAAGAGGAATTGCACCGCCACAAGGCTTGGCGTTGTCTAGTTTGCGCTCAAATAAATAAGTCTCAATACCTGCTTTGGCTAAAACTTCTGCGGCTGATGACCCTGCTGGCCCCGAACCGACAACGGCTACCCTTAATCCCAAAGTTTTTCTCCTATATATCTATAAAATCAATCTTGTTAAAGCTGAAGGCGAGAGCGATCGCTCTCAAGGTTTTATTCTTGCCAAACAGCCAACTTTTTAATCCAATCCTGGATTTTTCGTGTTCTTTAATTCACTCTGAAAAGGATATTATCACGATGTTTTGGCTTATTTTCAGGCGAGCGCCTTAATCGACCAAAGTTGCAATACTGCTTAACAACCGAGGTAACAAAACTTTATTAATGGACAATTAACAATGGACAATTGTTTTCTTGAGATGAAACGAGATGCCCTGCTGTTACATAACCTAAATCTATCAAATGTTCTTCTGGCTATAATGATTTCTCAGACGGTACTTGATGAAATTGTACGCTTTGCAAAATCAAGATTAATAGTTATGGTTGCAGAGTTCTAATTTATTTGAGTTTAGGAACGGCAAAAGAGCAATCTTAGTCCTGCAAAGGCATAATATCAGGCGGAATGCCTTCTGATAAAGTTCCCTTTCGTTTTGGCTAGGTTCTGCCAATCGAGATGATCGGCAGAAAATGTGCTTAATTCGGCACTTCCATCGCCAAACTAGATAAAAGCGATCGCACCAAATTTAGACCATGTATCTATTTCTTTTTACAGGGTGTAAAAGTTTTTGGTGGTGCAGGATATTCTCGTCGCTGTTCGTAGGTGTAGCAAAGACCCGTAGCCCCATCTTCGAGGATTAGATTATCGGGAATCGAATCGTTAGGATTTGGCGCAGGCCATTTTCGGAAGATTAGCATTTTCATCTTCTTGAGATAAGACTCAGTAACTTTCGTTGCTGCGGGTTTGGGAGTAATTCCATATTCTTTGAGTTTTGCTTGCAGCCGATCTAATGTCGCGTGAGGTACGCCATAGCCCGCAGAAATTGATGAGACAGGCGAAAAGTCGAAATTGGCAGGATTAGTGAAAACCTGTGATTCATAATTGACATGTGCTGCCGTAAGTTCCGTCGCATCAGCAGCAGGTACGGCATAGTTGTCTTTTACTCCTTCGTAGGGGTCAGCCTGCTTAAAAACTTTAATCGTGTCTCGGTCTTCTAGTGCCTGAAACAAGTTTTTTTCAATTACATTGGGCTGAGAATTGCCCGAAGTTGGGGCTTGCAAAGAAAGTTCTCCGCTGCTGTGAACTGCTTGAGCATTTTGATAAAAGGAATTGTTACGGATGGTGCTGTTGGCAATGGTGTTTAGACCCAATCCTGCCTTACCGTTGTACATTACCAGGTTGTTTTCGGCTAAGAACCGACCATAAAAATCGCCTTCGGTATTTTGCATATGTAAGCCGTTTCCTTCATCGATTTCGAGCTTGACAAAGCCCTTGCTAAATACGTGAGAGATAACAGAAGATTGATTGCCAAAGACCAAATTATCTTTCATGGTCATTTTGAAACTGGACTGGTTCGTTTTTGTTTTAGTCGCTGGTTTAGAGTTAGCAAAACCATGTGTTCCCGCCGTAGACCACCAGGCATTGTTATAAACGATGCTGTCCGTCATTGATATATCTGCACCGCCGTTGTTACTGATGCCAGCACCAGGAAAATCATGGACGATGCTATCGGTAATTTCAATTTGATGCGAGCTATTCATGGCAATACCTCTACCAGTAACTTGGTTGGCAGCTTCAGTATCGTCCCACCATAGTTTTAAAGAAGTTTTTTCGGTTTCAAAGGTTGTCCCTTCTAACTCTAGACCCTGGACTCGCCAGTAAGCAGCACCCTTAAACACGATGCCGTTAACGTCAGACTTGAGCTTGACATACTCGTTACCGTGGGGGCGGATGGTAATCCATTTATCGCTGCTGCCAGAATTTGTAATCCGAGCCAAATTATTGCGACGACCGACAAAGCTAGTGCCGTGTCCAGCATTGAAATAAGTTCCGCCACGCAGAAAAATTGTATCTCCTGGTTTAGCAATACTGGCTGCCTTGTGTAGAGAAGCTAGAGGACTATCGATCGCCCCCGTATTTTTATCGCTCCCTTTTGGTGAGATATAAATGCCTGGAGAAGATTGCGCCGTGTTTGCTTCTACTGTCAGCTTTAATTCTGTTTCTCCCTCTTTTTGTCCATCGGCATAACGATTAATTGTCACTGTATAGGGTTGTGCCTGACTATTGGTGGGAGTCCAATGTAAATACCCCGATGACTGGATAACCATACCTAAAGGCGCATTGTCCAAAGAGAATGTCTTGCCTTCTCCGACTCCAGACATCATGCAGCTATATTCTATTCCTGCTCTAATCGTTGCCGTTTTACAGGTGGAGGGGATCGAGTTATTGGCAATTAGATTTCCGTGGGAATTTTGTTTGGCTGTTTTGCGATCGCCGTTTCTGGGAATATGAGAGATGTCCGAAGAGTAATCTCCTGCTGCCTGGGCTATATGAGAATTGTTAATACCACCGTTACAGCTAATTAAAATAGCAACAATAAGATAAAACCAATACTTAATTTTGAGGTTCATGTTTATCTCCATAAAATTGTGGGCGTTCGGATAGAAAGCTAAATCGCCCGTAAGTAATAAGTAGTTAGTGTTTTAGTGCAGATGTATATTGCTCTGCTATTTAAATAAAATCAGTTTTAGATATGTCCGCAGCATTAACATCGACTAGAGTCACCAGCACCCTATTACTGTTGTCAATAATGCTGGTATTAGAATTCCCCACATTGTTAGTAGTTGTGAGGTCGGCGAATTTTAAACCTGCCTGTAAACGAATTAGGTCGCTATTGTCGGTAAAGTCATAAATAGTATTGCCAACGTCTCCCGAACGCAGTACAAATACATCCTTGCCCGTACCACCGTACATTTTGTCTTCGCCCGAACCGCCATCAATTAGATCGTCTCCCGCACCCCCATTGAGGATGTCTCGATTAGCACCGCCCAGCAAAGTATCGTTATTAGCGTTACCACGAAGAGTATCTTCTCCGCGATCGCCTATGACGGTATCGCTACCCTGACAGCCAATCAGAAGGTCATCTCCATCACCTCCCTTCAGCAGATCTTGACCGAAATGACCAGATAATTTGTCGTTACCGTTGTTGCCATCGAGGCGATCGTTGCCATCTTTGCCACTGAGGGTGTCATTACCCGCACCGCCGATCAACGTGTCGTTTGCATCAGTACCTTTGAAATTATTGTCATCGGATGGAACGGCAGCAGTAATTGTATTTGGCTGCGCTCGACCAAATATTACATAGCTCGCACCAGAATCTGAGGAACTACCGTTATCTGCTGTATTCGCGCCAACGATAACGTCATCGATGCCATCGCCGTTAATATCTCCCGCACTACTGACGGATGTTCCTAAAGAATCACCAGAATTAATACCGTAAATTACAAAACCATCTTTACCGTCACTGTTTTTTAGTGCTTCTAAATCGACTGAGGCGTTAGCAGTATCTTTTCCAAAGATAACGTAGCTTTCTCCTACGTTATTGCCTGCATTCTGCTTGCCATCAGCTCCTCTAGCGCCAATGATAACGTCATCAATGCCATCGCCATTCAGATCCCCTGCTTCGCTAACGGAAGTTCCAGAAAGATCTGATTCATCAATGCCATAGATAGCAAACCCGTTACTACCGTTACTATCTACCGTAGCTGATAAGTTTATCTGCGCTGCTAAGTTGCTGCTGCCATATACTACAAAGCTTTCACCCGAACTATCGGTGGCATTGTTTTTACCTCCTGCTAGCTCTGCGCCAATGATAACGTCATCAATTCCATCGCCGTTGACATCTCCCGCACCGCTTACCGATGTTCCCGCAGCATCAAAATCTTCTACGCCATAAATTACCGAACCGATGCTACCGTCTCCACCAATTAAATCTGCTAAATTAACTTCCGCACCGATCGCACTGCCACCAAAAATTAAATAGCTTTCACCCGAAACGAATAAATCGTTATCGTTGCCACTACCACCACTCGCACCAACAATTAGATCGTCAATGCCATCGTTGTTGACATCTCCCGCACTGCTGACAGACGTACCAAAAATATCGTATTCATCTGCACCATTGATGCTAAAACCATTGCTGCCATCGATACTTAGTGGTTGAGATAAATCGATCACCTTACCTAAAGTTTCGCTGCCATAAATCACATAGCTCGTGCCTGCATCTTCTGCATTATTAGGATCGGTAAAACTAGCGCCAATAATAATATCGTCAATACCATCGTGGTTGACATCTCCCGCACTGCTGACAGAAGTGCCAAAAATATCGCCGTCTCCCGCGCCATAAATAACTAATCCATCTGCACCATCACCATTGGCAATAGCTGACAAGCTTATCGAAGAACCAAAGTTGTCACTACCATAAACGACATAGCTCTCGCCTCTACTTTGGCTGTCATTGTTTTCACCATCTGCACTACGAGCGCCGATAATCAGATCGTCAATACCATCATTGTTGATATCTCCCGCGTTACTAACCGAATAGCCAGCAAAATCACCAGGATCGATACCTTCGATCGCAAATCCCGCATTACCGTCACCATCGGCAAGGGAAGCAAGATTTATTTCTGCTTCAAAGTCACTTTTGCCAAACACTACGTAGCTTTTGCCTGTCGGATTATCTTCGCTGTTGGGGTCGTATATGCCGCTTGCACCAACGATCAGATCGTCAATTCCATCGCCATTAACATCTCCCGCACCACTGACAGAAATACCCGAATTGTCGGCTTCGTCTCCTTGAAGAATGAAACCCGAACTACCATCGCCACCATTAGAACTATCTAGCTCAGACAGCAAAAATTCTGAATCAAACATGTTTTCCTGAGATATAGCTTAAAAAAATGGGTTATATTATCTTTTTTCTCGACAATATTTCGATTCTGTCTTTTGTATATGCAAACAGATCCAAACCCTAATTAAATTGAGCTTTTACCTTCACTTTCTATCATGCTTGCTCGTTTGCTACTTCGGTATTTGTGTCTATCTATATGGATAAAATTATCTGGAGATCGGGAAATATATCAGACTACAACAGCATAATTAGCGATCAAACTCTGATAATCTCCTAAACCGTTAGTCCAGTAAGAAAAAATAGCAGTTGGCTCATTCCGCAGATAAAATTGAAGCTAACTTTTTGCGAACGCGAGGGAAACGAAAGCCCAAGACTATATCTTGAGAAGAGATACCTCTAGTTATAAGTTTGCGATTGATATGTATTTCCGTACTATTGTTTTGAATCCACACCTGTTGGTCGATCAAATCTAGATGCATAGCGCAGCCATAGATACGGTAATCATTACGCCAATAGCCGCAACTCCTAATATATCTCAATCAATTTCGATTATTGCCCTAAAGCGATCGCTTTTCCAATCCTTAATTTTATTTAGTTTGCCACTTTGCTTATCTAATTCTATAGCTATAACTAAGATATGTAGCGTCGTACTGTATTTCTCATGGATAGTCAGCAGGATCGAAATCTTCAGCCTACCGAAAAGTTTGACCAGCAGCAAGAACACGAACCCGATATGGGTGGTGGCATGTCGGTAATTGAGTATTGGGCGAAACATACTCTGTCTCGAGAAGGTGCAAAGTTATGGTCTACCTTGAGTCATAAAAGTGCCTGTCTCTCTTGTGCTTGGGGTACGGGAGGACAAAAGGGTGGCTGGACGAATGAGTCGGGAGAAAAGCTACAGCGCTGTATGAAAAGCGTGGAGGCAATTTCGGCGGAGATTCAACCACCCATACCCTCGGAGTTTTTTGAACGACAAAGTATCAAAGAGTTAGCAAAACTTACCTCTCTAGAAGCGGATAAGCTGGGTCGCTGGAGTTTTCCCGTAATTCTGCGTCGGGGTAATTCTCACTATCAAAAGATCGATTGGTCGGAGATCTATCAGATAGCTGAAGCGGGGATGAGTAAGCCTCCTGCCAGAGTTGCCTCTTATAGTTCGGGTCGTTCTTCTAATGAGGCGGCTTTTCTTTTGCAGTTGATGATGCGGGCGTTGGGATCGAATAATTTAGCTGACTGTTCGGATTTATGTCATGCACCCTCGACAGTGGGACTCAAACAGATATTTGGTACGGGAACATCGACCGTCGATCTAAAAGGACTGAAACAGGCTGACTGTGTAGTGATAGCGGGTTCTAATGCGGCTTACAATCATCCTCGGCTGATGAATGAACTGATTAAATTGCGCGATCGCGGTGGTAAAGTAATTGCAATCAATCCGATTATGGAGACTGGCTTAGTTAAATTTGCTTCTCCTGCTTTTCCGCTGAATTCTCTCTTAACTGGTTCGGAAATTGCTTCGCTCTATCTCCAGCCGATTCCTGGGAGTGATACCGCCCTGTTTGTCGGCATCCAGAAAGCATTAGCCGAGCGGGATTTGATTAAGTCAGAGTTTTTGGCAGCCCACACAGAAGATTGGGAACAGGCGATCGCTTTTGCCCGTAGTACAGACTGGGAGACAATTACAGCTACCTGCGGAGTATCGCAAACAGAAATGGAAGTGGCGGCGGAGATGATTAGTAAATCCTCTAAGGTGGTCTTTGCCTGGGCAATGGGGATTACGCAACAGGCTAATGGAGTCGATAATGTTTGCAGCATTGCTAATACAGCTTTGATGACTGGCAATGTCGGTCGAGAAGGAACGGGAGTAATGCCGATACGGGGACATTCTAACGTTCAGGGTTTTGGTTCGATGGGTGTCACTGTCCGGCTCAAACAGGAGATCCAGACTGCTTTAGAGAAGTTATTACAACGTCCTCTTAGTTCGGTACATGGATACGACACCCATGCTCTAATCGAAGCTGCCGATGCGGGCAAGATCGATACTTTGATTTGTGTGGGGGGGAATTTATACGCCGCGAATCCCGACTTGAATAAAGTTAAGCGTGCCTTGAGTAAAATTGAGACGATTATCTATCTGGCTACCAAGCCCAACTTAGGACATTTTCATGGTTTAGCCAAACACAACACTATTATTGTCCCCGTTCTCAATCGCTTTGAAAATCCCCACAAAACCACCGTAGAGTCGGGCAATAACTTTGTACGCCTCAATGATGCGGGCAAGACTCACCTCAAAAAAGCGAACCTAATTGCCGAAGTCGATTTTCTGACCGAAATTGCCCATCGCCTGCTCGGAAATGAACCTGTAGACTGGCGGAAACTCCAGGATACTAAATATGTCCGCCAGTTAATCGCCCAAACCATTCCAGGCTACGACAAAATTGGCGCGATCGACGCAACCGAAGAAGAATTTGCGATCGCAGGACGTATTTTAACCTCGCCTCAGTTTCCTACCCCTTCTGGTAAAGCAAGGCTGCAAATTACCCCTCTGCCTAATCTAACTCTCCCCACTGCTGCTGATTTCGGAGTCTCTGATTCTACCAAGGGAATCGTTCTGGCATTAATGACGGGGCGTAGTTACTCCCAACACAACACGGTTGTCTATAAGACAGAAGACAAATATCGCGGTATGCCTCATCGCCACTGCATTTTGCTAAATCGACAGGATGCCGAAAGTGCGGGATTAACAGAACATCAGAAAGTTACAGTCAAGGGCAATGCTAGCCAGTTAGACAATGTTGAGATTATCTACGGTGCAGTGCGCCCTGGTGCAGCACTAATGTTCTATCCCGAGGTCAACGTTATTTTTAATGCCCCCGTAGACAAGCGCTGTGGTACACCTGCATTTAAGCGCGTCCCCGTATTGGTTTATGTATAATGCTTGATGTGGACTAGCTTTGTTTTTGTCTAATCGTTTTTAGCTATCAGCTTTTAGCTTTTAGCTTTTAGCTTCTTCGATTTAAGGCGAAGCCGTTATAGGTTATGGGTTATAAATTACGTCTGATATGAATTAGCTTGACAATACATAATCTCTAAAACCCATAGCTTTTATCAGGTGCAATGATACTTGTTAATGTTGCCAAAGTTTGGCAGATTAGATTTTGCTTAAATATTTTAAAAATTAGCTTCAAATATCAAATCTCATCAAGCCGAAAAGTACAGCTCTTTTACGGAGGGGTATGGGGAAGTCGTAACGTCCCCATCAGGCGAGCGACCCCGCGTCGCCGCAAGGCGCAAGGGAATGCGCGAGATTGGGGTTTGGGGGAAAGTTCCCCCAATATGGATCTTTGTATTTGAAAATAAATTTTGTACGGCAGAAAAGGGCATTGAGTCTTTTATTTAATTCACATAAGACGTAAATTAATCATTCATGCTTTGAAAGAAATCAATCGTCTCTTTCAAGGCAGTGATAAATGCGTCTATTTCCTCGCGGGTGTTGTAGAAGTATAGACTTGCTCTGGCGCTACCAGAAGCATCCAAAATGCGGTGCAGGGGTTGGGTACAGTGATGTCCCGAACGAATAGCAATCCCTTCGTGATCTAACAAAGTAGCCAAATCGCTGGCGTGTATACCAGGAACGTTAAATGCGGCTAGTGCGGCTCTACCTTCTCCCTCTGGAGTGGGCTTTTTGCCGTAGATTCTCAGTTCGGGAATGGTGGCTAGCTTCTCAAATAAATAAGTCGTTAATTCTGCTTCGTAGGCGTGGATCTTGTCCATGCCAATACTATTAAGATAGTCTACTGCTGCCCCTAAAGCGATCGCTTCACCAATAGCAGGTGTTCCCGCTTCAAATTTGTGGGGTAAGTCGCCATAGGTGGAATGGTCGAGAAATACTTCGTCGATCATTTCTCCTCCACCCATAAAGGGAGGCATGGCGAGCAAGATCTCTTTTTTGCCGTATAGAAAACCAATGCCTGTAGTGGCGCACATCTTGTGTCCCGATGCTACGAGCCAATCGCAGTCAAGATCCTGCACGTCAATCGGCATGTGGGGAACGCTCTGACAGGCATCAATTAAGACTTTTGCGCCATATTTATGAGCTTCTGCCGTAATTTCTTTGGCTGGGTTGACTATTCCCAAGGTATTAGAAACATGAACTAGAGAGACTAGCTTGGTTTTGTCTGATAAAAGTGACTTGTACTGCTCAAAGTCAAACTCTTCTTCAGAAGTTAGTTCTACATACTTAATTACCGCGCCAGTCTTTTCAGCAATTAGCTGCCAGGGAACAATATTGCTATGGTGTTCCATCACCGAAAGAATAATCTCATCTCCAGGAGCAAGATTTGCTAGTCCCCAGCTATAGGCGACGAGGTTAATCGCCTCACTGGCATTACGGGTATAAACAATCTCATCACGAGAAGCAGCATTTATGAATTGAGCAACTTTATCCCTCGCTCCTTCATAAGCATCCGTCGCTCTACCGCTGAGAGTATGTGCGCCACGATGAACATTAGCGTTATCTCTTTGGTAATAGTGTTGTAGGGCATCCAGTACCGCCTGGGGTTTTTGGGAAGATGCGGCGCTGTCAAAGTAAATCAGGGGACTGTCATTAACTTTCTGGTGCAGAATAGGAAAGTCGTTGCGGACAAGATCGCCTAAAGTTTTCTCTTGGGTAAAAGTCATTTCATTTAGCATTAAACATTGAACATTAAACATCTGGCGATGGTTGATAGTCAGACATTCTTGTCGTGCTGACTATCTGGCGAATTACAGTAAAGCTATTTAACTTTTTGTTCGATAGTCTGAGTAATTCTGGTTCTGAGAGATTCTAGGGGCAGGCGATCAATAATTTCGGCGGCGAAAGCATCAATTAAGAGCTGATTAGCATCGTTTTCGCTTAATCCGCGACTGCGAAGATAGAATATTTCGTCTGCTTCTAACTGGCTTACCGTTGCCCCGTGAGCGCACTTAACATTGTCGGCAGTAATCTGTAGCTCTGGTTTGGTATCGACTCTGGCTTTGGGAGACAGCATCAGGTTGCGATTTAGCTGGGTGGCATCCGTCTGCTGTGCTTCTTTGGGGACAAATACCTTACCGTTAAAGACTGTATGAGCGCGATCGCTAATAATACATTTGTGTAGTTGATTAGTGCTACCGCAAGGTTTGGTCAGAGCAATAATGCTGTGGGTGTCTGATGTTTGTTCTGCTGTAGCTACCGTCAAACCATTAAGATCGGTTTCGGTTTGCTCTCCCTGCTGCCACATTTCAGGATTGTGACGACAAAGTTGCGCTCCCAAATTGATCTCATTAAGAGTGTAGTGACTATCCCGCTGTTGAGATACGGCAGTCTTACCAATATGGTAGCTAGCCTCAGATTCTTGCTGGAGACGAGTATGGTTCACTCTAGCGTTGTTGCCAACAAAGACTTCGGTAACGGCATTGGTAAAGTATTCTCCCGTGCCAGTATATTCTTCAACTAAAGATATGCTTGAACCTGTTTCCGCCACAGCTAAAGTACGCGGTTGAGCAAAGCTGGCAGATTCCTCGCCATCGGCAATAAAGAGTAAATGGATTGGAGTTTCTACTACCGCATTTCGACTCACCCAGACTACGGCGATATCGTTACCACCTGCGGTATTCAAGGCGGTAAAAGCATCAGCGCCAGGCTGTTGGGCAAAGTATTTAGCTGCGTCGTAGTCGTCGGGTAAATTGGCTAAATTACCGACATATATTTCTTTGGGTAACGCCGACACATCGGACAAATCAGCGTTATAAATGCCGTTGATAAACACCAGACGACTGTTTTTAGTTTCTGCTAGAGGCGCTTCTTCAACTGCTACGCTGTTTTGTAAGGTAATAAATTTACCAGCCGTCAAGGATGACAAATCGATGAAACGCCAGTCTTCATCTTTACGGGTAGGTACGGATAAGCGAGAGAGCCAATTTTTCGACTGTTGACGCATATCTATCAACCACTGCGGTGCATTCAGATCTACCTGACACTGCTGCAACAAACCAGTGAAGAAAACATCTTCAATAACACTCTCTCCATGAACCTGAGAGATTGTGGCAAAAGGAATTTGTACTGCCATTAGACTCCTACCTCCGCCGCTGATTTATCGTCGAGGAAGTCGTAACCCCGTGATTCTAGCTCTAACGCCAATTCTTTGCCGCCGCTAGTAATAATTCTGCCTTGCTGCATCACATGAACAAAATCTGGCTCAATATAGTCTAGTAGACGTTGATAGTGAGTAATTACCAGGTGGGCTTTTTCAGGAGTCTTAAGCTGATTTACGCCATCAGAAACAATTCTCAGGGCATCAATATCTAAACCCGAATCAATCTCATCGAGAATAGTCAAAGTCGGATCTAACAAAGCCATCTGGAGGATTTCGTTGCGCTTCTTCTCGCCACCAGAAAAACCTTCATTAAGGCTACGCTCTAAAAAGCTGGGGTTCATTTTGACAACTTCTAGCTTTTCTTCGATCAAGTCTTCAAAGTCAAAGGTGTCAATCTCTTCCAAACCCTGATACTTACGTTTAGCGTTGTATGCCACCCGCATAAAATCTAAATTACTTACCCCTGGAATTGCCAAAGGATATTGAAACGCCAAAAAGATGCCGCTATTAGCTCTCTCGTTGGGTTCTAAATCGATAATATTTTTGCCCTGATAGATAATCTCCCCACCAGTTACTTCATAGTCTGGATGTCCCGCAATAATCTTAGACAGGGTGCTTTTGCCCGAGCCGTTACGCCCCATGATGGCATGAACTTCCCCTGCCTTAATTTCCAGGTTGACTCCCTTGAGGATTGCTGTACCGTCAACGTTGGCGGTTAAATTTCGGACTGATAAAATCGTTTCACTCATTTGCTAATTAAACAACTGATAACTATGGGTTGTAATCTTCTCAGGCAAAAGATATACGCTGAAGAGAATTGAAAGAATTTAGATTAAAACAACATTTTTGTTGTTTAAGTCTATTGTAGACTATATCAACTATTAGCTCGCTGTCAAAATTACTAGGAATTTTGGTCTAAAGTTTTCTGGCGATCGCTTTTAAGTGCAGGCTCCCTCGTCAGTCCAAGAAAATCAATGGTGAGCAACAACTAAAGCCTATGTAAACAAATAGTAAGTAAGTTTAAATCTTCTCTAATTTAGCCTCAAAGCTAGATTTGCATGCTATTGTCAG
>JBCBWB010000120.1:0-16746 GCA_039817275.1 Cyanobacteria bacterium J06648_1 | reverse complement strand
TCAAGAGCAGTAATGAACTTCTAGCCACCGCAGCTAAACACCATCCCGAGCAGGCTGTGGGTTACAGGCAAGGTATCGACAATCATGGCGACACAGAGCAGCATCATGTAAAAAATCGAATACTTAAACATGCCACGGGCTAACTGATTACTGGTGGGATCTTGCGTTAATTGCCAAGCTTTATAGAGGAATTTGGCACCGAGATAAACGGCGATCGCACCATAGACAATACTCAAGTTGCCCAGAGGATACATCAGCAATAAGCTACAGGGGACTACCAGCCAGCTATAGATCCAGATTTGCTCAACAGTCGCTGCTTCTCCTTTTACTACGGGCAGCATTGGTACGCTTACTTCGGCATAATCTTCCTTGATCATTAAGGCTAAAGCCCAAAAATGAGGCGGAGTCCAGAGAAAAATAATGGCAAACAACAGCCAGGGAATCAGACCCAGCTCTCCCGTCACCGCTGCCCAGCCAACCAGAGGTGGAATTGAACCTGCTGCACCACCAATAACAATATTTTGGGTCGTGTGTCGCTTGAGCCAATGGGTATAGATCAGCATGTAGAAGACAATACCCGACATTGCCAGCAGCGCGGCTAACAAATTAGCAAAAATAGCGAGTAGGGAGAAAGATAATATTCCCAGGATAATGGCAAAAATTAGGGCATGGCTGGACTGTACTCGACCAGAGGGAATCGGGCGTTTGCGAGTCCGCGTCATGGTGTAGTCGATATCGCGATCATAGATACAGTTCATTACTTGGGCTGAAGCTGCGGCGAGAGTGCCTCCCAGCAAAGTTACTAGCAACAAGAACGGATCTACTCGACCATCGGCCGCAATCCACATGGAGGCGGCGGTAGTGATTAAGAGTAAAGGAATAATACGAGGCTTGGTTAGCTGGTAATAACTTTTGATTACTTCAGCTAAGTTTTGATTCTGACGAACTATACTTGTCCCGGTCATTATGGTTCTTCCTATGATTGGTCTTGATGTGTGTGAAGAGAAATTGAATAACTCAGTCATCAACAATTCAAATCGCTGATTTTAGGCTACTGTCTCGCATGGCTAATACAGTAAAAGCAATTAGTACTCCCAATAAGCTGGCTCCTATAGCCTGATGAGTCACGGTTAGGGGTTCAACCTGGAGATGGAGTTTAAAGGTAGCGATACCGAGTAAGATTTGGAGACTTACCAGCCCCGCAGCCGCGTTAGCCAAAAATCTGAGCTGGCGGTTTAATCCCGCAGTTTTCCAGGCAAACCAGACTAGAGCAACTGTGGCTATGGTGGGGGGAAAGACTCCTAAAATATGAGCATTCATCACGTTACAGAGCTGTGAGCCGCCAAAGCATTGATGTAATGCCCAGCGTGAGCCGACTAATCCGCCCAAAATACTCTGCATGTAAACCAAAACAGCCGCGCTGAGTCCTAACCAACGTAGTCTTCCTGCGGTGTTAGTACCTTGATAAGGAGTCAATGCCGTACCAATAATTATGAGAGTGCTAAAAAACAGCAGTGCTGTTCCTAAGTGCGCCGTGACGATATCAAAGCGCAATAGCTGGGTCACGGTCAAACCACCTAGTATTCCCTGAAAAACAATGAGGAACAGGGCAAAAGTTGCTGCCCAGGGTAGCCACTTGGGAAGCTGGGCACGAAACCACCAGGATAAGGCGGATAAGGCGATCGCGCTCAGACCAATCAGAGCTGCATCTAGGCGATGAAACCATTCGAGAAAGACCTGAAGATTCATCTGTCTGGTTGGCACCAACTGACCATAGCACAAAGGCCAGTCAGGACAGGCTAATCCAGCATTCATCACTCTGGTGGCGCTACCCACAGCCATTAATAGTAAAGTGGCGATCGCTATTTTCCAGACTAAACGCCGTATCCAAATCTTAGGCTGGGATGCTGAGGATGGAGCAGGGGGCGATTGAAAAAATGATTCGGTCATAGCAAAGTTAATGAAGATAAATGAGATAAAACTTTATGCCATATCAGGCACAATGCCTTGGGCGAATTTCGCGATCGCGCTAATATTAAACGATGTTTTTATCGCCTGACTTTTCTTTTTACTATTTATAGAGTAGCTAGCTTTTATTAGGAGTTTTATCTTTATTAGATATTCTTCAGATTGCCTGATTAAATTCGCCCCAACATTCCTACTTCATAAAGAAAAACTTAAGTTTGGGCAAACAATCAGATTAAGTAGGCTAACCCATTATTTATATAGCCTGCAAGATCCCAAATAAAATATAAAGAAACCATCTGGTTTTATCAGTCTCTATTCTGATGTCTGTCTATTTGTTAGTAATTTGATCTAATCTATTAAAGAGAGAAAGTAATCTTGTAACTGAAATTTTAAGCGCCAATTTCCACTCAAACTAGTTATGTTAACTTGGTAAAGAATTGTAAAATCTGCGTGCCTACAACTGACAAATATACTAGTAGTAGAAACTCAAAAAAACACTAGCTCTAACTTTTACTGTGAACATTCCCAGCAGCATAATTACTCTGATTGCCGGGGTTGCCATGACCCTAATCAGTCTTTGGTACGGTCAAAACCACGGTCTTCTGCCAACAGCAGCATCCAGCGATGCAGGAGACGTGGATCAACTCTTTAACTTCATGATGACCATTGCCACTGGTCTATTTCTTTTAGTTGAAGGGGTATTGATTTACTCCGTGATCAAATTCCGCCGTAAAAAAGGCGACACCACCGATGGACCTCCCATTGAAGGTAACGTGCCTTTAGAAATTGTCTGGACTGCTATCCCGACCGTAATCGTCTTTATTCTCTCCATCTACAGCTTTGAAATTTATAACCGCATGGGAGGCTTAGACCCGATGGCGGCAGGAGATCCAGGACCCCAATTGGCTCATATCCAGCATCACTCCCAGCTTGTCGCCCTAGATCCAGAGCAGCAGAATATCGCTCTCGGTTTGGGGGTAAGTCCTGATTCTCAGCAAGGAGACAATCCTCTGGAAATTAAGGTCAACGGAATTCAATACGCCTGGATCTTTACCTACCCAGAGACGGGTGTCGTATCTGGCGAAATCCATGTCCCCGTCAATCGTCCCGTGGCGTTAAATATGACGGGTGGTGATGTAATTCATGCCTTTTGGCTACCAGAATTTCGGATCAAGCAGGACGTCATTCCTGGTCGAGAGACTAATCTGGTTTTTACGCCTAACAAAATTGGTCAATATCCTGTGGTTTGTGCCGAACTATGCGGTGCATACCATGGCGGCATGAAGACTCAGCTTTATGTCCAAAGTGAAGAGGATTATCAAAAGTGGATTCAGGAAAACACCTTTGCGATGACGGAAAATAACCAATCTGTGGCGATGAATCCTGCGTCCAACTCGGATGCTGAATTTCTGGCTCCCTATGCACAAGAAATGGGCATTGATGAAGGCACCTTGGCGCAGTTAAAACCTTAAATCCGCTCAATTCTTAATTCAAGGTAAACAGCGGTCAACTATCTCAACAGATCGATCAGATTAAAACTGGAATAAATGAGTACAACCCTAGAAAGAAATGCTCCAGTGTTACCACCAGAGCAGAACGAACATCCCCAAAGAAAATGGTACGAATACTTCGGCTTTAGTACCGACCATAAGGTAATTGGTATTCAGTATTTAGTTACAGCTTTCTTCTTCTACTTTATCGGTGGCGCCTTAGCCGAGGTGATGCGTACCGAACTATCGACTCCCGATCCTGACTTTGTGCAGCCAGAATTTTATAACCAGCTTCTAACTATGCACGGAACAATTATGCTGTTTCTGTGGATTATTCCTGCTGGTGCTGCCTTTGCCAACTATCTAATTCCCCTAATGATTGGGGCAGAAGATATGGCGTTTCCTCGGCTTAACGGCGTGGCTTTCTGGATGATTCCGCCAGGAGGACTGCTGCTGATGAGCAGCTTCTTTAACGGCGCACCTCAAGCTGGCTGGACTTCCTACCCACCCTTGAGTTTGGTCAGCGGTAAATCGGGGGAAGAGATTTGGATTCTCAGTATCTTGATCTTGGGTACGTCTTCGATGTTGGGGGCGTTTAACTTCATCACCACCATCTTGTTAATGCGGATGCCCGATATGGACATCCACAGCATGCCCTTATTTTGCTGGTCGATGCTAGCAACTTCAGGACTGATTATCATTGGTACTCCCGTCTTGGGGGCAGCCTTGATTCTACTTTCCTTCGACTTATTGGCAGGTACGGCATTTTTCAATCCTGCGGGGGGGGGAGATCCAATTGTTTACCAGCATATGTTCTGGTTTTACTCTCATCCTGCGGTATACATTATGATTTTGCCTTTCTTTGGGGCAATTTCCGAGATTTTGCCCGTTCATGCTCGTAAACCCATCTTTGGCTATCGCGCGATCGCCTATTCTAGTCTGGCAATTAGTTTCTTGGGTCTAATCGTCTGGGCGCACCATATGTTCTCTAGCGGTACACCTGGCTGGTTGCGGATGTTCTTTATGGCAACGACAATGATTATTGCCGTACCTACAGGAATTAAGGTGTTTAGCTGGTGTGCAACAATTTGGGGTGGCAAGCTTAGTCTCAACAGCGCCTTCATCTTCGCCGTCGGCTTCCTCTCCTCCTTCCTCATTGGCGGCTTAAGCGGAGTTATGTTGGCTTCGGTGCCTTTTGATATTCATGTCCACGATACCTACTTTATCGTGGCTCACTTCCACTACGTTCTCTTTGGTGGTTCGGTGTTTGGCTTATTTGCTGCCGTCTATCACTGGTTCCCCAAAATGACTGGCAAGATGGTTAACGAAACTTTGGGTCAAATTCACTTTGTCATGACTTTTGTTGGTTTCAATATTACCTTCCTGCCCATGCACCAGCTAGGTTTGCAGGGGATGAATCGCCGTATTGCTCTCTATGATCCGCAGTTTCAGGCTCTCAACATGGTCTGTACCATTGGTTCTTATGTTTTGGCGCTGTCATCGGTTCCTTTCTTGATCAACATTATCTGGAGTCTGTATAAAGGGAAAAAAGCCTCTCGCAATCCTTGGCGGGCTTTGACCTTAGAATGGCAAACGGCGTCTCCACCAATCATCGAAAACTTTGAAGAAGAACCAGTTCTTTGGGCTGGACCCTACGACTATGGGATTGATACAGAAACAGTCGATGGTAATGAAGACGTGGAAGACATGCTCGCCGCAGTTAGTGCTGAAGGAAGCTAGAAAGGGATAAGGGAAGCAGGAGCAGGGATCCGTGATTCATCTGATTTGCTTGATCTCTAATCCAATTTCCTTTGTTTCAACTTTAGAAATCGATCGCCATCACCGATCGACTATTGACAATCAACTACCAACAAATCGATTTTATGCAAGGTTCAACCGTAGATAATAAATCTCAAATAGCAATCGCCTCCGAACAAGCAGCAGGACACGGGGAACATCACGAACATCCCGACTTTAGGATGATCGGTCTATACATCTTTCTAGTTTCCGATAGCATGACCTTTCTCGGCTTCTTTGCCGCACTGCTAATCTATCGTGCGATTATGCCCGTTTGGCCCCCGGAAGGGATGCCTGAGTTTGAATTGCTGATTCCCATTGTCAACACGGCAATTTTGGTGGCCAGCAGCTTTGTCATGCACGAAGGACAAAAGGCTCTCAAAGAAAGTAATGATGTCAAGGGGCTGCAAAAGTGGTTTGGCATCACCGCCGCCATGGGTGCTGTCTTTCTTTTGGGACAGGTTTATGAGTATTCTCATGCTGAGTTTGGTTTGACGACCAATCTTTTGGCAAGCTGCTTTTATGTGCTGACTGGATTCCACGGTTTACACGTCTTAACAGGAGTCTTGTTGATTCTCTGTGTATTATGGCGATCGCGCGAAGAGGGACATTATTCTAGCAGCAGCCACTTTGGAGTTGAAGCAGCAGAGATTTACTGGCACTTTGTAGACGCAATTTGGCTAGTATTATTTGTCTTAGTATATCTGATTAATAATTAGCTCTTAGCTTTCAGAAAGCTTTGGTGGCGATTGTGTTGGTTTTCTAATTCGGTTCAGATGTAGACCTAATTATCGCTACTCTAGACACATTTATTTTTAAGAGATGTTTAATCACGGCATCTCTTTTTTTATTCGTTGTTAACATTAAATCATGAGGGATATTGTAAAGAAAAGTTGAACAGAGAAAGATAAATAAGGCATTTTTTTACTAGCCATCGAGCAATAGATCGCTAAATTATCCGTCAATCTTTCAAAGCAAATAAAAGCAAATATCGGTTGAATTTAGCATGAGACACTACTCTGGTTTACTGAGCTTTAGCCTAATTGTCGTTGGTGCAGGCATCCTTCCTCTAATTGACCGAGGGGCAGTTTCAGCCCTTGGTTGCGATACTTACTATCGGGTGACAGGGGAGATTGCAGGCTGTACCGATATATCTACCGACAGAATCAGGGAGGCTTGGTTAGATAGATATAGCCGTGTGTGTTTAGAACAACAGCTAGCAGCGGACGTATCTCTCTACGAATCGCAATTCAGCACTTATTTTGCCAATTGGCAATCCGAAAACTCAGACCGAGAGCTTAAATTTGATCGCCTTCCCGAACAAAACTTAGAAATATCATCTCCGACTCTTTCTACAGAAACGTATCAAGGAAATGATGACTTTTGCGATCGCTAATTGATTAGTGATTACTGTTGATCGTACTAATCTATGAAGCTTCTTGGAGATTAAATTTGACAAAGACCAAAACGCTGCTGATTAAGAAGCCAATAATAAAGCCAAACAAATGTGCATGAAAGCTAATTTGAGGAACGATATTATCAAAGATAAACTGAATTATAACAATCAAAATAATCTGCTGTAGTCTACGTTTTGCCGTGACTGAATTTCTTCTTTTGAGCCATATTTGTAAAGAGATAGCCAGGATTGCGCCAATTAGACCCATAATCGCTGCCGAAGCGCCAACCAAAAAAGCATTGTCTAAGCCTAGTCTAAAGGCGAAGAGAGTAAAAGTTAGCATCGAACCAATACCGCTGACTAAATAAATAGTCAAATAATATCTGGCTCCTAAACTTAATTCGATCAGACGACCGACAAAAAATAATGACAACATGTTT
The DNA here is from genome assembly GCA_039817275.1 of Cyanobacteria bacterium J06648_1. Taxonomy (GTDB): domain Bacteria; phylum Cyanobacteriota; class Cyanobacteriia; order Cyanobacteriales; family Xenococcaceae; genus Waterburya. The sequence goes on along the minus strand of JBCBWB010000120.1, from coordinate 9,655 downwards.
GTTGCTAGGTGAAATGAGCCATAGTGCAGAAAGTTTGCTCCAATTAAGCGCCACCATTCCCCCGCCAAAACTTTTTCGGGAACCAAAGCCCCCAAACGTTCTAGAGCAAAAGAATTTTGACTTCCTCCTAGCTTGATTTCTAACCCGTAGACCAGTAAATTCAAGCCAATTAATATATATGTTGTGTAGGCTATTTTGTTGCGGCTAGTTCTCATGCAGGATATTTAAAGATATTTAAATTTAATATTTATTTCGTAGCTTTGACTTTTTAAGTCGAGACTGAAGATCTTGAGCTTTAGCAATACTGCTGAATTGCGATCGCCAAAAGTAAAAAGCTATTTTAAACGCTTGAAATAAGTGCTTGCAGCTATATTACAGCTATTCATGGGGTTATCATAGCGTCTTGTCTGACTCAGCAAAAAGAAACGAAATACTTTCGTCACAAGTCAGCAAAATTACTTAATTATTGTTGCTGAAGAGTATAAAGGAAACTCTAATAGATTCTGGTATTTTTTGCCACAGTCAGACCAGCAGACAAATTAAATTGATCCAAAGTCGTTAATATGAGTAAATCAACTTTGTTTTGTTTAGCGCCTCATGCCTCTATTGCGGATAGTAGCTCTATTTCTTGGTCTTAGCGTAATTTTAGGACTATCGATCTGGCTGGTGACATCTTTATCTCACCTATATATGCAGATCTCCTTTACCGCGCCGATCCTAGCTAATTTGCTGCTGCTGTTGGTAATAGTTTTGATTGGCTCTTTAGTCGGGGGATATATTTATTATGTCAATCGATATACGCGCCGCCGTACTGGTAAGCAGAGGGGTAAACGCCGCGTCAATCGAGTTAGGGTTCCCGAAGAAAAAACCCAGGTAGCTGCCCAGAATCTCCAGGCGTTAAAACAGCAGGTAGGACAGATACAGGACAAGATCGCTCAAAAAGCCTTATTGGGTAAATCTCGGCGCATAGAAGCAGATCTCCAGCGAGGAGAAGTCAAAGTTGTAATCTTCGGTACGGGGTCGGCAGGTAAGACTTCTTTGGTTAACGCCCTAGTGGGAGAAATTGTCGGCGAAACTAATCCCATTATGGGGACAACTACTCAAGGAGAAACCTATAGCCTCAAGCTACGGGGAGTCGGCAGGGAAATACTGATTATTGATACCCCTGGGATTTTAGAAGCGGGAATTGCGGGGACAGAAAGAGAGAAAGTCGCCAAACAGCTAGCCACCGAAGCCGATTTGTTGGTCTTTACCGTTGATAACGATCTGCGACAGTCAGAATACGAGCCTTTAAAAACCTTAGCCGAAATTGGCAAGCGATCGCTTTTGGTCTTTAATAAAACAGATCTCTACACGGACGAAGATCGAGAAATTATTTTAGGTCGTCTGAAGGAGAGAGTTAAGCCTTTTATTCCTGCTAGTGATGTAACGGCTATCTGTGCCAATCCGCAACCAGTGCAGCTTGCTACAGGAGAAATTATCGAGCCACCCGTCGAAATCTTACCCCTAATTAAAAGGTTGGTGGCAGTTCTACGGGCAGAAGGAGAAGATCTAATTGCCGATAATATTTTGCTTCAGTCTCATCGTTTGGGCGAAGAAGCCCGCACAATTATTGAAAACCAAAGGCGTAGGGAAGCAGATAAAATAATTGATCGCTACCAGTGGATTAGTGCGGGAGTAATTGCCGTAACGCCTGTACCTGTAGTCGATATGTTGGCTACTGCCGCCGTTAATGCCCAAATGGTAATTGAAATTGGCAGAATTTATAACATCGAACTGGATCTCGAACAGGGTAAAGAATTAGCTCTTTCTTTGGGAAAAACCTTAGTTAGCCTGGGTGTAGTCAAAGGCGCGGTCGATATCTTAGCCAAAGCGCTCCAGTTTCACTTTGCTACCTACATCGTAGGCAAGGCAATTCAAGCCGTATCCGCTGCCTATCTAACTCGGATTGCGGGCAAAAGCTTTGTGGAATACTTTAGACGTAACCTCGACTGGGGCGATGGTGGAATTACCGAGGTGGTGCAGCAACAGTTTCAGCTTAGTCGGCGGGATGAATTTGTCAAATCCTTTGTCCAGGATGCTATTTCTAAGGTCGTCCAACCCCTTTCAGAAGCCTGGGGCGATGAGGATCTAGAGGAACAGCAAGAAGCTCAGGTGGTGCAGGAAATGGTCGCTCAATTAGAGGATGATTGGTAGTTTGGAAGCTTGACCGTCACGATTGCAATGAATTATGTGGAGGTAAGAGGTAAAAGGTCAGAAGTAAGAGGTCAGAGGTCAGAAGTAAGAGGTCAGAGGTGAGAGGTAAGAGGTGAGATTTGATAGAGCGTTTTTATCGGGGCGATTTGTATTCGCTCTAGTGGTTTGTTTGCCTGAAAAATTATTCGATTTTGGATAAAAGTTGCCGTTTTGCTGTTATAAATTGGTTGAAATTGCCGCCACGGGACAGGTTGGAATGCACTGCTCACAGACAATACAGCGCGATCGCCTGAAGTCTAGTCTAAAGGTTTCGGGGTTCAAGACGAGGGCTTGGGTGGGGCATACTCCCGTGCATAAACCGCAGTCTACGCATAGCTTTTCATCTACGGCAATTTCTCCCGAAGCAGAATACACCTTAAAGTCCTGCATCCGCATCCATTCGATCGCCGCATCAATCTGGTCAATATCTCCCTGTAACTCCACTACTAGTTTGCCAATCTGGTTGGGTGCTACCTGAGCGCGAATGATATTACTGGCAATGTTAAAGTCTTTGGCTAAACGGTAGGTTAGAGGAATCCGAATTGCTGTGCGGGGAAAATTTATCGTCAGCCTTTTTTTCATAGGGAGTCATGGATTATAGATAGAATAAGAAAATTGGCAGCGCCAGTATTATAAATACCTTTATCTATCAGTTTACTAATGAGCGAACAGCAACTAGAACCAACATCAAATAATTCTCTAGAAAATAATTCTGTCAGGAATATCGTAATTGCGATCGCCGCAGTTGTCCTCAGCGTCGCTTTGTTTCTGGGTTTGCAAACGGAAACCAACGGTACATCTCTAGATGCTCAGGTAAAAAAGTCCGTTGCTTTGGATGTGGCTTTAACTAACTCCAAACCCACTCTAACGGAATTTTATGCGGACTGGTGTACTAGCTGTCAGGCAATGGCGGGAGATTTAGCCCAGCTTAAGGAAAGCTATGGCGATCGCGTTAATTTTGTCATGCTCAACGTTGACAATACTAAATGGCTGCCAGAAATGTTGCGCTACCGAGTTGATGGTATTCCCCATTTCTTGTTTATGGATGCTCAGGGAGATGCGATCGCCGAAGCCATTGGCGAACAGCCCAAAAGTATCCTCGAAGCCGATCTTGATGCTTTGATTGCGAACAATCCTATTCCCTACGCTAATAAAAAAGGCGCAATCTCTCAGGTAGAAGCCAAAGTTACCGTTACCGACGATACGACCGATACTCGTAGCCATGGAGCAACAGTTAAGTAATAGGTCGTCAAATTAGTTGATCGATCTTACTGCAATCAACTTTAGATTTTTTAGATCTGTGTAGTTTTGCACCTCAATATAACTATGGTGTAAAACTACATTTTGCTAATCGCTTTTTTCGTGTGGCGATCGCAATCTTCCGCACGGATTAAATTTAAAAACTGTTCGACGGTCATAATTCCGTGGAAATACGGATTAAAAAAAATGCCGCGTAATCTAACCTTAGTAAACCTTGTAACCTAAAAAGTTAATCTGAGCTATTAACCTAAATTTAAGCAGTAGCTACAGAAATTAGAAAGAGAGCCAAAATTGCCTCTAGCTAATGGTTTTGTCGAATAGGGTCTTGGTGTGATAAGGCGATCGCCAAGCAAAACAATAATGAATAAGCTCAATCGACAAATCTATATTTCATCAACTCCCGACTGCTTCACTGACAGCGCTTTTAAAACACATTCAAATAACAAATCAGATCATATCTGTAGCGATTTAACATCATGGGTATCAAAATCTCCGCTTTAATCGGCATCAACGACTGCATTCTCTCGGTTTACTATTGTGGAGATCGTCTATATCGCTTCAGCGTAGTCAATAGTATGGGACGTACTTACACTGGCGACAAAGGTTTTCATACCCTAAGCAGCGCCAAGTTTACGGGTATTTCCGTTACCGAAAGATTGACTGTAGATCGCGATCGCCAATAGAAGCGCCTCTAGACTACTCTTAGGGCTAGGTTTCTGGTGAACTAGGGAAGTAGTGGAGGAAGAGAAGCATTATCTTTCTACTTATTTCAACCGATCAATTAATAAAAAAGTGATCGCTAGAGGTAATCCTGCAAGTGCTGCAACTCACTCAAGTAAGAGTTATAGAGCCTGTCTATGTAGAAGATTAGTAAAATCCATCGCCATCAAGTTAAAAACTTCGATAAGGTACTTCTATATAGTTCAAGCAAAGCTATTTAATCTTGAGTTAAGAGTTTTAGGTTATTTAGATTTAACCAGATCTTACGTAGCTTAAAGCCTATAGCTTATAGCTTATAGCTTTTTAAAAGGAGATGTAATTGATGTCTGACAATCGAAGAAGCCAAGAAGTAACTCAGGGCAATCAGCGATCGCCAAATCGGGCGATGTTACGGGCGGTAGGTTTTGGCGATGATGATTTTACTAAGCCAATCGTTGGTCTAGCTAACGGTTACAGCACGATCACGCCCTGCAACATGGGTATTAATACTCTCGCTCTACGGGCAGAATCGGCGCTACGGGATGCGGGGGCAATGCCGCAGATGTTTGGCACAATTACCATTAGTGACGGTATTTCCATGGGGACAGAAGGGATGAAGTATTCCCTCGTCTCTCGTGACGTGATTGCTGATTCGATTGAAACCGCCTGTAACGGACAGAGTATGGACGCGGTGTTGGCAATTGGTGGCTGTGATAAGAATATGCCTGGGGCGGTATTGGCGATCGCACGGATGAATATTCCTGCTATCTTTGTTTATGGCGGCACGATCAAGCCAGGGAAACACAACGGCGAAGACTTGACTGTGGTTAGCTCTTTTGAAGCTGTAGGTAAGTTTAGCGCGGGTAAAATAGACCAGGCGGAATTAGATGCGATCGAGCGTAAAGCCTGTCCTGGTGCGGGTTCATGTGGCGGCATGTTTACCGCTAATACTATGTCTTCCGCTTTTGAGGCGATGGGGATCAGCTTGCCCTATTCCTCGACTATGGCAGCAGAGGATGAAGAGAAAGCCGAAAGTACGGAAAAATCTGCTTTTGCTTTGGTTGAGGCGATTAAGGCGCAGATCTTGCCTCGTCAGATTCTTACTCGTAAAGCCTTTGAGAATGCCATTACCGTAATTATGGCGGTTGGGGGATCGACTAACTCGGTCTTGCATTTATTGGCGATCGCTAATACGATCGGTGTTGAGCTTACTTTAGACGATTTTGAAACTATTCGTCAGCGCGTCCCCGTAATCTGTAACCTCAAGCCATCAGGGAAATACGTCACGGTAGATCTCCATAATGCAGGGGGTATTCCTCAAGTAATGAAGATGCTTTTAGTTAACGGCTTACTACATGGTGATGCGATGACCGTTACAGGTAAGACTCTTGCCGAACTTTTAGCGGATATTCCCGAAAATCCACCTGCCGATCAGGATGTAATTCGTCAGTGGGGCAATCCTGTTTATCAAGAAGGACACCTAGCAATTCTTAAAGGCAACCTAGCTAGTGAGGGTTCGGTAGCCAAAATTAGCGGCGTAAAAAATCCTGTGATCACGGGTCCTGCGAGAGTATTTGAATCCGAGGAAGAATGTCTCTCCGCAATTCTCGACGGCAAGATTGTTGCAGGTGATGTTATCGTTGTACGTTACGAAGGTCCTAAAGGTGGCCCTGGGATGCGAGAAATGCTTGCTCCTACCTCCGCTATTATTGGTGCTGGTTTAGGCGATTCGGTCGGCTTAATTACCGATGGTCGTTTTTCTGGCGGGACGTACGGCATGGTTGTCGGACACGTTGCCCCTGAAGCTGCCGTTGGGGGGACAATTGCCCTAGTGAATGAAGGAGACAGTATTACAATTGATGCCCGTCAGAAGTTGCTACAGCTTAATGTTGATGAGGCGGAATTAACCCAGCGTCGTAGTCAGTGGCAAAAGCGCCAGCCTAAGTATCCTAGAGGTGTTTTGGGTAAATACGCTAAGTTGGTTTCTTCTAGTAGTTTGGGTGCAGTGACAGATCTTGATTTGCATAGTTGAGATTGAGTATGACAGCAGGGATAAGTGTTTTATTCCTGCTGTTTTTGTTTCGCGCCAAGACGCTAAGGCGCAGAGAGATATTTTGGGTAGTTGTAATAGTGTCTTGTGATCGCCTTTTTTTTCATCCTCTTTTGTATGCTAAAAATAACGCACGTCCATTTAACGTATGTTTATTGTTTGTTATAAATAGTTGATTGAAGTCTAGGTGCTTTGGAAAATGAATAAGCGATCGCCTAAACATAATTTCATGAGCCGATCGCTGTACCAAACTATTTCCTATAAAGGGAAGACTTAAAAATGGAAGCGATATTTACCCCCAACGAAGCGGCAGCTTTTGCTGATTTGTCACCGAAACGGGTGTATAAAAAAATAGAATATAAACTTATTTAGCCTGTTAACAATGCGCCACGACTTTCTTTTGCAGCCTTAATTTATTTGCGTGCGCTCAAAGAAATTGATTTTGGGTTTTCGGTCAAATATCGTACAGCCTTGTATCAGCACTTAGTCAGAGCAACAGAAGAAAAAGCCGTGACTCTGGAATTTGCGAAGTATTTTGTTCTACAGTTAAGCAGTATTAGTCACGAGCTATCGGGCTTAATTTTGCAATTTAACCAGTGGAAAAACAGTCTGTAAATCGCTCCTAGCATCATGGGAGGTCAAATAGTTTTTCCCAATTACCGCCTGTTAGTTCACCACATTGGCAGAATAATAGACCGAGGTGAATCGTTTCAGGTTATTAAAGAAGATTATCCTTATTTATCAGATCTAGATCTTAGATTCGCACCGCTTTACGTAAAGGCATATCCTGTGATGGGTGGATCAAGAAAAGAATGAAGTTCTTAGTTACTGAGCTGTAGATCTTAATAAGTGGAAGAAATCACCGAACGTTTATATTTACGACCTTTCAACTTTAATGTCTGCTGACGCTGGCGTATTGCCTGAGTATTATCTGGATCTATGGCTAAACCTTTGTCATATGAATCGATCGCCTCATCATAGCGACCTAATCTACTTAAAGCCAGACCACGGTTAAACCAGGCAAAGGCATTCTGAGAATCGATCGCAATTGCTCGATCATAGGCTTCTAGAGCCTTATTGTATTGTTTGAGCTTGCCAAAAGCATTCCCGCGATAGATCAAAACATAGATATCCTTCGCATCGATTGCGATCGCCCGATCGTAGTTGTCAATTGCCTGTTGGTATTCCGCTAGATAGTAAAAAGCATCCCCTCGATAAGTCCACAGATCGACATCATGAGCCTGGGTTTCCGTTATGTGGTCAAAAGCGGCGATCGCTTCGGCGTATTGCTCTTGGTGGTAGAGTGCTTCCCCTAAGTTTTGCCAAGCAGAATCTAAGTTTGGCTCGATTTCCAGTGCTTGGTTATAGGCTTCAATGGCGACAGCGTATAGCTGCTGTCCCTGTAGTACCATGCCCAAACGATTCCAGGCGGTAAAGTCTTGAGGATTCAGCTCAATTGCTCTTTGATAGGATTCAATTGCTTCGAGATAGCGATCTAACATTACTAAAGCATTAGCGCGACTGTACCAAAATCCACTATCATCAGGATCGATTTTGAGTGCGCGATCGTAGGAGGTAACGGCTCGATCGATATTGCTTTTGCTGGCGAAAAGATGTTCCTCGGTTGTACCAGGCGATCGCATAGTCGGGTTGTAGGGCTACAGCGCGATCGTAGGCAGAAATAGCCGCCTCATACTCTTGGGTTTCATAAAGTATATAGCCCTTGGCAAACCAGAGTTTAGCATCGCGATCATTAATAGCGATCGCTCGGTCATAAGCGGCAATCGCGTCCGTATATTCGCCTAATTCTTGCAGCACATAACCCTTTCCCCACCAGGCATAGTAGTAATCGGCATCTAGGGCGATCGCCTGTTCGTAGGCAGTTAGAGCCTCCCGATATTCTTGACTATTTAATAACTGATTTGCTTGATGATAAAAATCGGCGGCGGAGACAAACTCTATTTCTAAAGGCTGAGAAGGACGATAGGCGATCGCTGTTTCAGCTTGGGACTTTGGAGCAAAAGCAACTGTTACCAAAGTCAAAGATAGTCCTAGAGAAAAGAATCGAGTCTTCATATGCCGCTTGTAGGATGTCTGTACCTCATCAAGCTAACTAAGGATCTTTCTTCAGGCTGTGATATCGCTCTAACCCAGGTGGGCAAGAAATTAGCATCATTGAGATTTGATGATATTTCTACTAAACTAATTTGAGCTGAATTAGTTATGGGTGTCGATTACCTAAGTCATGACCTGCCATACTACTGCGGGATGGTAGAAATATAAGGGCGATCGCAATAGATGGGCAATTTCGAGAAATGTGAGGTGTAAACTCGGTTCAGAAGCAGATTTAGCGATTAACTTGCTCATATAACCCGTCATCAGCTTGTTGATTATGCCCTCCTGTTTTGGCTTACCGCCTACGGTAGAAGGAAAGCGGGAATCTTGACTGGTTGCCAACATCCAGTGAAAAGTATTGCTTTTTGCCAGTTGTTTTTGAAAGCGATTGTTATCGAGGTTTTGCTTGGTAGATTTATGCAGCCAGGCTTGTAACGTTTTTGCCCCCAAAGCACTTACGGTCATTCCCTGCCCATATACGGGACACAAGGCACAAACAGCATCTCCCAACGCGATAAAGCCAGAAGGTAATTTTACTTGCTCGTAGTCACGGCGACGATTGACAGTGGCGCGGTGAGCATAAATGGGCGAGGAAGGAACAGCATCAGCGATCGCCCGATAGAAATCTGGCTGCGCCAAACTGCGAGCAAATTCGATAAATCCGTCCTCGTCTAAGGGCGGAAAATCTTTGCCATATCCCCCCAGGGTGGCAATTAACTCATCGTTCTCAATTTTGGCTAAATAGCCCAAACGCTTATTTTCTGGTGGTGATTGAGAAACTAACATGACCTTCCAATCAGCTTTGAGATTGTCGGGCAATCGATAGCGGCGAGTTGCATAACCCAACCAGGGATTAACTACAGTCTCTGGTGCAGCAGCTTGTCCAATCTCTTTCAGCCAGAGCGAAGCCTGAGAACTTCTCCCGCTAGCATCGACTGTCAAGTCTGCCATTAGCTGTTCGCCAGAATGCAGCTTGATGCCTGTTATTCTGCTCTTTGAGCCGTCAAAAATTAGTCCTGCTACCTTGCTGCAAGAGCGAATTTTAACTCTGGGCAACTTAAGCAACTCTTGGCGTATCGACCATTCTAGTAAATAGCGACTACAGGTAACTGAAACAATATCCGAAGGTTCCTCTGCCGCTGTTCCCCAATGTCCCTCTACATAATGGCGAAACTCTCTTGCCCAATCAATACTGAGGACACCATTTTGCTCTAGTCGTGATTATATGCCAGGAAAAAACTCTTGTAAAAGACGATAACCTTTGGTAAATAAAACATGAGGCTGCACTGACTGAGG
>JBCBWB010000011.1:44544-46994 GCA_039817275.1 Cyanobacteria bacterium J06648_1 | reverse complement strand
TGCCTACATCTTGGCGAACAGACTACGAGATCCACAAACTCGTCCCAACACTCTGGCTGGATTTCAAATGGCTGAGTCTGGAGCAGTTCCTTTTTTGAGCAAACTAGCAGACAGAGCAAGAGCAGAAGGTGATACCTGGCTCGCTGAAAAGTTGACTATTCATGCTGCTGATGAAGAACGTCACGGTCAGATTTTTGCTTATGGCTTAAAACAGCTTGGAAAGCAGGTAAAAACTGCCGATGAATTGAAACAAGCGGCAAAGTCTGATCAAAGCAAAAATTCTAGTCCCTTTTTTAGCAGGTTTTATCGTGACTACGAACCAGCAGACTTAAAACCAGAAAAGATTGACTGGCTTGTGTTCATGGCAAGCACCTATATTTTAGAACTTGATGCCAGCAAGGATTTTGCGCGGATGGCGACAGCCCTACCCCATGATGAGCAAAAAAGCCGTAATCTTAGCCAGAGTATTCTTAGCGTTGCCCAAGATGAAACTAGACACGCAGCCTATCTCTACGAAGCAATGCAGCGTCGCTTACCCCAAGCTGAGGTAGATGCCTTGGTTGCTGAATGGAGAAAGCGCAAGATTGACGCTATGTTTGCCATGGTTACAGATACACTGCAAACAGGTGGTAGTTCTCGCTCTCTAGTCAAAGATGGTGCGCCCACAGAAGTTAATCCGCAGACTGCGCCCCAGTTAGTAGAGGTATAATATTTTCCTGGCTCCCCCGATAGGCGGTAATTATGGTTAATAGAAAACGACAGCGTTCTTTAAATCGTATTTTGCTTGCCATTGGGGGAACTACTATTTTGATTGGTCTAATTCTGGCAGTTGAAGCCGTGTTAGGAGGAGAAAAATCATGTGAGGCAAACGAGTTTTGGCTTTTTTGTCAGATCCGACAGTCAGTATTATTAAATATTGTCGAAGGCTTTAGTATTTTGGTGGCGGTGTGGCTTTTTTTCCTAGAAGCACCAGAAAGAGACAAGCAGGCTCACTATGAGGCTTGGAAGACAATCGATTCAGCCCATGGACTGAGAAATAGCTATGCGAGATTACAGGCGCTACAGGATCTCAATAGCGATCGCGTTCCTCTTAGAGGTTTTAATGCCCCAGAAGCGGATCTGCGAGGTATAGATCTATCGGGAGCAGACCTAAGTAATGCCTATCTATCGGGAGCAGATCTGAGCAATGCTAATCTGAGCAACGCTGATTTGAGTCATGCCAACCTAGTAGAAACCAAGCTCAATAATGCCAATCTGAACAATAGTCTCCTGACAGGAGCAGATATTCGCTATGCCGATTTGATCGAGGCCGATTTACAGTCAGTAGATTTTATCGGTGCCAACATAATCGGTGCTAATCTGGTGCGTTCTAATTTAGCTCAGGCTTACTTTGGCGACGTGAATTTCCATCAGTGTCGATTAAATGATGCTAATCTCCAAAAAACAAAATTCTTTGGTGTAGATAACCTAACGGTGGAACAGATTAAAACTGGTAAAAATTGGTCTGAAGGTATCTATGATGCCAAAATGCTGACTAAGCTGAAGTAGAGCAGCAATGGGCAGTGGACAATGAATAATTAGAAGAAGAATCTGAACAGTTTTGCTGACCAAACATTAGATCACCAGACAAAAGTTTAACAGTATGACGATATCAGCCTAAAATTTTAGTACGGTGATATTACAGTCACACTTATATTCTTGATTATTTAAAGTTGTTATTTAAAGTGGCGATCGCAATCAGACAAGTATTTTTCTTTATACTCGGTATTCTTTTATTTATTTTGATTGAGCCAGCAGTTGCTCAAACAGCTAATACTAGCCCGACTGCTTTAGTCAGTGTCAAGACTCTCTGGTTAATTGTGGCAGGTAGCCTGGTTTTTTTTATGAATGCTGGTTTTGCCATGTTGGAAGCAGGGCTGTGTCAAACCAGAAATGCAACCAACGTCCTTGCCAAAAATCTGATTGTTTTCTGTGTCTCTATTTTGGCATTTTGGGCATTTGGTTTTGGCTTGATGTTCGGCAACGGTACAGCTTGGCTTGGCACTACAGGCTGGTTCTTTCAGGCGTTTGCACCGCCGCTACAGACTGCTTTCGAGCGCGGTTTTGATGCTTTGGAGTTACTCTATCCAGGACAGCCTTGGATGGTGGTGTTTTTTTGGCAGCTGGTTTTTGCGGGAACTACCGCCACAATTGTTTCGGGGGCAATGGCGGAAAGGGTCAAGTTTTGGGCTTTTTTCTGGTTTAGTTTTCTACTAGTTGCGATCGCCTATCCCCTTACAGGCCGTTGGGTTTGGCATCCAGAAGGCTGGCTCAATGCTAGTTTCGGCTTCCTCGATTTTGCTGGCTCAACGGTAGTTCATTCTGTGGGCGGAATGGCGGGACTGGTGGGGACAATGTTGATTGGGCCACGGCGTGGCTGGCAAGGCTACAATCCTGACGAAGTTAGGGGA
>JBCBWB010000011.1:4086-44446 GCA_039817275.1 Cyanobacteria bacterium J06648_1 | reverse complement strand
AAATCGTTTTGCCGATCAGGCTCAACCTTTCAGCTACTACAATCTTTCTTTATCAACCTTGGGCTGTTTAATTTTATGGTTAGGGTGGCTAGGTTTCAACGGTGGTTCAGCGATATCTGTCGCCGATGCTCCCCATGTGGCGCTGACAACTATGCTAGCAGGCGCGGCGGGAGGAGTCTTTGTGCTGCTGTTAAGGGGTTTACGAGGTCAAAAACTGGCACTTCCCCTGGTCATTAACGGTATTCTGGGTGGCTTAGTGAGCATCACGGCTTCTTCGGTATATGTCACTTTAGCAGTGGCAGTGCTGATTGGAGCCGTTGGTAGTGTCTGGATCATTATTGTGGAACAGCTACTCAAAAAGCTGCGGATTGACGATCCCGTGGGTGCAATTCCTGTTCATTTGGGCTGCGGTATCTGGGGAACTCTAGCCGCAGGTATGTTTGCTAATGAACTGGCAGGCTATATTAATCAGCCAATAGATCGTCTACTCCAGATCTGGCATCAGGTTGTTGGCATCATTGCTGTCAATAGCACAGTTTTAGTTCTTAGTTTTATTTTCTGGCTGGTAGTTGGCTTCATGATTTATGGCATTGAATCTGCCAACCAGCGATTAAAGTCTACGGGGAGAAGACAATCTCACCACAAAATCGATGAACGTTATCAAGGCTGGACTAAATATTTGCATTACGCTAGGAGCGGCATCCGAGTCTCCCAAAAAGAAGAGGCTTTGGGCAGCGACGGGACTTTCTCTTGATCAGTAGCCAGGATGTTGACGAAAATCTAAGAAAAATCAATCTGCAAGATTGACAAATCGTCTTCAAATTGAAAGTTAGGGTGCCAGGTTCTCACGTACTGAAGCAAACGCTTGAGATCTCGTTCTGGAGTTCTTTGATATTTTTTGAGCAGATTAATTAAGCGGTCTAGTCCCCAATGAGAATTTACCTGGGGTTCAACTTCATAGATGCCGTCGCTGAAGATGTAGAGACTGGAGTTAGCGGCTACTTGACACGAGGCATTGACGTATTTGATATTCGGAAACATGCCCACTGGAACGCCTGGAGTTTTTAACCGCTGTTCTGTAGAACGCTCAGAAGGGGTCAATAAGATAGCTGGGGGATGACCTGCGCTAGAGTAAGTGAGGCTACGCTGTTGTCGATCATATACTCCGTACCAGATTGTAAAATATTTATCATTGCGATCGCTCATTTGAAACGTCTGATTTAAACCACATAGGACTGTATCAGGCTGGTAGTAATCGACATTACTGAGTCCACGCGATCGCAAGAGATTGATCACAGCTAAAGATGGCAGGCTAGCTCGCAAACCATGTCCCGAAACGTCTAATAAATAAAATACCAGATGGCGATCGTCTAGCCAAAAATAGTCAAAGCTGTCGCCTCCCAACTGACGTGAGGGAATAAAACAGGCATCAATGGTCAATGACGGATGCTGCAAAGGCTCTGGTAAAATAGTACTGACATACTCAGCAGCTTCAGCTAGTTCGTCCTCTAAAAGCTGTTTTTGGTTTTGCAGATCTCGGCTCAACTGATGTAGTCTCAAGCCAGCTCTTACTCTAGCTTTCAACTCGTGCATTTCAATAGGCTTGCACAAAAAGTCATCAGCGCCAGCATCTAAGCCTTTGACCCGATCTTCGACAGAATCGAGAGAAGTCAGCAAGATAAAGAAGGTGGTAGACAACTCAGGAGTCGATTTGATCTGATTGCAAACTTCTAAGCCGTTTTTGCGTGGCATAATCCAGTCACAGATAATCAATGCTGGACGAATGGCTTTGGCTTTGATAAGACCTTCTTCTCCATCACTTGCTAAGGTGATATCATAGCCCTGCATGATTAAAGTTCTCTCTAATAGCAGTTGAGTTGTGGAGTCATCGTCAATGATCAAAATTTGAGCCATATTTGAGCCATAGTATATTGATAGTTTTTTAGCTGACAACACAGGTATAGGCAACTCCAGAACACACTAGACTAAATAGTCTTTGCGAGAAAAATATAGATTGCCTTGCTAAACTAGAAGATATATAAGTTATTTACCATCATACATTTGAGCATACTAGATCGGCGGAAAAATATAGGGATAGCGAATCATTTTCCTAGCACGACCTAATTTAAAGTTAGAGCTAATTTCAAAATTAAAGTAAATAATGTATCGATATTTTCGCCTATTAGGGAAAAATACGGTACTGAGCTTTAGGGCTTAGGTCTTAATCATTTGGAAACAAACAGTATTATAAGCAAGAATACGGTTCTGACAAGTCTTATGAAACAAGACAATAGTTCAATTACACAGTTTGCTCAGGAACTTTCCCCAGACAATGTTTGATTGAGGCGCAAAACAGTTGAAAGTTCTCCGAAGCATCAAAATTGAAGTTCCCAGCGATTTAAACGCACTAGACCAAGTACTGTCCCAGTTCAATCAAATTTACCGGGATTCTATTCCTGCTAGAGATTGGTTACAGTGTCGCCTGGCTCTGGCAGAAGGATTTACCAATGCGGTACGGCACGCTCATAAAAACCTGCCCTCAGACATTCCCGTCACAATCGAGGTTTTGCTCCAAGAAGCAGCAATGGAAATTAAGATTTGGGATTATGGTGCGGCCTTCGATCTACACCGATTTATTGCCGAAACATCAAGTAAACATGCTGACTGGTTGGCTAGTGGTCGGGGCATTCCGATCTTAAACAAAGTTTCTGATCAGTTAGAATACTATCGAACAGAGAATGAGCAAAATTGCTTGACAATTATCAAAAACTTTACCTAGAGAATTATTCTAACCGCAATTAAACGATTCTGAGCAACAATTTTTGCCGTCTATTCCGAGCCAAATATATTCCTACTTATTCGTTCCAAATAAATTTAGGCTGGCTCAATCTCGTTTAATAATAGTCTCTCCTACAATACTGCTGTCTTCTGGAAAATTATTTTTCACAATCGTATTTTCCAACATCATACTGTCATCAGGAAACTCATTTTGAGGGAAGGCATTGTCAATCACAATCGTCTCCTTATAGGATGTCTTGTTTTTGATGCTCGGCTTGAACGGAGCCTTATTGTCACTGCAATAGTTCAAGAACTGGCTGCTATCGGTACTGTAGGTAATGTAGTTGTAGGCAATTTTGATATTATCACCAATCCGAACAATATCTCCAGAGTTCAAGCGATGTAAGGACTTTTTTTTGCCATTAATATAAATCCCGTTGCGGCTTCTTTTTCGCTTACCCTTACCATCTATAATCCAGTAGGAATAGTCAGTTTTGTCCATTCCTTCGGTATATCTCATCCAGGCAACTGTAGCATGGTGACGAGAAGCTAATTGGTCACTAATTACCAAATCGTTGTGAGGATGACGACCAATAGAAAACACATTGACGTTTAGAGATACAGCACGTCTCGACTCTGGTGATTCCACAATCAAAACATGTCTACCTTTAGCTAGATCTGCTTTATTTAATTTAACTAGAGTCAGCTTGGATTTCTTATCAGCCATGAGCGCGACATTATATATTGTGAACCAAATATCAATTGGAAACTAAGGCGATGCAAAGCTGCTTAGATACCCCTTTCATTTTCGCCACGCTAGAACGAGCTAGCGGCTATAAGCTAAACGAATTAACCAATAAATCAAATCTCAATCAAAATTTTGTTTGATCGATGATTATTCTCTATATTCTAATCCAAAAAAAATGAATAGCAATGGTTTTAACCTATATAAGCACAAGCCATTTATAACTTCAATTGTCATCAGTAAATATATGTAATTATTATCTCCAAAATCAGAATTAGTTGGGCAATAATGATTCACAACGAGCTATAAAACCAGCATTTTTTAGAGAAGCGATCGCCTTGGTTTCATCGTCAACCCAAAATCTCTGTCCAAAGCGAATAAACTGTCGCTGTTGTCCTTTCCCAATTGCAGCAATTACAGGAATTTTGAACTTATCTGGCTCATTAGACTGCTGCACCAAAATTTGTTTGAGATAATTACTTTTGGCTTGGTCTAGTGCTTGCTGTGGCGTAATTTCTAACATCAGCATTTTTACTTGCTCTACCGCTGCCGCATCATCAATTACCATTTGGTATTTGTCATTGCGCTTTTGCGCTTTTCCCCAGACAATTAATTGTTTTCCTTCTTCTAATAACGGTTCTAAATTAGGAAAGGTACTAGGAAAAATCGTTCCTTCGGCTTCTCCCGTAATATCTTCCATTTGCACAAAAGCCATGGGATCGCCTTTTTTGGTAATAATCTTGCGTACCGAGTTGAGCATTACTACGGCACTGATCTTTTGCTTCGCTTTTTGCTCAGATAAGACACTCAAACTAATCGGCGAAAGAATTTGGGCTGCCTGATTGACTGCTTTGAGGGGATGATCGCTAATATAAAAGCCAATATATTCTTTTTCTAAACGCAACTTTTCTTGAAGCGGATAGTCTTCTACAGGAGCGGTGCTGGGGGCTTGCTCAAATCCAGTTTCGGCTTTTTCTGCGGTGGCTAGCCCGTTCATCATGTCGAAAATATTGAGCTGACCACTAGCTTTCTCTTTGCTTCGTTTTTGCGCCCAGGAAATAACCACATCAATATCATTGATCAACTGACGACGATTGGGCTGAATTAAATCGAATGCCCCACAATAGATCAGTGTTTCTAAGGCTCGACGATTGACAGTCCTTAGTTCTACCCGTTCGCAAAAATCTGCCAGGGATTTAAACTCACCATCCTTACTCCTAGCACTAAGAATATTTTCGATCGCTCCTTGCCCCAAATTTTTCACTGCCGACAAACCAAACAAAATATGATTGTCGTCCAGAGGTAAAAAGTCCTCTACCGAACGATTGAGATCGGGAGGCAGAATAACAATGCCCATCTTCTGAGCATTCTCTCGGTAGCGGTCAACCTTGTCCTGGATGCCGCTGCTAGCAGTAAGCAGGGCGGACATATACTCTACAGGATAATTAGCCTTCAGATAAGCTGTCTGATAGGTGACGTAGGCATAGGCAGTAGAGTGAGACTTATTGAAGCAGTTAGATGCCACCATGCCGTTAGCTAAAACAAAATTATGGTCTTGGGCGACTCCAATGTCGTATACGGCTTGGTTGTTGAAAGATCTGCGGCTAACAATTTTGACCATAACAAAAGCAAAGAAGAGAAATCTAAGGAACTCGAAATAATTTAAATAAATCTCGATAAGTTAAAAGTTGTGACTCACTAGCGCAGGGCTGAGTCAGGAAGGTTGCAGAATCGCTAGAATTACATCATCATATATCTTTTCATTGATTTCGAGGCAACATCTATCGATACTATATACGGTAAATATAAAGGATTAAAATCAAGTCAGGTCAGACAGCTAAAAAAACTTTATCATCAGAAATTACCTGGAGATATGGTGGTCACTCCAGAATTTGCCCAGAGATTGGCGGCGATTAGCACCGATATCAACCAGCCTGTCTCGATCTATCTCAATCGTCGAGGACAGGTGATCAGAGTTGGGGTGGGGAATGCGCTGCAAACTCAAATCCCGCCTTTAGAATTGCCTCGCTATGGCGCAAAACGGCTGTCGGGGATTCGCTGCATCTCCACAAAATTAAAACCTGAACCGCCCAAAGAATCCAATCTCACAGCAATGGTGCGTCAAAGACTAGATGTTTTGGCTCTGATTACCCTTACGGGGACGGGCAAGTTTAGACGCGGTGGTGGGGCAACAGGCTATGTTCAAGACACTTACCTTGCTCATTTATTACCTCAGTCAGATATTGTCGAAGAAGAACAAAAATACTGGTCTGTATCTGAGCCAATGACTCTAGACACTTTGAGTAGCCAGGATTTTCTCGATCTGGTTGAAGGTTTAGAAGCAGAATTTGAACGAGAGTATGTCGCCCAACAGGTAGATAGCGATCAAGATCGCGTCGTGCTAGTCGGTTTACAGGTGGATAAAACTGCCGAACAGGAATTTGAAGATCGGCTGAACGAATTGATGGGACTGGTAGACACCGCTGGCGGAGAAGTATTGGCTACCATTCGACAAAAGCGATCGCGTCCCCACCCCAGAACTTTAATCGGCGAGGGTAAAGTACAGGAAGTTGCCTTGAGAGTTCAAACATTAGGGGCAACCCTGGTGGCATTTGATCGCTCTCTTTCCCCCGCCCAAATTCGCAACTTAGAAAGTCAGTTTGGAATCCGCGTCGTTGATCGCACCGAAATCATCCTCGACATCTTTGCCCAGCGCGCCCAATCCCGTGCGGGTAAGCTTCAGGTAGAATTAGCCCAGCTAGAATACATGCTGCCTCGTCTGGTAGGTAGAGGACAGGCAATGTCCCGTCTTGGGGGCGGGATCGGTACGAGAGGACCTGGTGAAACCAAGCTAGAAACCGAAAGAAGAAGTATTCAAAAGCGAATTGCCCGTTTACAGAGAGAAGTAACTGAACTACAGGCGCAAAGGTCGCGGATGCGGAAACAAAGGCAAAAAAAAGATGTTCCTAGTGTGGCGATCGTGGGCTATACCAATGCGGGTAAATCTACCTTGATCAATGCCCTGACAAATTCCGAGGTATATGTAGCCAACCAGCTATTTGCCACCCTTGACCCCACTACTCGCCGCCTGGCAATTCCCAGCGCGGACACGGGAGAACTGCAAAACATGCTGTTAACCGATACGGTGGGCTTTATCCAACAGCTACCGCCACCCCTGGTAGATGCCTTCCGCGCCACACTAGAAGAAGTTACCGAAGCCGATGCGCTGCTGCACGTAGTCGATCTATCCCATCCCACCTGGAAAAGCCAAATCCATTCAGTGATGGAAATTTTGGGAGAAATGCCGATCGCCCCAGGACCTATATTACTAGTATTTAATAAGCTGGATAAAGTGGGTAGCGACACCCTGCAAGAAGCCAAAGAAGAATATCCTTTAGCTTTATTTATCTCCGCAGGCGATCGCCTTGGTTTAGAAACCCTGCGTCAGAAACTATCTTTGCTGGTAGATTTTGCAGGAGTCGGAGAGTAAACATTTAGCATTTAGCATTTAGCATTTAACAGTGGCGCCAAGCTGGTTTTTTGCGCAATGCCACTAAGCTATCCCAATCCGTAGGTAGTTAGGGTGCTCCCTAGTTCATCAACAATAGTGCGATCGCCAAATAATTTTATTTTCGCATTTGTTATACTAAGTCTAATTATATTATGTATAACTCATGAAAATTAAAGGTCAAATCAGAAAGTGGGGAAATAGCTTAGGGCTAATTGTTCCTAGTTCAATAGTCAACGATCTTCAACTAAAGGCTAATACCGACATTCTTGTGAGTTCAGATGGCGATCGGCTGATTGTAGAACCAGACAAAACATTGCCAACTCTCGATGAAATCCTAAATAGTATTCCCGAAGACTATAGACATCCAGAAGACTTACAGGATTTTCTTGAGTCTGAACCGCAAGGGAGAGAGTTGATTTGAGCGTTGAAAGAGGAGAAATTATCAGAATAAACCTCAATCCAACTTCAGGTAGGATCCTAAAGGATACACCTACGGATAAACAGCAGGGCAAAGCCAGACCGTGCTTGGTTATTAGCAATACGAAGTTCAATCATCGGCGCAAAATGGTTATTGTTTTACCTATAACTAATACAATTAAGCCCAAAATTAAAACCTTGGTGCCATTACCAGATGATTTATCTGTTACAGGCTCAGTTGATACCGAACAAGTACGGAATTTAGATTTAAGCGGTCGTTGGTGGAAGACTACTGGAGTCGTTATCGATCGAGATTTAACCAATTATATGGTAGGAATGCTGACAACTTTACTTAGTTGTTGATGGAAACTACTCGTTTATAGCAATGCCACTAAGCTAGCAAAATTCGTGGGTAGCTAAGGTGTTTCCTAATTCATCGACAATGATAGTGCGATCGCCTTCATCTAGTTCGGGAAATTCGAAAGAGTTTAACTGTTTATTTAATACCGCTTCGGGTATGGGGTGTTGTCGTTGTTGGTTGCGATCGCGATAAATATCTTCGGGACAATGAAAGATAACCAAAGTAACTAGCGCACCATATTGATGGGCAATATTAATTACCTGTTGGCGAAAATCCCGTCTCAAGCTAGTGGCATCCCAAACTATCTTGCTATGGCTGCGTAACAGGGTTTTTAACTGTTCTTTTGCAGCTTGAACTACCTTACTATTTTGCGACTGGTCACTCCGAGAATTAGCTATCTGGCTTCTTATCGCATCGAGAGAAACAACCGTATGGTCTTTTAAGTTATCGGCAATCCAGGTGCTTTTACCCGAACCACTAACCCCAAAGGTGACTACCACTTGAGGAAAAGAATCTCGATAAGAATAAGAACGAGCTAATTCTGATTCGGGTGTAAAAATCTTACCTGCTTCATAACGAGCGATCGCCTGAGCGAAAACGAAATCACGGGTATCGCGATCGTAATCTACTAATTCGCGATCGAAATACTCTCGCCAAGACTCGTGTTTTCCACCAAAATCCCAAGCTCCATATTCTTGGGCGTATAGACCATATAGTTCGACAATTTCTAGCTGCTGTTCTTTATCTCGGCATTCTCGTCCCCGAATATCGGCAAGCTCCAGCCAATAAAGTAATTCTGGATCGGCAAGGCGCGAAATTCGTCTATAGTCACCAGCAGATTTATCTTTAGTCACTAGCTGCTTAGGATCGTGATGGTAGCCAACTAAACTTAGGGTTGATTCGACGACGGAATAGGGCAACCCCAAACCCATCAGCTTTGGTGCTAAATACGAGCGTCCTTTACTGGCGTGACGCGGGGCAGCAATCCGCATTTTGCCCGCGATTTCTTGTTCCTTTGTTACTACAGGTTTATATATATCGTGTAGTAAAGCACCCAAAATTAAGCTCAAGCGACGTTCTGGATCTAAGTGATTCGCTTCGGTTTTGAGTATCTTGTAGACTTCCTCTAAGACCATACCTACATGAATATGTACGTTTCCCTCGGCGTGCCATTCTAGGTCTTGGGGCGTAGTTTGATAATCGGTTAACAAAGGTAGGCGATCGCCTAAAGTCTCAACAAATTCATCAATGCTAGGAGTTGTGCCTAAAAATACTTGCTGTAAAAATTCTTGTTCTTTCATGGCGATCGCCTGTTTGCATAGGTCTATTTAATTATTTGAGCCTGTTAGGGATAACTTCTCGGTGCATCCAATGTGTATCTGTTTGAACATGGTTGGAGCGAACCCACTTGGCTACGTTGTTTGAGAAGTCTTGATATGGAAACGGCTCTATATTCCTAACGACAAATCCTTCACATTTTTCCAGGTCGATATTTTCGGCGATCGCTTTTATCTTATCTTCATTCCAGATGCCTCGATATAAAACCACAGGCAATTCCAAACCTAACATTGCTGCCCATTCTTCTGTCTCCGACCAGCCCAAACAGCAGTTATTTTCATTCCAAACTGAAAAGAGATAAAAGTAGCTGCTCAAATCTTGATAGGCGATCGCATGTCTGGCATAAAGATTCTCGCCACAAATACGCCATCCTTTTGGTATCTCAAGACAGATACTAGCCTGTAACGCTTTGACCCAGGCTCTTGAAGGGTGATGGCGGCTATCTAAAGAGCGAGCATGAATATAGTCGCGATAGAGAGTAGTATTTTCTCCATCTAGCTTTTCTGTAACTACTACCTGACAGTTGTTAAAAATGCTGTGGCGATCGAGCTTTACGTCGTCTTCATTTATTCCTGGCGAAAAGCTTAAATGGGGAGTTCTCGGATATTTGTAGCGTTGGGCAGACATTTTGGATCGTGGTAGGTAGCTCGACGGTGAAAAAAGTCTCGCAAAGTCGCAAAGTCGAATCGTATCTTAGATAAATACAAGCGGTAACACTTAACAATTATTAGTCTAGCGAAAAACAGAAGTAAACATCGATCGCCTTACTGTCCTGAGTGGGAAGACTAAAAGCAGAACTGCACTGCTAGAGAAATGATTGAATCACAAATTCTTCAGGCGATCGCCAAACGGGTTGAAGATGAGCGTCTGCACTTTCAGATTATTGTTAGGGAGCAAGAGCTTTATGTTTATATCAATCGCGATACAGAAGATTATCTAGATTACGCCGAACTCACTTCTACGATTCGGACTGCGATCGCCGAGTTGTCAGATCTAAATTTGCTGAAGATGGAACTGTACAGTCGAGCTTTGGGAGAAGTAGAACCAGACTGGCAAACATCGGTGGAATTGACAGATGATAATTTACCTCAAGAAAGTCTAGAGTCCTTGGTTGAAGATAGCGATCGCGCTGTCGCCGAACTAGAATCTCTGACCGATCGATTGGAGCAAGAAATAGCTCCAACTCCACAGCTAGAGATAGATTCCCAGAATTTGATAAAATCGACGAGCGAGGAGCAAAATACATCTCAAACTGTTGCTAGTAATAATAAAGAAGCAGCACCAGAAGAATTACTCGTTGAAGATTTTAGCCAGTATTGCTTCATCCGCAACCAGGGATTGCTAAGTGCCGATTTAGTTCCCCCGCAATCGACTATTGCTCGGTTGGTAAATACTTTTGATCGGTTTGAAACTCCAATAAAGCGATCGCAACTACCCAAACTAGAAAGTTATTTCAAGCATTCTCAAACACCAGATTTAAGTAGCCTCGAACCAAAAGTTAAAACTTGGTGGACGGAAATTATCGCTCTAAATGCTAATGCCAAACGCAAACTGGCTATTTGGTTGAGCCGCTATTGTTTTAATGCTGAAACAGCGATGGCAAAAATAGAAACAACTTTAGCTGCTCACACCGAAGTTCAGAAAGTATCGGAAGAAAAAGCCCGACAACAGGCGAAAGAAGAACGAGAAGCTAGGAACAGTGCTTATCTTGAAAGTCTTAATACTGTCAACGAATCGACGCAGCAAATTCAAAGCTCTAGCTCGACTTCCAATAACTGGATTTCTTACCTCTTAACTGTCTTTACAATCAAGCTAATTGGCGGCGTTATATGGCATTATACCGATTTTACTTTTGTCAATCGAACCGTCGATCAGAATTCTCTTCCCGAAGTTGTGCAAGATAGCCAACACAATAGTCAACAACCAGCACAGAAGGCTAGACAGCTATTCAGTAGGGGTAGGCAAAAATACGATCGCGGTGATTTTAATGGTGCGTTGATTGACTTGAACGGAGCTATTGAAATCTATGCCCAAGAAGACTCGTATGGTAACTCTTTAGAAAAAATGCATAACCTGCGTGGGAAAGTTTTGCAAAATCTTCATGACTACTATCTTGCAGTTGAAGATGCCAATCGTGCGATCGACCTTTCTCCATACGTTAGCGACTATTACATCAATCGAAGTGTGGCGTATCTAGGAATGAGAGACTATCCTGCGGCGATCGCCGACCAAACTAAAGCAATTCAGCTAGAGCCAAAAAACTCTTATTGGTATTTCTATCGTGGCAAAACGCACTACGAAGCCAGAGATTATGACAAAGCTTTACCAGATTTAGATATGGCGATCGCTTTGAACTCTTTTACGATTGAAGCATACGAACAGCGTTACTACACTCATCGGGCATTAGGCAACTTGAAACAAGCTGAATTGGACTATCAGAAAGCAAAGTATTTTGGTATTGAACCACAGCAGTAAGCTGGACTCAGTACGGTGGAAAAATAATCTTGGTAGGGAACTATAAAACAGTAGCTCTCAATTCTTGACTCGCGCTGTAGATTTTCTGGCTCGAATCTAGACAATTGGGCGATCGAGATACAGAGATGTAATGCCATTGGAAATAATATTATGAAAAATATTTATCCTGCCAGTCCTTTAAAAGTCCCCGCTAATTTAAGTAAGCCAGCTAAAAGCTATCATCGACAGGCTGTATTAGCGATGCTGGGTCTGTCGTTATTTGTCACGCTCTATTTCACCTTTACTTTCTGGTTTATTTGGACGGCGTTTCGCTTATTTACCGTGCCTAACCTGAGTTTTAGAGAAGTGTTAGTTGGATTATTATCCAGCTTTCTAGCCATATTCATGCTCAAGCCGCTATTAAGAATTAGGCATGGTGCGGAATCTCAGAATATAGAAATTTCGGCTCAAGATGAACCCGAACTATTTGAGTTTATTTATCGTTTGGCAGATGAAGCCAAGGCTCCCCGTCCCCATCGTGTATTTTTATCTCCCAGAGTAAATGCGGCAGTATTTTATGATGTTTCGATTCTCAATTTGTTTTTCACCTCTAAAAAGAATTTAGAAATTGGTTTGGGCTTAGTTAACGTGCTAACTCTAGGCGAGTTTAAGGCGGTTTTGGCGCACGAATTCGGTCATTTTGCCCAGCGATCAATGGCAGTGGGACGATGGGTTTATATTGCCCAGCAAATTGCCTCGCATATAATATCGGAACGAGATGCCCTAGACGGCTTCCTCAGACAGTTATCCCGCGTCGATCTGCGAATTGCCTGGATTGGCTGGCTTTTATCTCTAATTGTCTGGTCGATTCGATCGCTTTTAGAAACCGTATTTCGCTGGTTGTTAATTGCTCAGTATGCCCTGTCGCGAGAAATGGAGTTTCAGGCAGATTTAGTGGCAGTATCCCTCACGGGTAGCGATGCTTTAATTCATGCTCTACATCGACTTCATGCGGCAGATGATGCTTGGAATCGCACGTTAAATTTTGCCAGTTCGCAAATGAACGAGAATCGCCTGATAACAGATTTATTTGCGATCCAAAGCCACTCGATCGCCAAAATTGGTGAAATTCTCAATGACTCCGAATACGGTCAAGTACCAGCAGTTTGTACTAAAGACCCCGCAGGTCATCGAGTGTTTGCTACAGCGATCGCCGAACCACCTCAGATGTGGTCAACTCATCCTTCCAATGTCGATCGCGAAAATAATGCCAAGCGAATTTATATTGCTAATACCTTTGACGATCGCCCTGCCTGGACTTTATTCGCCCACGGACAGGAGATTCGCCGCAAGATGACCAAGCACCTAATTGAGCTAGCAAACCCACCTTCAGAAGCCAAGCCGATTAATCTTAAAGAAGCGATCGAGCAATATGATCTTCAGTACGAAAGGCTTTATTTTAATCCCGCTTACCGAGGTAATTACTTGGGACGTTCGATAGTAAGTCATGCTGCTACTACTAAAGACCTTTACGAATCAGACAGCGACAAGATCGATATCAAACAGTCTCTAGCCGATCTCTATCCCGAATCCCTGACTGATGATCTAGAAAATCTCAGAATTTTAGAAAGCGAACAGGCATCTTTAAGAGCTTTGCGGGAAGGACACGCCAAAGCTGCTGACGGCATCATTAGACATCGTGGAAAGACAATTTCGCGGCTAGATTTACCCTCTACTATAGCTGCGGTAAATGCTGAGTTGAGAGCAACTAAACGACGAATTCTCGCTCACGATCGCCTTTGTCGTACCGTTCATCGCGCTATTGCAAGCGAAATGGGTCATGGCTGGTCGGAATATTTAGTCGGCTTGCTCAGTATTTTGCATTATGCCGATCATACCCAGGCAAACTTGGATGATGTCTTGGGCTATCTGGGCAATACATACAGGGTGGTTACTGCCGATGGTAACGTTAGCAGTAAAGAAATGCAGCGCCTACTATTAGCAGCCATGGAAGTTTATCAAGTCTTAGCAACGGTATATGACGAAAGCCAGCTAATCCAGATCGATTCGACTCTGGCAGAAAATTTTGATAACTCAACCTGGTCACAAATGGTGGGGGAGTTTGAGCTACTAGCACCCAATCGAGACAATATCGGTCAATGGATCGAAGTAATTAGTGGCTGGGTTGACGGCACGATTAATGCTCTGGTGGCGCTAAAAATGACCGCTTTAGAACAGCTATTGCGATCGGAAACTAAGCTGGCAGATGCCTATCGCCAATCAAAAACCCTCGAAACCGCACCTGCTGCTTCGCAAACGCCACAGGAATACACCGTGCTTCTACCAGGACAAGAACGTCAACGACAAACCCGTCTGGGTTGGTGGGATAGATTTCAGATTGCTGATGGTTGGATTGCTCAAATTTCTCGGCTGCTAGTTGCCGCAACTATAATAGGCTCTGTCCCTATTGCTGTAGCTGCTTTAGGAATTTAAGCAGGTGAGAGCGATCAATCTTTTGAAATCATACTGAAGTTTAAGTAGCTAGTATAAAATCTTGTTTTGCTTTGTGTATCTAGATGACTTCCAAAGCGATCGCCATTCTCTCATTACCAAAGTTGCCGAATCTAAACCCGCGCCGACTATCGAACAGCAAATTTCTAGCAAAATAGAAATAACCCTAGCAGAATTGACGCAGAAAACACTAGGTAAAGTAAGCCTGTCTCAAGTATGTCAGGAATTTAAGCATAAGCACCAAAAAACCATTTCCGAGACTCTAAAAAGCCATAAGCTACCTCAATCGACTTTGAAATTTATCCAAAAAAGCTGCGGCGATCGCATTAAGGTTGAGAAACAAAGCAAAGGACATTACCTATCTTTAAAAAGTATTTGAATTTGGTAACAAGATTAGCGATCGCTAATAATAAGAAGAGGATAGTTACGCTATCTTAGAAGATAAGAAAATAATATATAAAAGTAGCCATGAAAAGATTAGTGCTGCTGTGCCTGTTTGTTTTAGGAATTGGTTTTTCCCTCTTCAATTTCAAAGGACTGGCACAACAAGGGGAATTTGAGTCGATTATTTTAGATTTTAAAGAAGATGTCCCGATCGCGACTGTTAGCGAAGAGATTCAACGATTGTCGTTTAAATACAATCAAAGAGTCGATCTAAACAGTGTATTCTCGATTGATGATCGCATTTATATTGTTGAAGGGGACAAAAAAGTTCTTAAAGAATTAAAGCGATCGCCTCTACGTAAGGATACAGAATATATTGAGGCAAATTATTTATATCATGCCACTGCTACACCCAACGATCCGCAGTATAACAAGCAGTGGAACTTCCGTAATATTAACGTTGAGCAAGCTTGGGACGAAACTAAGGGTGCGGGGGTAACAGTAGCGGTAATTGATACGGGAGTTAGTAAAGTTCCCGATCTCAAGTCTACGAAGTTCGTCAAAGGTTATGACTTTGTCAATAATAAGGATGATGCGAGTGATGACAACGGACATGGAACTCATGTAGCAGGTACGATTGCCCAATCTACTAACAATGGCTACGGCGTTGCGGGGATCGCCTACGAAGCTAGTATTATGCCGCTCAAAGTCCTTTCAGGTAGCGGTGGCGGAACGATATCTGATATTGCCGAAGCGATTAAGTTTGCCGCAGACAATGGCGCAGACGTGATTAATATGAGCCTTGGCGGTGGCGGCGCAAGCAGCATGATGGAAGAAGCCATTAAGTATGCCCACAATAAAGGCGTAGTGGTAATTGCCGCGGCGGGAAATGAGGGACGTAATGCAGCTTCTTATCCAGCTCGATATCCCGATGTAATTAGCGTTTCGGCTACCAATGCGGCGGGAGATAAAGCTTCCTATTCCAACTTTGGCGCAGGGGTAGATATTTCCGCTCCTGGCGGCAGTGCCGATAGTGATACGGGCAAAATTGTTCAAAATACAATCAATCCTAGTACGGGAGAGTCGGTATTTGTTGGTTTCCAGGGAACTAGTATGGCAGCGCCTCATGTAGCAGGTGTCGCAGCATTAGTGAGAGCGACTGGAGTAGATACTCCCGATGAAATTCGCGATATCCTCAAACAGTCTTCCCGCAAGGTGGATGAGGATCACCTTAACCATTTTGGTGCAGGACATTTAGATGCCAACGCGGCGGTGCAGCTGGCACTCAAAGGCAAGATTACCTTTAATGATTTCTTCCGCTGGTTACGTAAGAGCGGCTATCTCAATCTAGGCTTCTGGATCGATGGCGGTGCGGTGGCGCTATTGCCGAAGCTGGGTATGGTACTTGGTTCATATCTGCTGGCTTGGCTACTACGAACTTACCTACCGATGACTCTCGCTTTGAACAGCGGTCTGATTTTTGGTAGTTCGGGTTTATTCTTCCTTCAGGGACTATACTGGTTCGATTTACCCCAGTGGCCGATGCGCTTATTTGGAAGTTCACTACCAGAATTGGGCAACGTGGTTTTTGGCAACTCAAACTTAAACCCTTTGTTTGCCAGCGCCTTGATTCCTTTTATCCTGACTGCTTTACTGCTCAATTCCAGTCTCAAGTGGTTTGCTATCGGTTCTAGTCTCGGTGTAGCAGCCTGTTTAGGAATTAGTGCTTTTGCCGATCCTGGGATTTGGCTCTTGGGTAGTGGCGCGATCGCCCGTACCTATCTTATCGTCAACGCCTTACTCTGTGTTGGGTTGGCATATGTAGCTAGTCAAAAAGACCCTCGCACAGCTTAGATTGGCGTTCAATTAAACAACGCTCTAACACATATAATTAGATCAAAGGGTTTGGCAGTGCCAAGCCCTTATTTATTTAGAGGGAGAAATTAGCATGACTGTAGTCGGAACAATTGAAAAGAAGGGATTTGGCTTTGGAACATGGGCATTAGTCACCGATGACGGTACAACCTACGAATTAAAAGATGCCCCCGAAGCATTACAGCAGTCTGGGTTAAAAGTAGAAGTCACAGGTAAAATTCGTGAGGACGTAATGACCATGGCAATGATTGGGGCGGTACTAGAAGTAGAATCCTTTCAAAAGCGTTGATGTTGCCTTAATTTTAAAAGAGCGATCGCTCTTTGGGTTGTAAAACCAGATCTAAAAACCCAAAGATAAATTCAAGTGAGCTACTTGTCAGTGTAAGCACTTAGATACGTTATAATTCAATCTGTTTGACAGCTACGGCAGATTCGCTAAATAAGCATAAATGTAAGATTTTGCTTGCAAAAAAAAGCGATCGCCCCTGTCAGATTAATTTAATTCCGATCAATCACAATTTTTAGTAGTAATGGCAGACGATAATTCTCAGAATAAGCCTCAAGGTGGTTCCAACTTAGACCAAATTCGCGCTACCAGAATCGAAAAGGTGGCCCAGATTAAGGAGTTGGGCTTAAACCCCTATGCTTATAAATGGGAATCGACTCATCATGCTGCCGAACTACAGGAAAAATACGCCGAGCTACCTGCGGGAGAAGAAATAGAAGATGCCGTGGCGATCGCTGGTAGAATTCTTGCCCGTAAAATCTTTGGCAAGCTGGCGTTTTTTGAACTCCAGGACGAAACTGGTAAAATCCAGCTTTATCTAGAGAAAAAGCGCATCAACAGCACGATGTCGGAAGACTTGGTTGGGGCTTTTAATCACCTCAAGAAGCTTTCCGATATGGGAGATATTTTAGGCGTAAAAGGCACTCTCAAACGAACAGAAAAGGGCGAACTATCGGTCTACGTCAGCGAGTATCAAATCCTGACGAAATCCCTGCTGCCTTTACCAGATAAGTGGCATGGTTTAACCGATACCGAGAAACGCTACCGTCAGCGATATGTAGACCTAATCGTTAATCCCCAGGTCAGGCAGGCTTTTCGGATTCGCGCTAAAATTAGTGCCGCTATTCGTCGATACCTAGAAACAAGAGACTTCCTAGAAATTGAAACCCCTGTGTTACAGAGCGAAGCAGGTGGTGCTGAAGCCCGTCCGTTTATTACCTATCACAACACCTTGGAGATGCCTTTGTATCTTCGCATTGCTACCGAACTACACCTGAAGAGATTGATCGTGGGTGGCTTTGAACGAGTGTTTGAAATGGGTCGCATTTTCCGTAACGAGGGGGTTTCGACTCGTCATAATCCTGAATTTACTTCCATTGAGATCTATCAGGCATATGCCGACTATCATGACATGATGGCGCTGACAGAAACCATGATTAGCGATGTCTCCCAGGAAGTTTTAGGCACAACTAAAGTTACTTATCAAGGAGAGGCGATCGACTTAACTCCTCCCTGGCGCAGAGTAACCATGCATGAGGTGGTTCAAGATGCTACTGGAGTAGACTTTGCTCAGTATGATGATTTTGACTCGGCTAAAACCGCCGCCAAAGATGCGGGAATTGAAGTCCCAGCCGACTGTCAAACTATCGGCAAGTTGCTCAATGAGGCATTTGAGCAAAAAGTAGAAACAACACTGATTCAGCCTACTTTTGTAACAGACTATCCCGTCGAAATATCTCCTCTAGCAAAACCCCATCGCGACAAACCAGGCTTAGTCGAAAGGTTTGAACTATTTATGGTGGGTAGAGAAACAGCCAACAGCTTTTCCGAGTTGACCGATCCTTTGGATCAACGAGCCAGACTTGAAGCTCAAGCAGCCAAAAAAGCCGCAGGAGACTTGGAAGCTAATGATATTGATGAGGACTTCCTAGCAGCCTTAGAATACGGCATGCCCCCCACTGGTGGCTTGGGTATCGGTATTGATCGCCTGGTAATGTTGCTGACAGATTCTTCTAGCATTCGCGACGTAATTGCCTTTCCCCTACTCAAGAATCAGAGTACGGCAATTAAAGATTTTGACTATGATGCCGAACAAGAAATCTTACGAATTACCTTTGGTAACGGCAGCATTTACAAGTATGCCGAAGTGCCAGGCAGGATATATAAAGAGTTAAAAGAAACTGCTTCAGTGGGGCAATACTTCAATTCCCAGATTAAAGATAAGTTTGGCTTTGATCGCGAAGTTTAATTTCAATCTCTCCTCTAGCCCCTATGTTTTGGGAGAGGGGAGCAAAAAGTAGATTAATTTCAGGCGTGGTAACAGTCGTTATAATTTACGCAAAATATAATAAGTCGCTAAAACCAAATAAAATGCTTGATTTTCTTAATCCACTTTTAAACCGTCATCCAAAACAGATGAAGGCTAACGTCGAGATTTATACTTGGGCAACCTGCCCTTATTGTATTCGCGCCAAACTATTACTGTGGTGGAAGGGCGTAGATTTTACCGAATATAAGATCGATGGCAATGAATCAGCGCGAGGAAAGATGGCTGAACGCTCAGGTGGCAAACGCAGCGTGCCACAGGTTTTCGTCAACGAACAGCATTTAGGTGGTTGCGACGATATCTATCGCTTAGATGGTCGAGGACAGCTAGATCCTTTATTGGTTCAACCACCTAGTTAAACTAAAGGTACTAATTAAACGATGCTTTACAAATAATCATCGAACGCCACCATAGACTGTAAAATCACGAACCTCTCGAATAAGAGCCTGCTCAAATACTACCTCTGATGCGAACTAGCTTTACAACTTAAATCTTAAAAATTCTTAGCATTTGTAAAGTGTAATGGTACTTCTCAATATAGCTGAACTTTTGCAGAGCTAGTTTTTCTTAGACGCTTGAGAAATAGTCTCAACTGTTCAATTCAGATAGCCGAAAAGTAAAACTCTTGTACGGGAGGAGTACCCTAAAGGATACACCTACGGATATGGGGGAAAGTTCCCCCAATATGGATCTTGTGTTCGAAGATAACCTTTGTATGACAGAAGAGGGAATTGAGTCTTTCTCTCAATTCACATCACGCCTATCTTAGAAATTCAACAACTCTAGCAAGTTCGAGCTAGGTCAACCCTAGTGTGATGCCGCTTCAACCGCAGTTGGCTGTAACAAGCTGATAATGCTGCCATCAGGAGTACGCATGGCGGCAACTTTACCAAAAGAGGGTTCTCTTACTCTTCCTTCTAAGACGGCATCCATTTTTTCTAGGGTAGCGATTGTTTCATAAACATCATCTACATGGAAACTTAAAATAGGAGAACTGCCAGACTGACCATCTTCAGGCGCTCCATGCAGGGCGATCGTCGTTCCATCAGCGTCTAGTTCTGCCCAGCCTGGGGTTGACTTGATTACTTTTAGTCCTAAGCCTTCGCTGTAGAATTTCACCGTGGCGGAAATATCCTTCACCATCAGCATAATATGCTTAAATTGAGCTGCCATTAACGATCTCCAAAAAATACGTACTTGCTATTGTCTATTTAGTATACAAATTTCGTATCGTTCGGGGGTGTTATGTCCTGAAATCTCTTAATTGCTTTTAATCAAGATTTGAGATCGATATTTCTGACAGTTACGCTACCCGTAATTATTGAGTAACTATTCTCGCCCAAAATCCGCGGCTTGCTAGCTGGCGAACCATATCTTCGGCATTGTTTTGCTGGCTAAATATGCCTACCTGAATGATGTTGCCCTTAATAAAAGCCCTTGGCTCAATATTTCTGACTTCTAGCAGTAGCTCTTTGGCGCTACCGTAGACTTCTACTTTATAGCCTTGAGCTGCGGTTAGGTTGCCACTGTTACTTAGAGTTTTACTGTCTGGTGCTTTGAAAGTATATTCTCGATGATTATTTTTGGCTACATAGACTGGGCTGCTATTTGCCAGATCTATCTGTTGAGGAGCAGGAAGACTTTCGGCAGAGCTAGGAGCGATCGCACTATTTAAAGTAATGAGTAGAGTAGCGAGGGATAGACAAGAATATTTATAGCAGTTCATGTTCATGAGATAGAAAAAACTGGATAATGCTGGAAAATAGGTAGCAGAATATTGATATAAAATAACGGTTTAATTTACTCTCTTTTATTATCAATGCGGAGCCTTATTTTTGTCTAGCGTAATTTAAATTCAAAAGACCATTCTGACTGTGGCTATTGATAATATTGAACCCCTCAGCCAACGTTCAGTAATGTCCGTAAATCGGTAAAATAAGCTAGGGTATATAAGCGTAAGTGTAAGTGATTTGAATTGAGTAAGGTGTGATCTCGATCCGCGAGCAATCTAACGCTAGTAATTACCTCAAGATCTACTATTTTTATAAACGTTAATTTTCTCGAATTAGTTCCATGAAGAAGGTCGTTGTCGGCTTATCGGGTGGCGTAGACAGTTCTGTTGCTGCGGCTACCCTACATCATCAAGGTTATGAAGTTGTTGGTCTTACTCTCTGGTTGATGAAGGGTAAGGGACAGTGCTGCTCGGAAGGGATGGTGGATGCGGCGCGACTATGCGAAGAGTTATCAATTCCCCACCATATTGTCGATAGTCGGGATGTTTTTCAAGAGCATATTATTGACTATGTAGTGAACGGTTATGAGGCAGGGGTAACACCCCTTCCCTGTTCGCAATGTAATCGCACTGTCAAGTTTTCGCCTATGTTGGACTATGCTCAAAAAGAGCTGGGGACAGATAAAATTGCTACAGGTCATTACGCTAGAATTCAATATGATGCGCAGAGCGATCGCTATCAATTATTGAGAGCCGTCGATCGCAATAAAGATCAGTCTTACTTTCTCTACGATCTGACTCAAGATATGTTGGCAGGTTCGGTCTTTCCCTTGGGCAATCAAACCAAAGAAGAGACGCGGCGCATTGCGGCAGAATTTGGCTTGGCGACGGCAGAAAAGCCAGAAAGTCAGGATTTATGCCTGGTTGAGGCTCATGGCTCGATGCAGACCTTTTTGGATCGCTATATCAACCAAAAAGAAGGGGATATTGTCGATCTGGCGGGCAACGTTTTGGGTCAACACACAGGCATCCATCACTATACAATCGGGCAACGCCGAGGCTTGGGTATTGCTGCTCCTGAGCCGCTTTACGTGGTCAAATTAGACGCGGTAATGAATCGAGTGGTGGTGGGCGATCGCCATGCGGGAGGGCGCTTAGAATGTACAGCAGCGCGAATGAACTGGGTGTCGATTGTTGAACCAACTACGCCAATTCAGGCAGAGGTCAAGATTCGCTATCGTTCCCCTTCAGTCCCCGCACAAATAATTCCGTTAGGAAATTCCCGAATCAAAATTGTGTTTGAGGAGCATCAATTTGGCGTAACTCCAGGACAGGCTGCGGTTTTATACAGCGGTGAAATGGTCTTGGGCGGCGGCATTATCGAAGTAACTGGCGAGCAAAATGCTGGTTAGTAGGTAGTGTCTGAGCGTATATTGAGATATAAATCGAGAGCAGTCAAAATATGGAACGAGGATTGTTATGGCTACCGCTACTGGTAGCGTTTTTCTGGCTTGCCTGGAGCGGCTGGAATGAATATCAGAAGCTAGAGGCTTACAAGGTTTGGGCTGAAAATTTTGATAATGCTAAGTTTGACATTTATGCGGTGTTGGGCAAAAAGGCGCAACAAATTACCTGGGGCAAGCCAACCCGCAAGGGAATGGTCGAGTTAAAGAGTTTTTCTTTAGATAATGTAGAAGATATTAATTTGCTAATTGATAATCAGCCTTATGATCAAGCTTTATTAGATTCTGTTGTCCCAGAAGAGCTAGACCAAAGAGGCAAAACTGCTCTTGAATTCTGCTTGAGCGATCAGGAATCAGTTAAGATTCCTTTCACTGATGTTGTACTTGCTGCAAAGTGGTATCAGTATTTGGCAAAATCTTAGGTTAGCTGATTGATTGTTTTCTGGTCAGGGAAAAAACTTTGCAAACGCCCTCTAATAGAGATTGACAGTAAAAATTTTGATCAAAATAAGGCTATTAATAGCAATAAAGATCCAGGCTAAACCTGCCAGATAGAATGGTTTTAATCCAGTAGTAGCGATCGCCTCAAATTTAGTTTCCAACCCCATTGCCGCCATTGCGACGACAAACAAAAATCCATCCAATTGAACCAAAGCTTGTCTAATATTAGCCGCAACTGGAAGGTAGGTATTAATCGAAGACATTGCCAAGAACAGCAGCACAAACCAGGGAATAGTAAGCTGAGATAGCAAACTTGAGCGCTGAATATTGCGATTGGAACTTGAGAATGATCCCAAAAGGATCACGGCGGGAACAAGATAGATGATGCGAGACAATTTAGAAATAGTTGCCAAATCTCCACTGACCATTCCATAGTGAAATGAGGCAGCAATTACGTGTGCCGTTTGCTGAATTGAAAAGCCGCACCAAAAACCAAACTGGACTGGGGATAGATTTAAGGTTTTACCGAGCAATGGATACACCAGCATCGCCAGGATACTAAATAAAGTCACCGTCGTAATTGAATATGCCGTGTCTTCATCAGAGGCATGAATTACTGCATTAGTAGCAACCACTGCCGAGGTTCCACAAATAGATGTTCCCGCTGCAATTAACTGGATCAGCTGAGGGTTTAAGCCTAACTTTTTTCCTAACCAGAAAGTGAAGACAAAAGTTGAGGTAATAGTGAAAAAAGTAATTCCCACTCCTAAATTACCAATCCTAATCGCGTCGTGAAAATTTAACTTAAAACCGAGAATAATGATAGCTAGCTTCAAGATTTTTTTGGCACTAAATTTAATTCCTGGCTGCAATAATTTAGGTAATGGCACAGTGTTACCCACTACAATTCCCAAAGCAATTGCGATCGCCGAAATACTCACCATCTCCATTCCTGGTCTGCTATGTAGAAAGTAAGTGATGCTGCTCAGAACCAAAGACAGTAATATTCCTGGGATTAAGACTCTGGTATGCCAGAAAAATCTTGAATCTGCCGATGCAGGTGAAAGTTTTTTGCTGTCGGTACTTTTCATGGTTGCTAATCAATTCAGCCGCTATGGCAATAAATTTTGCTACCGATCAAAAACTAATGTAATCAGCTTTTAATCAACAGGTTTGATTACATGAAAAGCGAGCATTATGAGACTAAGATGAATCCAAGGTAATCAAAAAGTTATCGTGGATGATAACCGACTGAAAACTACTCTAGCTGAACTCATCTGATTACTTACCAAACAAAGGTAGATTCTCCTTTAACCAGGTAGCATCTGTATGGCGATCGCAAATTATTTCCAAAACTCTAATTCCCGCTTGAGGTAAATGGCTGGTTAAACTTGTTAGCTGCTGCCAAGAATCGATCTGTATATGCTCAACAGCGTAAGCTGCACAAAGTTGGGAAATATTCACGGTTTGGGGCGTAGCAAAATATTCTTCAAACGGGGGGAAATCCGCAATAGGTAAGATCTCAAAAATCCCGCCGCCATTATTATTGATTAAAACAATGGTTAGATGTCCCTGAAATTTCTGAGCCAGTAAAAAACCATTGGTGTCGTGTAGCAGCGCCAAATCTCCTGTAAGTAATACTCCTACGTCTTGATAAGCTATACCCAGCGCCGTAGAGAGAGTACCATCGATGCCGTTTGCCCCTCGACTAAAGTAGGGAGCTATTTTTTTCTGGTTTGGCTGCCAAAAGTATTCTGCATACCGCACCGACATACTGTTCGCTAGAAAGATCGGCGTATCTGGCGGTAAAGTCTGAGAGAGAAGCCAAGCTACCTTTCCTTCATACAGTCGCTCTACAGGTGTTAAGGTGCGATCAATATTGTCTCTGGCTTTTGTTTCCAGTGCTAGCCAACCTTGACAATAGGCAGATTGCTCAATATTTTCCTGAGGTTCTATACTTGCCGCCACCTGTTCAATCGTCGTTGGCAAATGAACTGTCTTGCCATGTAAGGGATCGAGGTTATCTGTTCTAGCATCAATTATCCACCGTTTGAGGTTGATTTCCTCCAGCCAGCTTCGTAGCTGCTTACTGATAGGTAGTTCTCCTACTTGAATGACAACTTCAGGCATCAGATCGGAGGGGATTGGCTGACGCAGAATAGCATCATAGGTAGAAATCAAATAAGGATTCAATTGAGCGTAATTTCTTAGGGGAGATAGAGCCTCGGCAAAGACAGGAAAAGATAGCTCTTGAGCTAAATAAGCGATCGCCTGACAAGAGGCAACTGGATCTTGTGGTTGAGCCAATCCAGCGATGATAATGCCTGATTTTTTTTGCCATTGGTGCCATGGTATAGAAGCAGGATAGCTAAGTAAAGAACTATTCTCAGAGCCATCGCTGTTTATGGCATCAAAGAAATCTGTGGGGAATTCGTGCTTAATCTCAGACAGATCTTGTGATATTGGCGCTAGGGGTTCTCTAAAAGGCTGATTGAGATGAACTACTCCAGGAGTGGGTAATAAAGACTGTTGCCAGGCTTGCACTATGGTTTGACGCAAATAGCGCAGGCAAGAAAAACTGGCTTCAGGCAGAGCTAGTTCAACCTGCCAGTTAGGATAATTGCCATAAAGCTTTAGCTGATCAATCGCCTGACCCGCATGACAATGACGTAGTTCGGCAGGGCGATCTGCCGTGAGGATAACTAGGGGAATACCGCTTTCTTGCGCTTCAATTACGGCGGGATAAAAGTTTGCTCCTGCTGTCCCCGAAGTACACACCAAAACCGTTGGCAAACCTGTTTTTTTGGCTCGACCCAGGGCAAAAAAAGCTGCCGAGCGTTCATCTAGTATCGGTATTGCCGCAATCTGAGAATGATTGACGAATGCGACGGTCAGAGGAGTCGAGCGAGAGCCAGGACAGACTACTGCCATCATTACACCACAACGATGTAAAGTCTCTACCAGTACTGATGCCCACAAGGTATTTACATTACGGAAATCAATCATGGAAGGCTTTCGATGGCTAGAGGCAAAAAGCTAAGGATAAAAAGCTATGGGCATTCTTGGAAGAACGACTATTACATCAAATACTTTACACTAATGCTTTTAATAAAGACTGAAGTTTAAGCTGTACTTCCGCAAATTCTTTATCAGGATTAGAGCCAGAAACAATTCCTGCTCCCGCGTAGAGTCTTGCCAGATTGCCATCAATTAGAGCCGAGCGAATACCGACAATAAATTCACAGTTGCCCTCGTAGTCTACCCAGCCTAAAGGCGCTGCATAGAGAGAGCGATCGCATTTTTCGTAGTAGCGGATTTTCTCGCAGGCTACCTCTGTCGATACTCCTGCTACGGCAGGGGTAGGATGTAGTAGTTCAATAATTTCTAATGGCTCAATGTCTGCGGGGAGATGAGCGTAAATTGGTGTCCATAAATGCTGGATATTAGACAACTTTAATATCTGTAGCGGTAGCTGTTGAGGTTTTAAACCGATACTTTTGAGACGCTCGATCACAAAGTCGCGCACGGCATGGTGTTCACGCTTCTCTTTACGATTCTTAAGTAACAGGTTTGCCAGATGTAAATCTTCGGTGTTGTTGCCTCCTCTGGGAGCAGAACCAGCCAACGCATCGGTGACTAGCTGCTGATTTTGCACGCTCAGTAGACGTTCGGGACTGGCACCTACAAAATGTTGTCCTGCACCATTACTAGTAGAGAAAATATAGCAGTCGGGATGAAGCTCTCTTAAGTTCCCCAAAGAGCGAATGACATCAAAGGGTATTGCCGCATGAATTTCTGTGGTGTGGGCGATGACAATCTTGCTGATTTCATCAGTGGCAATTGAGTTGAGGGCAGATTTGACGACCGACTTAAAATAGTCTGGATTCTGAGACTGTTCGCGATTAATAGATAGTAGGCTACTATCGGACTCTTCTAGCTGTTCTAAATCCGACCAATCAATAGCATTTACTGTTTGCTCAAGATGCTCTAAAACAGAACTTTTATCCTTGCTTTCCTGTAAGGG
The DNA here is from genome assembly GCA_039817275.1 of Cyanobacteria bacterium J06648_1. Lineage (GTDB taxonomy): Bacteria > Cyanobacteriota > Cyanobacteriia > Cyanobacteriales > Xenococcaceae > Waterburya. The sequence continues at coordinate 18,079 of JBCBWB010000011.1, read as the reverse complement.
GAAATTAACAATTAAACAGCAGCTTTTATTCTTTTTGACTATTTGAAAACGAGGCAAAAATAATGTTCCAGATTTAAATGGTTCAGATTCTTGAACCTCGGCAAAAAAAGTAAATCCGCAAAATACACTGGGCTTACCTATTGCTAGGTTAGTTGCTCCCTCTCTGGTAATTTGTTTGAACCAACTTTGGGTTAGGCGCTGCGCCGAAGCGAAACGTGATTCGGGTTCAGTATTCCCTCTGATGGTAACTCCCCATGCAGCTACAGCTTCTTGCTTGCTACAGTTTTCCCAGTAAAAATTGAGTGCGTTACAATGACCCAGCTTTTGCAAACAGACCAGAGGATCGACACCAGGTATTTGAATCGCCAAACTAATAATTTCTGTATTTTGATCTACAGTAAAACTCAGTTCTTTCCCGTGCCAAAAGTTATCTATCTCTGTACTAATATCGCGATTTAAAATTAAATTATTAGGCTGAGTTGCAAAGGACATAAAGCTTGTAGGTGGTGTCATTTCCTCAAAATTGAGGCAAAAGAAAAAAAGCGTGTTAATTAGTTGTTTATTATTAAATAGCCACTAAAAAAAGTGATTTTATTATTTTATTATAAGATACTGTCTGCAATAGTTCTAGCCAGTGGCTCCGTCGCAAAATAGGAATAGACCTCTTGCTTGATTGAATTTACCTTACGCTAGCAAGCTTTGAAGCTGATGATTACATTTGATGACACTTCTTGATTATAAATAGTGTCAGTGCGGGTGTAAGTAACAAGGGTTGCCAGCAGAGATTTTAGTCCATAGCCTTGGTTAATCGGATGCACCCAAGCCAGGAGTAGTCATTTTCTGCTTTTTAAGCTTTAGCTCTTGGTTTGGGTACTAATTATCTACCTGTAGATGCTTAACATTCCAGGTGCGTGGTTGATAAAACTGACATTGACTAATGATTTCTGCTGTCTTAACAGTGAAGCGGAAAGACTCGATCACATCGTAGGAACATACTCCATCTCGGAGATAGATGCGTGCAGTATAGTTTCCAGGAGCTAGCCCACAGTAGGGTAGCTGTAGCTGTAGCTCTGCTAATCCAGGAGATATCTGCATTAAGCAGCGATCGCTAGCTGTAGTCAAGTATAGCACTATGTTTTGTTCTCCCAGCACCTTTCTGATCTTAATCCCCAAATTGAGCTGTTCGAGATGTATTTGTGAATAGCAACGCACACACAAAGTAACTGCTTGACCAGAGAAAGGATGCTCTAATATTTGACCCTGGCGATCGCGGAAAAATATTTCTGATATATCTAAGCCAGAACTCTCTTCTGGGGGTTTGGTAGGCAATTTGAGACGGGAGGCTCGGTGGCGCTCGGCGACGATAAAGGCAAGATCTTCTTCGTATTTGGTGATCACCTGCTCGGTCGTTCCAGAGGCAGCTAGTCGTCCTTTTTGCAAGTATATTGAAGTATCACAAATGTTCAAAATACTGTGGGAGTTATGAGAAACCAAAATAAAGGCTGTGCCTTGCTCCCTTAGTTTTGCTAGTCGCCGATGACACTTCATCCTAAATTTGATGTCACCCACGGATAAAACTTCATCGATTAACAAGATTTCTGGCTCGATGTGTACCGCACAGGCAAAACCCAATCTAGCAGACATGCCCGAACTATATGTTTGCACTGGGGCATCAATAGCGTCCCACAGCTCGGCGAAATCTACTACCGCCTTAAACTTACAGTCGATCTCTGGCTTGGTCAAACCGAGGATCGACATATTGGCATAGATGTTTTCTCTTCCCGTCAAGACAGGGTTAAACCCAGCGCTTAAGGCGATCAGCGGTGCGACTCTACCTCTGATAGTGATACTGCCTGTATCTGGGTTAATTAGACCACTAATAATCCGCAGTAGGGTACTTTTTCCCGCGCCGTTAGCGCCAATTAACCCTAGAGCTTCACCGGCACGAAGCTGAAAATTAACGTCTTTTAAAGCCCAGAACTCTTGAGAACGTAAAGTATGGCTGTGGCGCGACTTACCGATTATTTCTGAAGCTATATCTTTGAGTCCATAAAACAAAGAGTACTTCAAATTACGGCAAAACTTTTTCGATACGTTATCGACCGAGATTACTACATCCTTATCCAGTGGTTTTTTGATATTAGTCAAAGATTCACGAGACTTACTACTGAACACTTTTTTTACACCACTCATTACTCATTACTCATCACCCAAACACAGCGATTCTAAGAACTTACTCTTTCAATAACATAGGGCATTGCCAGACGAAAAAAGATCCAGGTTATAAACAAACCGATAAATGTAATTATGCTGACGATCCAAAACGATAGCTCTTGAGTTAAAATTCCAGTTGTAGCTAATTCTCTGACGGTTATCAGTAGAGGGGTAACGGGGTTAAATTTTACCAGCAAAGCGAAGCTTCCTTGTGTAGGTACAGGATAAACGACAGGGGTGATAAACAGCCAAAAACTAGTAATCAGAGCTATTCCTTTACCTACATCTTGGTATAAAATTCCTAATGGTGCGAACAAGATCCCAATAAAGGTACCAAACATAATTAAATGAATTAGTGCTACAGGGGCGAGCATTAATTTCCAGGTAACTGGTATTTTAAACCAGATAAATAAGCTAATGATTAGGAGTAACTTGATACTAAAATTAAAGCCTACTTCTCCTAGTTTACTGAGAATAATTGCCTCTCTCGGAAAGTTAACTCTAGCTAGCATTGGTTTGGCTTGAGTTAAAGCTTGGATTGGGCCATTTAAAGCTTCAACAAATGTTTGCCATAGAGCCGTACCAAACATAACGTAGGCAGGATATGGTAGCTCAGTTTTGCCGATCGCAATCACATTTGATTCTCCTGCTAGAGTAAAGCCTACTGCCATAAATATTGGTGGGACAAATGCCCATAAAACCCCCAAAAATGACTGACGATACTGCGCCTTGATATCGCGAATCATTAGTTGCCAAGCTAATTCTCTAGAGGCTAATAAGTCTCGCCACATTTGCTGAAATAGCTGAGAGGGATGTTTGATTTTGCTCTCTGGCGTGTATATTTTTTCTCGGATCATGCTTGGTGATTATGAGTGATAAGTAAAATAAGTAATTTTATTTAATTTATGAGTAATTTAAGCTGCTTTTTAATTGTCCAGGCGGTTAATTTATAAGTATATGTTTGTAAGAGCGATCGCGGATCATATTTAATTGATCTCCATAAATAGCTTGCTGCTTTGATAACTGTTTTCTTATCTTTTCCGTATTCGAGATATTGTTGGCTACAGTATTGCCAGATCCAAGACTTGCTTTGCTTTTGGAGATGCTGTAATTCTGGGGGTACTGTCTGATATGTTTGATCGAGCATCTGACATAGTTGCCGTTCGATATCAGCGATTTTAGAAGTCATCGAAGTAGCAGATTGCCGATAGTAAATTTGGTGTTTGGGTACAACCACAAAATTATATTTAGCCGCTAAACGTAAATAGTAATCCCAGTCTGCACAGTGGGGAAAGCGAGGGTCAAATTCACCAGTAGAGGCGATCGCTTTGTGCCGAATTAGAGGATTGGAACCGTGGTGGATAAAGTTTTTAGTTAGTAGCTGTGGGTAAACATAATCCTGGTGATAAACAGGTTCGCTAGGATAGCAAACGTCTGCTGCATACCAGAAATAAGTCCAGCTATAGGCTACTCCCGCAGCGGGATTTTTGATTAATGCCTGAAGCTGTAGTTTTAATTTATCCGTCGTCCAAAAATCATCAGCATCAAGAAAAGCGATATATTCGCCTTGCGCTCTGGCTATACCGCGATTGCGCGCTGTGGCAACACCACCGTTGGGATAATTAAATAGTTTGATTCGCGAATCTGGGATCTCATTTACTATTTCCGCCGTGCGATCGCTCGAACCATCGTTAATAATAATTATTTCTAGGTCACCATAGGTTTGTTGCCTAACGGATTCGACAGTTTGGGCAATAGTTGTCTGGGCATTATAGGCGGGAATAATTACCGAAATCATTTCGCTAAATTGAGAGATTTATGATAAATTTGCTTAAATATTTTTTTCAGAGTGATCTTGATTAGGGATTGGGTAAAAGAATCAAAAATATTCCCTGGATAAGCTCGTATAGCTCGATATAAATTGTAGCCAGCAAATTTAATCTCTTTGAAACCATCAAGCTGATATTTAAGATACTGCTGCGCCAAATATTTATATGTCCAGCCCAAACTTTGTGGTTTTAGATACTGAAGTTGCTCAGGAGCATGAGCATAAGCACGCTCAATTACTAATGTTAAATAATGCTCCATCAACCGAACATTTCCCGTCATGGAGGTGGCAGATTGACGATAGATTATTTGTACTTCTGGGACTAAGATAAAATCATATTGGGCAGCAATTCGTAAATACAAGTCCCAGTCTTCTACGGCTTTTAGCTGCGGATCGAACAATCCCACCTGGGCTAGAATATTTCTGCTAATTAGGGCATTTGAACCATTGTGCAGAAAGTTTTTCAAGAGTAATTCGGCATAAACATTTCCTGTATAGATGACAGAAGTGTCGGCATAAGAAGCTGCTTCGGTTTCGTATTTAAAATACACTCGGCTATATGCCAAAGCTGCTTGAGGGTTGTTTTGTAAGGCGGCGATTTGTCGCTCTAGCTTATTGGGAGTCCAACAGTCATCCGCATCTAAAAAGCTAATAAATTCGCCTTGCGATCGCTCGACTCCGCGATTGCGTGCGGTAGATAAACCAGCGTTTTCATAGCTATAAATCTTAAGTCTGGAGTCAGTAATATCCTGCAATAAATTTAAAGTGCGATCGCTCGAACCATCATTGATTATAATTAGCTCAAAATTAGTATAGGTTTGCGCCAAAACTGAGTTAACGGTTTCTAAAATGGTCGCTGCGGCGTTATAGGCGGGAATAACTACGGAGATTAAATCGTTAGACATTTATTTTTAACTCACGAACGTCCCCAATTTATTTTGGCTGTTTGAGAATGAACCAGATAGGAAAGCTTCTCCGTCGCTTGATAGCCGAGTAGTTGATATACAGCCTGGTAGAGTCTGCTCTTATTCTGAAGAAATAAATCGGGTGCAAGACGGTGAATTCGATCTAAAGTTTTGGCATAAGTTGGATAATGGCGATCTCTATTGCTGTAAATATATTCTCGTCCCATTGACCAATAAGCTGTAGCTAGAGCCTGTTGATATTTCGGCGACATCAAACCACCCTCGCGTAAATTCTGCTCGGCTTTTGCCATTACCCGACAGTGAGCCTCTAACCAGCGGGTTTTACTTTTAGTAGATACAGTTTCTCCTGGATGCAGGCGATAGACAGAATTACAGCCTGGTAAATAAATAGATTTTGCTCCCGCCAGCATGACCGAAAACAAAAAGTCTCGATCTTGCGCTGCGGCTAGACTTTCATCCCAACTAACTTGTTCAACTAACGAGCGAGTAAACAACATTGGTGCTAAATTAGACCAGCGATCGTTGGCTAATAACGACTCTAGAAAATCCGCTTTATCCCCACAGACGCGGATCTCATCTAAGTAAACTTTTCCGTCGGCTAAATGATGTTGATAACGCCAGTCGCCATAGACAAAATCAGCCTTATTTGACTGCAAATGCTCTACCTGTTGGGCAATTTTGTCTGGCAGTAAATAATCGTCAGCATCCAAATATTGAATATAAATGCCGCTAGCTATGGCAAAACCCAAGTTTCGCGCCGCATTTGCTCCCTGATTCTCTTGTGTACGCCAAATTAACTGATCACCATAGCTTTGAATGATCGATAAACTGCGATCGCTCGAACCATCATCAATAACTATCACCTCAATCGGCGCATAAGTCTGCGCCAACACGCTATCAATGGCTTCGTTCAACCATTGTTCGGCGTTGAAACAGGGAATAATTACAGATACCAAGTTTGTCATTGCTTGTTGATTGTCTTTGAGTATTACTGTGCCTAAGCAATAAATGATTTATTTCTTTGTCAATACTTATTACCTAAACAGACTTTTCTAGACGATCGCCATCGCTTTAAGATTGAATATCTTCTCAATGATGTCGGCAACGACTTTATCGGGAGTAGAAGCACCAGATGTCACACCAACGGTAATTTTGCCTTTTGGGAGCCAGTTTTCGGCGATGGTGATCTCGCCATCCAAAGGTTTATGTTCTAGGCGATCGCGATCTAAAATCCGTTCGACGCTATCAATATGATAAGAAGGAATATTATGCTCTACGGCAATCTCTTGTAAATGAGTCGTATTAGAGGAATTAAAGCCACCGATAACAATCATCAAGGATAAATCTTCTTCTACCAAATTAAACATGGCATCCTGTCTTTCTTGAGTCGCGTCACAGATGGTATTAAAACTCATAAAGTGGTCGTTTAACTCAGTAGGACCAAACTTTTTGAGCATGGTTTGTTCTAGTAGCTTGCCGATCTGCTCGGTTTCACTTTTGAGCATGGTAGTTTGATTAGCAATACCGACTCTCACTAAATCGCGATCGGGATCAAAACCTTCGGAGTAGGCATTTTCAAACTTTGCCAGAAATTCTGCTCGGTCTCCACCATGAAGAATGTAGTTAGTGACATATTGCGCCTCGGATAGATTCAACACGACCAAATAGCGATCGGCAAAGGAACTGGTAGCAACAGTCTCTTCATGGGCATATTTACCGTGAATGATCGAAGTGTAATCCTTCTTCTTATGCTTTTCGACCGAATTCCAGACTTTAGATACCCAAGGGCAGGTAGTATCCACTATTTTGCAGCCTTTATCGTTGAGTAACTGCATTTCCTGGACGCTAGCGCCAAAAGCAGGCAAAATTACCACATCTCCTGAATCGACAACGCTAAAATCCTTTGACTCTCCTACCAGCTCAATAAAGCCAACGTTCATCTCCTGCAAACGCCGATTGACAGTGGGATTATGGATAATCTCGTTGGTGATCCAAATTTTCTCCTGGGGAAAATGCTCTCTCGCCTCATAAGCCATGGCGATCGCTCTTTCCACTCCCCAGCAAAAACCAAAAGACTCTGCCAAACGAATGGTGACATCACCCCGTTCGAGACGATAATGGCGATCGCGAATTGTCTGAATCAGATCGCTTTGATACTCGGAGTTCATTGTCCCTGCTACTTCCTGATCATGTCCAAAACCACGACGATGATAGTTTTCTGACTGCTGCAAAGAACGTTTAAAAGCTTTGGTATCAAGTTTTTGGTTCGGCATAGGGGTATTTATAGTTATTAGTATTTAGTTGTTAGTTCTTAGTTCTTAGACAGAAGATAGCGAGCGTTCCAGAGATATGGGAGAAATAGTTGCCAGGTGGCATAGAATTATGCTTCATATTTTACAGTAGTCGCTTACCACAATAATCAAGACTGCAACGACAAAACAGATAGCAGGTGGAATGAGATAAAATCTTTAATGCACCCTATAAGTCTAAAAAATATTTTAGTGAGTTTACCAGAAGCAGATACTCCGCTTTACAATCACACCCTACCGACGATTGAAGATTGGTTACGCAGCAAAGGTTGCCAGCAAAATCGTGAGGATCTTCATTGCTGGAACCTAGAGGAGTCCGCCTGGAAAGCAGAAATTTGCCTCGAAACGGAAGAACTGACGGTACGCTATTACGATGCGGCACAAGCAGCGGAAAACCTCAGCCGTTCGTTTAAGTATTCTCTCAGTCGCCAAGATGTCGAAGATGCGGTCTTTTCGGGACCTTAGTTCTAAGGATGTGCGACAAGCTATTATCGGATTTAGTGATGGGGCAAAAGCTCTGCCTATCCGTAGTTTATTCTGTCGTTGCGTAAATCACCGAATGAAAATGCTCCTACTACAAATAGAGAAACTAGTAAACTCTAGCGACAATATTCTGTTTTGGCGACAGTGCGAGATTCAAGGAATAATTTTTATTGTCGTCCCTACTTGAACCATCCGATAAATTTCATCCACATCTTGGTTTTTAAGCGAAATACATCCCCATGTCCAATTGGATCTTTCGTCTACTAGATAATCACCATTCTTCGGTACGCCGTGAATGCCGATCTCACTGCCAACTGTACTATTGAGACTAATTTTTCCATCTTGTTTTGCTTGTAAATGTTTTCGCCAAGATTCTTGGTTGGGATAGTCTAACCAAATAAATTTTGACCAAGCTGGATGAGGATACAAATCTCTAATTTTAAAAATTCCCTCTGGCGTTTTCAGATCTCCTTCTCTACGTTTGTCACCTTGAGGACTTTGCCCCAAAACAATTGGATAGGATTTTATAGGTCGCGAATCGTAGTATAGGGTAAGCTGATAGTTCGATTTATCAACTAAGATTTTGGATAAAGAGCGATTGATCTGGTGAGAAATTAGCTCGTTGATAGGTTGCTCGTAGTTCAATAGTGTAGATTGAACAGGGATTGGGTTGCTAGCATTCTGCTTATTAGCTTCTGGAAAGAAATAATTCACAGGTGGAACGAAGCCAATTTGATTTAATGTCCAGTACACAACTGGTGTCAACAATAATAGCGAAGCGATCTCCAATATATTACGTTTATTTCGATCTAAAGTTGACATGCTTGCTTCAAACTGAAAAGTATTCGACTATACTAACTCCATCGAGATCCATCGCTACCTGAAACTGTTCCCCCTGCTGACAAGAGAATTCTAACTGCATCCAATCATCGTTAGCTTGAGCTTGTGCGGATAGACAAGATTGATTTGCCTGATCAATAATTTCTACTAACAAACCTGTAGGCAGGTAGTCGCTATTGCCGCCTGGGTATAGTTGCAGACAAAGATCGATAGCCTGATTTGATTGTTTGGTAATTCTCAAAACTAAAATTATTTCTCGTTCGAGGCTATTCAACTGCCATTGGATTGTTTTACCCCTGGTAACTGTAGTTCCTGGGTTAGTAGTAGCTAAACTGCGGGTAATTCTCCCCGCTAAGACTAGATCTACTGGTTGCCAGTCTGGAGTAAAGGTATCGGCTAGCCACTGCCGTAGATTGATTCTACTCTTTAGTCGTTCGATGGTGCTAAAAAGAGTTTCTAGGGGCTGTAATTGTGAGATGGCGATCGCTTCTGTATCAAATTCAACCTGCTGGGGAGAGATGAAACCAACGAGATTTATCTGCTGCAATTCTGCTTCTAGCTGCACTACCAGATAGCCAATTCTGTCTTCTCTAGCTGCTAAAGGAATGTTTATCTCTAGTTCTCCAGGTAACAGATAGCGACATTCCAGCCTGCCAACCTGGGTCAAAGTCAGATCGGCGATATTAAACAAGCTGCGGTAGTTTGGCTGCCAACACTGGCTATGAGCTAGATCACTCTTGATGTCTAGACACTTGAGATAGGTATGAACGCCATACGCGGCGAGGGTATTGAGATAAACTTGCTTGCCCTTAATCGAATTTTCTTGTTCTGAAGCAAACTGCTGGGCATATTTATGTGCTTGGGGTTCGAGAAGGATAGTTACAGATGTTTCAGTTAGTTGATTCATGGTTAATCGATTGGCTAATGGACTGAAGCAGCGGCAGACATTTTTGTTTCCAATGAGAATAAAGAGTTTGGTTGTTAACTTCTAACTCTCGCGCTATTTGCGAAATCTTTTGAGGTGGCTGTTCGAGTAAAAGACGCAGTGCTAGGTTGTGACAGTTACATTGAGGATGCTGACGAATAAAGGTGGTAGTGAGCTTTTTATCTTTATCTTGCTTGATATGATCGACGATCGCTTTGCCCATATTCTCGGATTTTTCTGCCTGCATCTGGGCAATTTGGGTATCTAATAAGCTTAGAGACACTTGAGGATCTGGCAGATTGGCAATTAAATCTAGTTCTGCGTTATTTTTAGTCGGATAGACTCGCTGGGGATCGTAGCTATTATCGGATATATACAAATCGCGAATACGCCACTTGAGATAGCCATTGATCCAAATAACTAAACTTTTCTCTACCGATTCCCTAGTCGGTTCAAAGCGATCGATATTCTGACATACCCACATCAAAGTTCGATTGTATGCTTCGGGATAGTCTTGGTGAGATACGGTATATATTCCTGGTAGCTGCTGAATCAGAATCAACAGTCGGTTAAGACTTGTTCGTCGTTTTGTTAGATTATCTTGACGACATTCTGCGATCGCCTGAGCTAATTCTTGGTTTAATTGTTTCATAGATAAATATTGCTGTTAACTGCTAAGCGTTAACTGAACCTACCCTGTGGAAAACAAATCAAATAAATGGTAATAAGCTTCAACGTTACTGTTTTCTATTATTCCCCAACCGCAGAGAGCAAATAGCAAAGAGGTGTCTTGGTTGGGTTTAACAGGAGGTGATCGCAATTCGAGATTCCCTTGAGGCAGATTCTCCTGCAACTCAGCTAAATATTGCTTACCCTTCCCTGTGAGATGACTTCTCGACTGAGATTTTTTACCCAGCCAGGCGGTAGCGGCGATCGCTAAACTCGCTTTCGGCATTACGGCACCAATCAGTAGCAACAGGTAACGATAGCCCGCCAACATGCCCACTAGAGGCTTACCAAACGTCAACCCCAAAATCAATAATCCACTCATACCCACTGCTAGATATTTTTGGCGATTGGGATTGATATATCCTTGGTTAACCAATGACTGGCGATAATTTTTACAGTGTTCGGCGATCGCATCTGAGAGATTTTTATCCTCTAGCAAAGTCTCAACTGTCTGTGGCGTATGTAAAAAATCAAAGATCGTTTGTTCAATTGGTTCGAGATGAGAAGTGTTGCTAAAGTAAGTCACAACTTCTAACTTATTATCCTGCACTCGAATAAAACCCATCTGGATCAGCTCAAAACAGACTAACTCAATTACTCCTGCTTCCTTATTTTGGAGGTAAGCAATTTCGTGAAGATTTACTATTGTTGCTGCTTTCTGTAACCTTTCTGAAATTGCACTTGTGGTCGAATAGTTAACTACCGTGTTCAAATTGGCAATTATCTCAGCATAGATCGCCAGAAGATAAGGACGACTGGCTAAAAAAGAAACTCTGCTTATATTATTCATACCCGATTAGTTGAACAACGTTCAAGCAGTGCCCGAATGCATTCGGGCGACCTTGAACTCTACACTTACTAATCAGGGGTGCGGCAAAAGTTTATGAAAAATATTTGGTTATTTCTAGCTTGAGATCTCTGTAGTTCTTTCGGGGTATAGATTAAAAGAATTTTGTTGAAAGCTGGAAAAAGAAGCCTCAAGAATATACTTAAGACTTCCATGATCAATTATCAAATCAATTATTAATTAAGCCATCCTTTCAAACGACGAGCAACTTGCGGACGACGTAGCTTACGCATGGCTTTGCTCTGAATCTGACGCACTCTTTCACGAGAAAGGCTAAACATGCCTCCTACTTCTTCTAGGGTATAAGGTTGACTGGTAGATAACCCATAACGCAGACAAATTACATCTTTTTCTCTTTGTGTCAAAACATCATCCAAAACATCAGTGATTTCTTGACGCATCATGGTTTCATTCATGCGCTCTTCAGGTAGCTGTAGATCGCTATCTTCGAGCAAGTCTACCAATTCCGTATCTTCGGCTTTACCAACCCGATGATTTAAAGACAAAGACTGGCGGCGTAATTCCAAAAGTTGGCGCAACTGCGGCGCAGTCATTTTTAATTCTGCTGCAATTTCTTCTTCACTAGGATTACGCTGGAGTTTTTGCTTGAGGTTGCGCTGCGCTTTTTTGAGCTTGTTGAGCTTCTCAACTATATGAATCGGCAAGCGTATTGTTCGAGCATCATTGGCAATAGTGCGAGTAATTGCCTGGCGAATCCACCAGTAGGCGTAGGTAGAGAACTTATAACCTTTGTTGGGATCGAACTTCTCAGTCGCTCGGTTAAGCCCAATCGCTCCTTCCTGAATCAAGTCAAGGAAAGGAACACCACGATTAAGATATCTCTTGGCGATCGAAACCACCAGACGCAAATTGGAGCGAATCATCTTGCGTTTCGCCACTTTGCCACGATATAGCAGCAGTTCTAGCTGCCTGACAGATTCTAAACCCAATTCTGCCGCTAGTTCTGCTTTGGCTGGCTTCACTTCGTTTGCCTCCAGCAACCTTTGTCTAGCTGCTTCAACTTCTAGCATCATCTTCACGTCGTTTGCCAGAGTAATTTCTTCCTCCGCCGTCAACAAGGGGTAGCGAGCCATCTCTTTAAAAAACGCACCGATATTATCTTCTAGAGGCATTTTGCGCCGACTACCAGTGCCAGAAAGCTGACTTTCATCAGAATATTCTGCTTCAACAAGTTTCAAATCTTCGCTGATACTAGCAGAGGCTTCGTCTGCCTCAACATCGATGATGTAGCTGTCTTTTTCTGTCAATTTCACTGTAGTCATGGTTTCACTTTCCTCTTATTAAAAAAATTTCTGATGCGCGACGGAAAATCTATAACTAGTTGGGAATGAAAGAGCGAGTGTACATCTGCATTACCCACATCAATTGACTAATCCAATAAAATATACTTAAATATTTTTGGTTAATGATAAGTAATGTAACTGTGGTTTTATTAAAAATTTACTTTTTACTGTCTAAACTTTAGATTGATTAACACCGTCTCATGTTTCAGGATTTTTGCAGTAAAAGCACAGGATTTCTTAAGGTTTTTTTGCTATTCTATGGGGTACTTTATTGATTTACTGAATTCCAGAACAAAAGACGACGGAAAGTCTGCAAAGATTTTTGAGAGATGTTGGAATCAATAACTATAGTCTGGTTGATCTATAACTATTTTTCTCTTAATTATTAATATATTTTCACAAAATGGAATTTTAAAATGTAGCTCTGTTTACCTTAAAGCAAATTCTGTAATGAAGCGATGACTTGTATTAGATTAGCTAATGTGATGTATCTTACATTCCTATGTATGGATAGATTAACTAGTAAATAGTTGTTTAGTCAGTATGATTAAAACTATCAACCGATTAAGAGAAATTGTTGCTCGATTACTGCTGATTTGGACTTAAGAGAACTGTTTAGTCGAGTCAGTTAAAGATAAAATGATATTTATGTAAGAACCATTAAAATTAGGGTTTATATGACAACTGGTACTAAAAAGAATCTATCTTCCCCAGATAGTGACGATCGCCTGCTCTACCAAACGGTGATTCAGCCCAGCTTGTTAGTAGCCGAACCCGAAGCAGATTATGCGCTCAAACCCCAGCAGTGGGTAGAAGTTTTGGTTGACTCTCCTGGCACTCAAGGGCTATATACCTATAGTTTGCCAGCCGAGTTATCAGTCCAGTCTGGCGATATTGTCAGCATTCCCTTTGGCATGCAGTTAACGGGGGGAATTGCCATTCGCTTACTGACTTCACCACCCGTAGATTTAGATCCCGCGCGGATTCGCCCTGTAGAGGATGTGGTTACTTCAGGATTCTTTCAGGATACTTATTGGCGCTTGCTAGAGAAAATCGCCGACTACTATAGTACCGATCTGATGAGTACTATCCGAGTTGCTCTGCCGCCAGGACTGTTAGGGAGATCGCAGCGGAGAGTAAAATTAAGCGACAGTCTTCCCTCGGGAGCAGAAACCTTCTGTAGTCTAGTAGCAGGTAAGATTTTAAGGCTGCTGCAAAGTCAGAAGGATGGTGACTATAGCGTCAAGTATCTGCGTAATCAAGTCAAAGGAGCCAGTCGCGGCATTCGAGAATTGAGTAAACGAGGTTGGATCGAAAATTACCTCGAACCCCCCAAGCGTGCCAAAGCCAAGCTCAAAACCGCCGTAACTCTAGCCACCAATAGTTTACTGGAGGATCTGACTACCAGGCAGCAAGAGATTGTTCGGATTCTCAAAAACCGAGGTGGTGAACTGTGGCTCAAGGATTTGATTGAAATTTGCTCTACTACTTCGGCGACAGTTAAGAAGCTAGAAGCAAAAGGCTATGTCATTCTCTCAGAAAGAGAAATCTTACGTAAAGAACAGGGTATTCTCCAAGCCGCAGATCG
>JBCBWB010000011.1:0-3987 GCA_039817275.1 Cyanobacteria bacterium J06648_1 | reverse complement strand
ACGGGTTCGGGTAAAACCGAAGTTTATCTTCAGGCGATCGCGCCTATTCTAGAGCAGAAAAAGTCAGCAGTAGTATTAGTCCCCGAAATTGGCTTGACTCCCCAGTTAACCGATCGCTTTCGCGCCCGATTTGGCGATCGCGTCTGTGTCTATCACAGTAAACTCTCGGCAGGGGAGCGTTATGATACTTGGCGGCAAACAATTCGTGGCGAACCCCAGGTGGTTATTGGTACACGGTCGGCAATTTTTGCTCCTTTACCCAATTTAGGCTTAATTGTCCTGGATGAAGAACACGACTCCAGTTTTAAGCAGGATCGTCCCGCACCTACCTATCACGTCCGTAAGGTGGCGCAGTGGCGGGCTGAACTAGAAGACTGTCCCGTAGTGCTGGGTTCTGCCACTCCTTCGCTGGAAAGCTTGGTGGTAGCGAAAGACAAAACGTCAAACTCCCATAACTATTATTTATCCCTACCCGAAAGAATTGGGGCGCGTCCTCTACCCCAGGTATCAATTATCGATCTACGACTGGAGTTGAGTCGGGGCAACAGATCCATTTTTAGTCTGGCTTTACAAAAAGCGATCGCCGAAATGCAGTCTCAAGGACAGCAGGGAATTCTCTTTATTCCGCGACGGGGACATAGTACTTTTGTCTCCTGTCGCAGTTGTGGCTACGTGATGGAATGTCCTGACTGTGATGTTTCTCTTTCCTATCACCATACCCATGAAGGAGCAGCCAAGCTGTTACGCTGTCACTACTGCAATCACACCAAAATTCAGCCCAAAATCTGCCCCGAGTGCAATTCCCCCTACCTCAAGCATTTTGGTAGCGGCACGCAAAAAGTTACCCAGGAATTAGCCAAACTATTTCCCGAACTCAGAGCAATTAGATATGACAGCGATACCACCAGAAATAAGGGACAACACCGTCAGTTAATTGATCGCTTTATCCATCAAGAAGCCGATATTTTAATTGGAACCCAAATGCTGACCAAGGGTTTAGACATTGCGGGAGTTACTTTGGTGGGCATTATCGCCGCCGATGGCTTACTACATCGCAGTGATTACCGTGCTGCCGAAAGAGCCTTTCAAACTTTGACCCAGGTGGCAGGTAGAGCGGGTAGGGGAGATGTTCCAGGTAAAGTGATCCTACAAACCTATTCCCCCGAACATCCTGTCATTCAGGCAGTAAAAACCCATAATTACAACGACTTTAGCGCCACCGAATTAACTCAAAGAGGCGAGTTAAACTATCCACCCTACGGCAGCCTCATCTTGTTTAAGTTAAGCAGTATCAGTGAGAGAGAAGTCGAACGGGCGGCTGTTACCCTCGCCGATGTCCTGATCGAGACTCTAGACCTTGAGTTTGAAATCTTAGGACCCGCACCAGCCAACATTATGCGGGTTGCCCGTCGCTATCGCTGGCAAATTCTGCTGAAGTTTCCCGCAGTAGCCAAGAACAATTTACCCGATCTCAAGCTACTGCGATCGCATTTACCCCGATCCGTCAGTCTAACCATTGATGTCGATCCAATTAACATCGAATAGATTCAGTTAACAATCAGTAACTGACCTTACGCATAATAACGAGAAAATAATAGTTCTAAGCAGGTACGAAAACAAATCAATCAACCCTTTCCCCCTTTCCCCTTGACCTTTAACCTTTAACCAGCCTTAGCAGATTAATGAGGGCTTAACATTAGCCAGTAATCAGTCAACAGTACTCAGTAATTACTAATCACAAATAACGATGATTAGTTAACTTATAGATGTTGTAAGCATTTTTCAGAAAAAGCCGTTATGCGAGATTTGGCACAGATTCAACGAACAGAGTACGACGTAATTGTTATTGGTGGAGGAATCAACGGTGCTGGAGTGGCTAGAGACGCGGCTATCCGAGGACTGAAGACAATCATCGTTGATAAGAATGATTTCGCTAGCGGTAGTTCAAGCTGGTCTAGTCGTCTGATTCACGGTGGCTTGAGGTATCTAGAATACTTTGAGTTTCCCCTGGTGCGTGAATCTCTCAAAGAGCGCGAGGTGTTACTCCGCACTGCACCTCATTTGGTTGCTCCCTTACAGCTTACTATTCCTATCTATCGCGATCGCTCTCGTCCCTACTGGAAGATTTGGGCAGGGATGATCCTCTACGATATTTTTAGCTTCGATAAAACTCTTCCCGTCCATCGGATGTTGCCCGAAGCCAAGTTTCAGCAGCTATTTCGCTCTTTGGATGGCGATAATCTGGCTGGTGGCTCTCAGTATTATGATGGTCAGGTAACCTTAGCCGAGCGTCTTTGTCTAGAAAATATTATCTCTGCTCAGAATGCGGGGGCAGATGCCTTAAACTACATGGAGGTGACTGAGCTAACGATTAAAGATAGTCGTATTGCGGACGTAGTCTGTAAAGATAAGCTGACGGGAGAAAGCGTTACTATTTCTGGCAGTAAAGACGCGGTGGTTATTAATACCGCAGGACCTTGGATCGACCGCGTCTGTCAACGAGGCAGCAAAGCTGGAGAGCAAACTGTTATTGGCGATGGGAAAAAGAATGGCGGCACGAAAGGTAGCCATATTGTCGTTGAAGAGTTTCCTGGCGCACCTGGCTCTACCCTCTATGTAGAGGCAAAATCTGATGGTCGTCCCTTCTTTATCATCCCCTGGTTGGGCAAATATTTGATTGGGACGACGGACCTGGCTTATAAAGACGATATAGACAATATCAAAGCCGACAATGCCGAGATTGATTATTTACTACAGGAAACCAATAGCGTTATTCCCACGGCTAACTTAAAACGAGACGACGTTAAGTTTACCTATTCTGGGGTACGTCCACTACCAAACTCCGAAGGCAAGAAACCTGGTAGTATTACCCGCAAGCACATTATCTTCGATCACCGTAAGGAAGGAGTGAATAACCTCTTCTCCTTAATTGGCGGTAAGCTTACCACCTATCGTAATGTGGGGGAAGAGATGGTAGACGCAATCTTAAAACGGATGAAGCGATCGCCTAGACCGTGCCAAACTGATTCTCTACCCCTACCTGGCTGTATCCTACCTAGAGATAAACGGATTCAACAGGCAATCGATAAATATGAGTCTAGTCTCTCGATTGAGGTGATAGATCACTTGTTCTATATGTATGGTGCCAGGGCGATCGAAGTCTTAGCTTTGACGGAGGAGAATCCAGCTTTGCGGGAGTTAATTAGCCCCGACCTACATGACATCAAAGCCCAGATTGTCTACGCAGTAGAAAGCGAATCGGCGCAAAACTTGGTGGATATTCTGCGTCGTCGTACTACTCTAGCGATGAATGGCGAATATGGGATGAATTTACTGCCTGTTGTCACCGAAACGCTGCAAAAACACTGTGGCTGGAATCAAGAACAAAGCGATCGCGCTATAGATGAGTATCGTTTTTATATGGAACATAACTGTATCCCCGATTATCAGTTAGCGACGGTGTAGTGGTGTTGTCAGTTTAATTTGAGGGGCTGGATCTGTTTCGCTGTGTTTCGCGCAAAGACGCAGAGACGCAGAAGAGAGTAAGGTGGGTGCTATCGTCAGAGATACGTTAGTGTATTGCCCACCTTACAAAATTGTTACAATTGAGCGATCGGTAATTATAGTTGTTCAAATAGAAACCAGACGATTTTAGTGGATACTACTACCTACTACCTACTACCTGAAAAGGATAGCTTAGAGGGTACGGAAACTAATTAGAATGACTATAAGTTGTTTACTTGTTTGTCGAACTAATAAAAATAAAAAGCGATCACATTGTTTAGGGCGATCGCTTTTTTAATGCCTTGTTTTGAGACTAGAACTTAAAGCTGAGTTCCACACTCAGGACAGAATTTATTCGCTGTCGGATTGGTAGTCCCGCAGTTATTGCAGTTAATAAACTCGGCGCTAGGCTGTTCTTTGGTTGGTAAGCCCAACATATGAGCATTGCTTTTACCAGGAGCAATCATGGGGTAGCAGTTTTCG
>JBCBWB010000119.1:16555-16824 GCA_039817275.1 Cyanobacteria bacterium J06648_1 | reverse complement strand
GATTATCAGCCACAGTAATTGCTTGGTTGTCGTGGTTTAAATCTTTGATTGGTTAGCCGTTAGAGGAGAATTTAAAGATGAAAATTTTAGTTACTGGTGTTGCTGGCTTTATTGGGTTTCACTTGACCAAAAGATTACTGGCAGAGGGAAACGAGGTACATGGGGTTGATAACCTCAATCATTACTACGATGTGACTCTCAAGGAAGCTCGTCTCCAGCAACTATTGCCCCATCCCCAGTTTACCTTTGAATATCTTGATATTAGCGAT
>JBCBWB010000119.1:0-16545 GCA_039817275.1 Cyanobacteria bacterium J06648_1 | reverse complement strand
TCGCCTTTTAACAGCAGAACTATTCCAGGCTCATAATTTTGATGTGGTGATCAATCTAGCGGCACAGGCGGGGGTACGGTATTCTCTAGAAAATCCTCATGCCTACGTAGATAGTAATTTAGTCGGCTTTACGAATATTCTTGAAGGCTGTCGTCACGGCGATATTCAGCATCTAATCTTTGCCTCCTCTAGCTCCGTATACGGCAAAAACACGAAGGTTCCTTTTGCCACTGAAGATCGAGTAGACACCCCTGTATCCCTCTATGCGGCGACCAAAAAAGCGAATGAATTGATGGCTCATGCCTATAGTCACCTGTATCAGATTCCGACTACGGGACTGCGTTTCTTCACGGTCTATGGTCCTTGGGGTAGACCCGACATGGCTTATCATAAATTTGTGAAGGCGATCGCTGAAGATAGAGCGATCGACGTTTATAATTATGGCAAGATGATGCGCGACTTTACCTACATTGATGACGTGGTAGAAGGCATTGTTAAGCTGATTCCCCATCGAGCTAAGTCTCGCCCTCCCTACAAGATATACAACCTGGGCAATAATAATCCTGTTGAGCTACAAGAATTTATTGCCACCATCGAAACGTTGATGGGCAAATCAGCCCAGAAAAACTTTTTGCCGATGCAGCCAGGAGACGTTGTTGCTACCTATGCTGATGTAGATGAATTTATGAACGACATCGGCTTTAAGCCTACGACATCTATTGCGGCAGGACTAGCCAGTTTTGTTAACTGGTATCAATCATATTACAGCAGTAAAACTGCTGAAGCAAAATCAGTATCAACAGAATTACCTACCGCTGTCTAAGACTTGGATATTTTGCTCGGACAAGATAGACAAGGTATCTCTCATATCTTGTCTTTACTCATTACCTATTGTGCCTGTCATTTTAAATATGCCTAACGCACTAAAACAGTCTCGTCATCTCGCCATATTCAACCAAAAGCTGATCGTTGCTGATATAAAGATCTTCCTGTTGAGGATTCCAGAGTAATTCCAGCTTAATTACAGTATCTTGTTTCATTCTGCCCAGCTTAATCAGCTCTCTAAGCAGCTGTTCTTTGGTATTAATTGCCTCGAATAAAGGAGCCTCATGAGAGGTGCAGAGAATTAGGGTAACTACTACATAGCTATAGTTTTGTTTATAGTCTTGGCTGCTGAAGTTACGACTGTAGTTAATAAAACTGGGTTTTTCACTAGAAATCTTGTTTCTCTCTCTATAAGAAATCAAATCAAATTCTGCTCTAGCTTCTACTTTAGGTAGAGTTATCGAGTCATAGCTAACATGAGTCCAATGCTCCTGTTCAATCAGCACTGCTACAGCCTCGTGCATCAGTTTGACCAAATCATAATCTGGATTTACACTAGTCCCCGAACCGATTAGAGCAAGTTCTTCCCTCAATTGGCTAGCAGGAGAGGAAAAAGCAATTTGGAGCTTAGATAATGTTGCTTGATCGATAGTAAGAGCTGACTTTGTTCCTAAATCTTGCTGATTTTCCGAATCTTCTAAGCCCACCTCATCATCACTGCTTAAAATATTGTTTTTGCCGTAAATATTTTGCGACTCATCAGGCTTAATTAGCAACATCTTAAAGAACAAAAATAAGGGATAAAAAATTCCTAGAGGAACAAAAAATAGCAGAAAGAAAGATAACGAGAACAATCTTAGTAGACGTGCCTGTGAGGATTGAGTTTCTTCCGCGCCAACATCTGATTGTTGTGCTAAAAGTAAGCTGGCTTGCTCTAATTTGGCATTTTTTTTGGCTACTAGATTACTGTTTTGCCAATTTCTTAGTTGCCCAAGAGTAGAGTCAGATGCTTTGG
The DNA here is from genome assembly GCA_039817275.1 of Cyanobacteria bacterium J06648_1. Lineage (GTDB taxonomy): Bacteria > Cyanobacteriota > Cyanobacteriia > Cyanobacteriales > Xenococcaceae > Waterburya. The sequence goes on along the minus strand of JBCBWB010000119.1, from coordinate 14,705 downwards.
TCGTCGAAGGTGCGAGTATTTTCGTGGGAGTTGATGAGGTTGATATTGCTACCGCCTTTGTCGATTTTAAACAATAGGCAGTGGTAATAGCGAATAAAACGGCGCTGACAAAACTAAGATTGGCAAGTTCAAATTTGGATTTAAATTGAGACACTCTGCAAAATGCTTGGTGAGAAGATTTTTTTATTGACTACAATATTACTTTATTTATCTCCATTTCACCGCAAATTCTAGTTAAAAATACTGAAAAACATTGTCCCATCAACCCAAATTTAGCTTTACAGATTAGACATAAGTAGGCGGTTGTGATCAAATATGCAATGAGCTGCTCTGGGATTAGGAACTAGGGATTGGGAACTCAGAATTAGAAATAAAATTTTATTACTTTAAAAGTCTTACCTTGTTCTAAAGGATTACTTCCTCAAGGAAGATATCGCTTCGCAGATAGGATATCTTGACGATGAAGTGTACTCCCGTATTTCCTTGCGCGCTCTGCAAGCACCCCTGAAGGGACAGGCTTTAAACCCAGAACCAAGGCGGAGATGGCTCGATACACTCCAGACGAACTAAGGACAATTGTCAAAAAAAGATGACGATAATTGCTAGACAAATGCATAAGTGGCATGGCACCAGAAATACGAGTAGATGAAAGATGGAACAGATTCAAATGATTATCGTTACACCATTTTGAAACTCATAAGAAATAATATGCTTGATAACCACAACTATTCTCAACTCACTGTCGCCAATACAGTCAAGGATTTGCAAGCAACTTGGATGGAATTAACCAACGAAATCACTAAGGTTCAAGAATATGTGCAAATCGATAACTTAGTTGAACTTCTGCAATATCGTGGCAGACATCAGCCTTCCCAGACTGCTTACGCCTTTTTGCAAGACGGAGAAATCGAGTCAGAGCGTCTAACTTATCAACAATTGGATCAACAGGCTAGAGCGATCGCCGCTCAACTTCAGGCATTAAAACTTTCAGGACAGCGAGCATTATTACTCTATCCCCCTGGATTGGAATTTATTCCTGCCTTTTTCGGTTGCCTATATGCCTCAGTCGTTGCTGTTCCTGCGTATCCACCGAAAAAAAATCACAAGCTGGGTCGTTTGCGCTCTATTATCGCCGATGCTCAACCTGAGGTTGTCTTAGCTCCAAAAGCTATTTTAGCCAAAATACAGGATTGTTTGAGCGAAGCAGAAAATTTAGCCGATCTGACTTACTTGGCTACCGATGAAGTCGATCTTGATCTAGCTCAAACATGGCAGGCTGCCGATATTACAGGAGATTCTTTGGCATTTCTCCAATACACTTCAGGGTCAACAGGGACACCAAAAGGAGTAATGGTTACTCACCGCAATCTGCTGCACAATGAAAAACTGATCAAAACGGGGATGGGCCATTCAGAAAAAACGGTTTTTGTCGGTTGGTTGCCGCTGTTTCACGATATGGGACTAGTAGGGAATGTGCTTCAGCCCTTGTATTTGGGCATACCTTCGGTGCTAATGTCTCCCGTTGCTTTCTTACAAAAGCCGATCCGCTGGCTACAGGCTATTTCTCGCTATAAAGCGACCACCAGTGGGGGACCAAATTTTGCTTACGATCTCTGTGTGCAGAAGATTAAACCAGAAGAATGCGCCGAGCTAGACCTTAGCAGTTGGACAGTCGCTTTTAACGGCGCTGAACCGATTCGCTCAGAAACCTTGGCAAAGTTCGCCCAAGCCTTTGCATGCTGCGGTTTTGACTCTCAGGCTTTTTATCCCTGCTATGGCATGGCAGAAACCACTTTATTTGTCTCAGGTAGCCGACAAAAAATATCTCCCGTTTTAAGAGAAGTAGATTCTACTCAGCTACAGCAAAATGCGATCGCCCCAGCAGCAGATCGAAACAACTCTCAGGCGGTAGTCGGTAGTGGGCAAACCTTTGTAGACAAAATGATTATTGTCGATCCAGAGTCCCAGACACGCTGTCAGCCCAATCAGGTAGGCGAAATTTGGGTAGCCGATCCTAGTGTGGCTCAAGGCTATTGGAATCGACCCGAACAAACGTTGCAGACTTTCCAGGCTCGTTTAGCCGATACAGGAGTAGGTCCATGGTTGCGAACGGGTGATTTAGGATTTGTGCAAGAGGGAGAGCTGTTTATCACGGGACGAATCAAGGACGTAATTATTATTCGAGGTCGCAATCACTATCCCCAAGATATCGAGCAAACAATAGAAAACAGTCATCCCGCTTTAAGAAATAGTTGTGGCGCTGCTTTTGCGGTCGAGATTGACGGCAACGAACAGTTAGTAATCGCTCAGGAAGTTGAGCGTAGCTATATACGCAAGCTGGATGTCGATGGAGTTGTCGCCGCAATTCGTAAAGCCGTCTCCGAAGACCATGGACTGTTTGTCTCAGGAATTGTCTTACTCAAAACAGCCAGCATTCCCAAAACTTCTAGCGGCAAAATTCAACGCCATGCCTGTAAACAAGGCTTTTTAGCCGATAGCCTCAAGGTTGTTGGCTCTTGGAAGGGGCATACCGCCACAACTTCCGCAGATCAAGGTCAGCCGATCTGTAGACAAGCAAGTTCGAGAGAGATTCAACAATGGCTCGTTTATTGGTTGAGTCAGAAGCTGAAATTAGAATTCTGGGCAATCGACCCCAGCAGTACCTTAGCCGAGTATGGACTGGACTCTCTGATTGCAGTGGAACTAGCAGACAGTTTGGGAGCTTGGTTGGGACAGACGTTAGACGTGACTCTGCTCTGGAATTTCCCCACTATTGAAGCCCTCGCCGAGCATCTATCGACTCAGAAGAACTCTAGCACCAGTTCTGTAACCGCAAATTCACCCTTAATAGCGGCAATTGAGACCCCAGTTTTAAATTCCTCCCCTCCATCCGAGGACTTAGTAGAAATTAGCCAAACTCTTAGTGAACTTTCTGAGTTAGAGATCGCTCAACTACTAGCTCAAGAAATCACCATGGTTCAACACTAATAATAATTACCCATGACTCTTCACACACAAGCAAAAATCGACTTCCCCCAACCAAAAGCTGCGAGCGATCGCCCTGACTACAAAGCCCTGTTGCAAGATGCTTTTCTCGAACTGAAAAAAACCCGCCTAGAGCGAGATGTTTTAAAATATCGCCAAACCGAACCAATCGCTATCGTTGGCATGGGCTGCCGCTTCCCCCAAGGTGCTAATACTCCAGAAGCCTATTGGCAATTGCTACGGGACGGGATCGATACCGTGGCAGAGGTGCCAGGAGAACGCTGGGATATTGAGCAGTATTACGACCCCGACCCTAATGCTCCTGGTCAGATGTACACCCGCTACGGTAGCTTTCTAGATGATGTAAACTGTTTCGATGCTAATTTCTTCGGCATTTCTCAGCGGGAAGCAGCAGAACTCGATCCACAGCAGCGACTACTGCTAGAGATTTCCTGGTCAGCCCTAGAAGATGCAGGACAGCCCTTTAGCTCGATTAGCGGCAGTAACACGGGAGTTTTTATTGGCTCAACCACCAATGACTATGCTCACCAGCTAATCAATCCCCAAGAACGTTTTCAGCTCAATCCCTATCGTAGCTTAGGGACGTTACGCTCCATGACCGCAGGACGTTTGGCTTACTTCTACAATTTTCATGGTCCCGCCATGCAGCTAGATACCGCCTGTTCCTCCTCCTTGCTTTCGGTTCATCTGGCCTGTCAGAGCTTGCGATCGCGTGAATGTAACCTGGCTTTGGCGGGAGGAATCAATCTGATGCTGACTCCCGAAACAACCATTAGTCTTTGTAAAATGCGAGCCTTGAGTAGCGATCGCCGCTGTAAAACCTTTGATGCTCAAGCAGATGGCTATGTTCGCGGTGAAGGCGGGGGAATTGTGGTTCTCAAGCGTCTATCAGAGGCGATCGCCGATGGGGATACCATCCTCGCTACCATTCGTGGCTCGGCAATGAATCATGATGGACTGACTAATGGGCTAACGGCTCCTAATGGTCAAGCTCAAGAGGCAGTCATTCGCCAGGCTTTGGAAAATGCGGCGGTGAGTCCCGAGCAAATTCAGTATGTGGAGGCACACGGTACGGGAACTTCCCTCGGCGATCCAATTGAGGTGATGGCTCTGGCAAACGTGCTGGGGCAAAACCGAGACGACAATCCCCTAACTCTTGGCTCGGTCAAAACTAATATCGGTCATTTAGAAGCAGCAGCAGGTATCGCCAGTCTGATGAAAGTGGTACTTTCCCTGCAAAACAAGCAAATTCCGCCCCATCTGCATTTAGAAAATCCAAATACTCATGTTCCCTGGCAGAAGCTGCCAATTTCAATCCCGACTAAACTGACTCCTTGGCAAACAGAAGCAGCAAGCCGACTGGCTGGCATTAGTTCTTTTGGCATGAGCGGTACGAATGTTCACTTAATCGTTGAGGAAAACCAAGGCTAATGTCTAATTCTGTCCAATTAATCCCTGCTGTAACAGCTTCTCTAGAAAGTTCCGATCAGCTACTTACCCTCTCGGCAAAAAGTTCCACTGCCCTACAGGAACTAGCCCAAAGCTATCATAAATTTTTAACCGATTCCCCCGCATCTTTAGCAGATATTTGTTTTACTACTAACACTAAGCGATCGCACTTCAAGCATCGTTTGGCGATCGCAGCTCAATCCTTACCCCAAGCCCAGGAGAAGCTACAGAGTTTCCTTAATTCTTCCTCCGCCCCAGGCGTAATTACAGGAGAAGTCTCCTTACAAAACAAGTCTAGCGGAACCGTCTTTCTCTTTACTGGTCAAGGTTCTCAGTATCCCCACATGGGAAGGGCGCTTTACGATACCCAACCCACTTTCCGCCGCGTTCTTGATCGCTGTGATGAAATTCTGCAACCTTTACTAGACCGTTCCCTCTTATCGGTTCTCTATCCTGACAGTCCAGACTCTCCCGAACTCCATCAAACCGCCTATACCCAACCCGCTCTCTTTGCTCTAGAGTATGCCTTGGCTCAACTGTGGCAAAGCTGGGGCATCGTCCCCGATGCGGTCATGGGTCATAGCGTGGGGGAATATACTGCGGCTGCGGTTGCGGGTGTCTTTAGCCTCGAAGATGGACTCAAACTAATTGCCAAAAGAGCGAGCCTGATCCAAAGTCTGCCCCAAAACGGCATGATGGCGGCGGTGTTTGCTAGTGAAGATGCGATCGCTCAAACCATAACTGCTCAGAAAGTCGAAGTAGATATCGCTACAGTCAACGGTGCGGCAAATGTGGTCATTTCTGGTTTAAAAGAACCCGTCCAAAAAATCCTCGCAGTTTTCCAGTCTCAAGGGATTATAGCTAAACCGCTACAGGTTTCCCATGCCTTCCACTCATCCCTAATGCAGCCGATCTTGGCATCTTTTACCGAGGCGGCTGAAACCATGACCTATAGCTCTCCTCGTCTGCCGATGATTTCCAATCTCACGGGGCAACTATGGGAGGCGGGAGAAGTACCTAATGCAGCCTATTGGTGCGACCATCTGCGCGGTGCGGTTAGGTTTTCTACAGGTATGGATACTCTCTATCAACAGGGTTATCGTACTTTTATCGAGATGGGTCCTAGTTCGACGCTGCTATACATGGGACAAAAATGTTTAACGGTCGCCAAGGGACTATGGTTGCCATCCCTCAAGCGAGGACAAAATAATACTTCGGCAATCTTAGAAAGTTTGGGCAAATTATATGTTGAGGGCAGGGAAATCGACTGGTCAGCCCTAAATAACCATGAGGAGCGTCGCCCAGTTCGTTTACCTAATTATCCTTTTCAGCGTCAACGTTTTCAGCTCAAGACTACATCTAACCCTGTTCCTAGTCCTGCAATAGCTGAGACAGCTACGGCGAAAACGACCGACGATCTTGAATTGTTTCATCAGTGGCGCTGGTATTGCGAAACCCCACCCAGTCCCCAGCAATTAGCTACGGGTAAGATCTTGATATTTGGCGATCGCCAGGCTCTAGACTCCAGAGTAGAAGAGGCATTTAATCGTCAGTCCGAGCAGTTTCTCTGGGTAATGCCAGGAGACACATTCCAACAGCAAGCCAATCAGTTTATCCTCAATCCCAATTTGGCCCAAGATTACGAACAATTAATTAGCACGATTAAAGCGGAGGGTCATTCTCTGGCAGGAATTATCCATGATTGGAACTCACGACACATCAATGTAGATCCTGTTGATATTTCGGATCGTGTTTTAGCCGAAAGTGCCTATAGTGTTATGTTTCTGGGTCAGGCATTGCTCAAACATCTTGCCGCCGAGATCCCTTTGCTGCTAACGACCTACAGTGCTTATGCCGTAACAGACAATCCTTTACAGGGCGTATATCAATGTTTGGGAGCGACCTTCAATCAGATTTTAAATCAGGAAAATCCCAACCTCAAGACTAAAGTTGTCGATGTAATGCCCACCGAAGTTAGCCCCGCACAATTAACCCAACTATGGGTAAACGAGCTACAAACAGAACCCCAGGGGGAAAGAATCGTGGCGATTCGCGGACAACAGCGATTTGTCAGAGGTTTAGAGCCAATTCAATCCTTAACCCCCCAATCTGGCGATCGCCTGCCGCAAAATGACGATACCTATCTGATTACGGGGGGAACCAGTGATGTCGCTCTAGAACTGATTAAGAGCTTACTAGTTCGGGTTCGGCTCAACCTCGTGTTGACAGGTCGCCAACCTCTGCCACCCCAGGCAGAATGGGCGCAATGCCTCGAATCAAAACATCCCTTGAGCAAGCGTATCCGTGCCATCCAGGAGTTGGAAAAACTCGGGGCAACGGTGATGTATGAGGTGGTTGACGTTACCAATCGAGCTAGTATGGAGGGATTAATGGCAAAGATCGAACAGCGCTTCCCTCGCCTCGATGGCGTAATCCATGCAGCAGGAATATTTGATCATTACACGGTAAAGCTGGCGCAAAAACAACCCCACTCCGTAGCTCAAGTCTTAGCCCCCAAAGTTCAGGGAACTATTATCTTAGATGAGATTACTCGTAGCCAACCCCTAAAGTTTTTTGCTCTGATTTCTTCAACAAGTGCCTCGAAGCAAGAATGGGGTGAAAGTTCGGGTGACTATGCCGCAGCAAACGCTTTTCTCGATCACTATGCCATTTATCGCGATCGACAACCAAGTCCAGGACGTTCTTTAGCGGTTAATTTTTCCCTCTGGCGCAATTTGGGCATTGCCAAAGGTCTAGGGAAAATCGGTGGGGAAGCACTGATTTTGATGGCAAAATCCAGGGGACACAATCCTTTAACACCCCAACAGGGAGCGAATGCTTTCTGGCAAGCTTTATTTAGTAATAGTCCCTCTGTTACCCACATTATAAACCTGCTCAAAATCCCTGACACAGCCAAAGCCGAGCCTTTAACTGAGATGGAAACTAGTTCTCAGGCAGAAGTTCCTCGTCTCAATCTCAAGCTGGCTCTAGAAAAGACTTTATGCCAACACATAACAGTCGAGCCAGAAAACTTAGACGGCGATCGCACTTTTCCTGAATTAGGTTTGGATTCTTTGAATGCCCTCGAATTTGTACAGCAGCTCAATCAAGTTCTTGATACTCAGTTATCAGTGACCCTTTTATTCGAGTATCAAACTCCTAACGAACTGCTTGATTATTTAGAAAAGATAACAACCTCCCCTGCCGTTAAGGTACAAAAACAAAGAGCAACGCCAACCCCAGCAGTCCCCCAATCAGCAGCTAAGATTCAAGACATCGCTATTATTGGCATGGCTTGTAAAGTTCCCGGGGCGAATGACCTGAATGAGTATTGGGATTTATTAAAAGCAGAACGCTCTGCTATTAGTGATGTTCCTAGTAGTCGTTGGTCATCTCAAGATTATTTTGACGAGACAGGAAAAGCAGCAGACAGAACCTACTGTCAGCAGGGTGGATTTATCGATAATCCCTTTGAGTTTGACCCCTTGTTTTTTGGTATTTCCCCCAGAGAAGCCAAGGTGATGGATCCCCAGCAGCGTCTATTTTTAGAAATCGCCTGGCAAGCTATGCAACAATCTGGCTATGGAGGTAAACATCGCCCTCAAGATATCAGCGTTTTTGTCGGTTGCGGTCAGAATAATTACGTCGAACACTTTGTCAATTCCCAATCCTATGGAGCTTTGCGTCGTCGTTTGGATACTAGTACTTGGTTCGAGCAACTCGATTGTCAAGCTCGCTCCTCTTTGCTAGGTATGCTTTCAGAAGTATTAAAACCAAGTGAAATACTTTCAGAAACCGCAGCGGGTAATGAGTTAAATGAAATAGCAGCACGGGTTAGTCATTCCCTAGATCTGACGGGAGCAAGTTTAGCCGTCAATACAGCCTGTTCCTCTTCTTTAGTTGCCCTGCATCTGGCTTGTGAGAATTTGCGATCGGGTCAAAGTTCGATGAGTATTGTCGGGGGAGTAAACTTGAATCTCAGTCCTACCTCTTTAACCTTTTTGAGTCGCGTACAGGCTCTCTCCCCTACTGCAACCTGTTATCCTTTCGACGAGCGTGCGAACGGCATGATTATCGGTGAAGGAGCTGGAGCATTAGTCTTGAAACCCCTAGAACGAGCAGTTGCCGATGGAGATTATATTCATGCAGTAATTAAAGGATCTGCCATCAACAATGATGGTCATTCTCAGGGGATGACTGCACCCAAACCCCAAGGACAGGCAGCAGCAGTTCGCCAGGCATATGCCCAGTCTGGGATCGATCCTAATACAGTTTCTTATATTGAGGCACACGGTACGGGAACGCTACTAGGAGATCCGATTGAAATTGCGGGCATGACTCAGGCTTTTCGTAGCTATACGGAAGCTAGTCAGTTTTGTGCTGTCGGCTCGGTTAAATCTTCTATTGGTCACTGTCTTTCGGCATCGGGTATCATCAGCTTGATTAAAGTCGTCTTGTCTATGCAGCATGGCATGATTCCAGGTACGAAAGGTTTTAAAAATCCCAATCCTCAAATTGACTTTACGCAAACGCCGTTTTATGTGGTCGGAGAAGCGGGAATACCCTGGCAGCAGGAAGATCGACCCTTGCGGGCAGGAGTCAATGGCTTTGGCTTTGGTGGTACTAACTGTCATGTTGTTTTGGAACAGGCTCCCTCTTTACCTGCGACAGTCACCGATTCTGAATCAGCTCACTTATTCTTACTAACGGCTCGTAACCAAAAAGGACTACAAACAGTGGCGCGACAGCTGCGATCGCATTTACTAGATAACCCCGAACCAGAACTAGCTCAGGTTGCTTTCACCTTTAACAACGCGCAACGAGAGTTCCCCGACAAAACAGCTTTTGTAGTCGAGGATCGCCAACAGCTTTTAGACTACCTAACGGCGATCGCCAATAATACTGAAGCCGACTTAAATCGAGGTCGAGCTAACCCTCAGCGCCCTCCTAAGCTATCTATCTTCTTGGATGGCTCTAGTCTTCTCGCCCCAGAAGTAACTCAAATTTTAGCCAGGCAGTTTCCCTCTTTCCACAAAGCTTACCAAGATTGCCAAACTGCTTGGTTTGAATACAGTTGGGCTAAGAATGCGACCGCCAAGTTAACTGGTAAGGCACATATCTTTGCTGCGAACTACGCCTTGTTAAGCTGGTTAATGTCCTTAAAAATACAGCCCACTTCTTTAATTGCCGAAGACATAGGTATCCTAGTCGCAGCCTGCTGTTCGGGGAGATTAACCTTAGAAGAAGCGCTCGCCGCCTTAGCCCGTTTATCAGGAGAAAAGATCGTCATTCCTGGCAAAACTAGTGACGAAGCCAAAGTTAATCATAATCATTGGAACTGTTCCCTAATAACCCCCAGCGGAGTCTTTAAACAAAACATCACTCTTTCCAGTATACAGGCGAGTACCTTAGCACAGTCAGCAGCGGGATTCGATCGCGATCGTCTATCTAGCATGACGCAAACAGGAGTTTGCCTCTCCTTGAGCAATACCCGCGATGGCAAAGAAGCTACCTCAACCTGGATTACACCCCAGATCGAGCGATCGCCCGTCAAAGACTTATTGACACTGATGGCTCAACTATATGTCGTCGGCGTTCCCTTCGACAGCAGCCAATTATATCCCCAGGGAATACGTCGAGTACTTTTACCTACCTATCCCTTAGAACACAAAACCTATCGAGCAGAAATAGAAGTAGATAGCGATCGAGCCGTTGAATCAGTTTCTAACTCCAGCAGCACAGGTTTATTACCAACTCAGCAAATACCCTCACTATCCCTAGAACAGCGTCAAGCTAGTTATTTAGCTCTGAAGAAAGTAACCAAAAGATTAAATTAGTCGTTGCTTATTTACGTCAGTTCGCGATCGCAAAATTAACCAGGGCTTTACCCTTAAAGGCAGAGTGGCGTGATGTGCAGAAGGGAGACTTTATTCCTTCTGCTTTTGTCTGACTAGATAGTTTGGGCGATCGCTCTGAGTACCGAAAAATGGAATTATCGGATTTAAGATTTTTAATTCCCCAAAACCTGAGAATCGAGGAATTCATAAGAAAAGGATTTTTTAGCAGAGCCTATAGTCACGTTGACTCTCTAGTTAGCTAGAGAGTCTAAGATATAAGCCCACATAAAATCAACTATCAGTTGAAATAATAATGTCAAAACTTCTATCCAAAATAACTATTGCCTCAATTACAATTGCTGCTACTGCTGCTGGAACTATTTATCTCACCTCCTTTTCAGGAGATAACAGTATTGTCAGTAAAAGTAACATCGCCATAGCAAATGAAAACAGCTCTAAAGCAACTCTAGTCAGCGTCAGCGTCTGGGATAAAGAGACCGAGTCCAACTACTCTGGAAAAACAGAAATGACCGTATATCGCAGTCCGAATTGTGGTTGTTGTGGTGTTTGGGTTGATCACGCCAAAAAGCATGGTTTCAAAATTGAAGACATTAAAACTGAAGAGATGGAAGCTATCAAGCAACAGCATAATGTTCCAGCAGAACTAGCTTCTTGCCACACCACTATCATCGATGGCTACGTTATGGAAGGGCATATTCCCTCTGATGATATCAAACGTTTCTTAGCCGAAAAACCAGACGATCTGATTGGATTGACAGTGCCAGGAATGCCTATTGGTACGCCAGGAATGGAAGCGAGAGATATCAAGCAACCATTTCAAGTGTTGGCATTTAACGACAAGGGAGAAGTAGAGGTATTTAAAGAATACCAATCTTATTAAATTCCGCAGGTTCTCAAACCGAATTATTATGGTTAAATTCAACCGTCGCCAGTTTATTGCTTTAGGTACTGTGGGTGTTGCTTGGTTAGGCGATCGCTTACTTAGGGGTAACTCTATTCAGCCAGTAGCTTCCACATCAGTTAATCCTGCACCTCTATATCAAAGTAAAAACGGATTATTAGAAATGGATTTAGAAGCTAGAGAAAGTCTAGTTAGTTTAGGAGATAGACAGGCATCCCTGCTCACTTACAACGGACAAATTCCCGCACCCCGCCTAGAAGCAAAACCTGGGGATAAAGTTCGCATTCATTTTACTAATAATCTCGAACAGCCGACTAATATTCACTATCACGGCTTACATATTCCGCTTACAGGTAATGCAGATAACGTCTTTCTCCATATCAAACCAGGAGAAAAACTAACCTACGATTTTCAGATTCCCCAAAATCATCCATCGGGTACATTTTGGTATCATCCCCATGCACACGGACTAGTTGCCGAACAACTATTTGGTGGATTAGCTGGTTTATTTATTGTACGGGGTGAAGATGAGGCAATTCCCGAACTCAAAGCAGCTCAAGAAGAGTTTTTAGTACTACAGGACTTTTCAATTGACGAGCGCGGAAACCGTTCTAGTTCTGCTCATATGTCTCTGATGATGGGCAGAGAAGGAGAAATAATAACGGTTAACGGACAAGTAAATCCTAACCTTAATCTACCAGCAGGGGGATTACTGCGCCTACGGATTCTCAATGCTTCTCCTTCCCGTTTTTACAGACTAGCCTTAGAAGACCATGCTTTCTACCACATTGCTACCGATGGCAATAGTTTAAACCAGCCTGTAAAAGTCAATGAATTACTACTAACACCAGGACAACGAGCAGATATTTTAGTCAAAGGAGACAAAGAATCGGGACAATATCGTTTACTCAATTTATCTTACAACCGAGGCAGTATGGGCATGATGGGCAGTAGGGGAATGATGGACGGCAATCCAGATGAACAGATCGCTTTAGCTACAATCAACTATGCTTCTGCTATTGAACCTTTAGCTTTACCCACAAACCTAAGTTCTATCTCCGCGCTATCCGACCCCCAAACAGTAAGAAGCTTTGAACTCAATCACGGCATGAGTCCTGGAGTGGGTATGGCTTTTCTAATCAATGGCGAATACTACAGTAGCGAAGATCGCATTAATACCGAAGTTAAATTAGACACGGTAGAAGATTGGGAATTAATCAATACAGGAGTTATGGATCATCCTTTCCATATTCATGGGAATGCTTTTCAGATTATCAGTCGTAACGGTCAATCCGAAACTTTACTTGCTTGGCGAGATACGGTGCTAGTTAAAAGAGGCGAAACCGTTCGTATCCGCATTCCTTTTAAGGATTTTGCAGGAAAGACTGTCTATCACTGCCACATTTTGGATCACGAAGATTTAGGCATGATGGGAAATCTGATGATTCAAAGTAATCATGCTTGACTCTACAGTTAACTAGAGAGTCTAAATTATAGGTAAAAGAAAATAGCTTTGAATCATGACTAACATTGCTACCAAAGAAACAGTTAGACTCTACAGAATGTCTACCCCAGAACATGAATGTCCATGGGGACTAAAGGCTGTTAAGCTACTTCAGGAAAAAGGGATAGAATTTGAAGATCACAAATTAAAATCCAAAGAAGAAACCGCCGCTTTCAAAGCCAAGTACGACGTACAAACTACGCCTCAGATATTTTTTGGTGAGGAACGCATTGGCGGTTACACAGATTTAGCCGAAAAATTTAATGTAGAAGCTGAAGGATCAGAATATTCTTATACCCCTGTAATTGCCGTCTTCTCTAGCGCAGGATTAATGGCTTTGGCTACCAGCATGGGACTAACTGGGTTTATGGGCTTTTCCCTATCTTTGTTGGCTACTCTCAAGCTGATGGATATGGAATCGTTTGCCGAGAGTTTTGCTAAGTATGACTTGATAACTAGAAAGGTTAAACCCTATGCCAAAATATACCCCTTTGCCGAACTTGCGATCGCACTAAGTTTTCTTTCTGGTGTTGCTCCTCTTGCTACTGGGATTACTTCTTTGTTTATTGGTGTTAGTGGCGGAATTTCGGTCATTAAAGCAGTCTACATCGATAAACTAGCCCTCAACTGTGCTTGTGTGGGTGGTAATTCCAAAGCACCTTTGGGTATTGTCAGCTTCACCGAAAATGCGATTATGGCAGTCATAGGGGCAGCGTTGATTTTTTCTACTGCTACAGGAAATGTGGAATCAGCACAATTTAATGAAGCCGAACCTGCTTCGCTTGTTAGATTACAGGACACTGACCACTTAAAATACTGATCTCAAGAGGTTTGTCCCCTAATTTCTAGCGTTTCATTAAATGCTACTGTCCAAGCACCAGTAAATTAATCGTTCTTTTGTAGTTACTTATTCCAGATGAAAAAATGGCTGCATAGATAGTTTTAGACATTTTATGATTTTATCTATTAATTGAAAATGAATAAAAGAATAATTAGATATTTTTTACTAGCAATTACTATCTCAGCTACTGGAAGCATAGTTGCATATGCTCAACAGCATCAGCACGGAGAACGACATAATAAGTTTCGTTCCCCTTATGTAGAGCAATTGAATTCTTCCGTGCGAGGTTTGAGTTCATCAGAAATTGATAATCTACTTAATGGTAAGGGTGCTGGATATGCTCGAATGGCAGAACTTAACGGCTATCCTGGTCTGCGACATGTTTTAGATTTAAGCTCTAAATTAAATCTTTCTGCTCAACAAGAAAAAGAAATCCAAGCAGCTTTTGTTCAGATGCAGTCACAAGCTAAGAATATTGGAAAGACTATAGTTATAAAAGAACAAGAGCTTAGTAATGCATTTGCTTCAGGCAAAATTACCAATAATGAACTAGAAAAACAAACAATAGAATTAGCACTACTCTATGGAGAATTAAGAAAAACACACTTACAAGCTCATCTAAACATTAATCCGCTTTTATCTACCGAACAAATTCAAAAATATAATCAACTCCGAGGTTATGAGGAAGAGGAGTAGGCTAGTTTTATTCTGATGATTATTAGGTAAAGCGAGTGTCTATTAAGTTATGAAATAGTGGACAGTTGAAATTTCCCACAAAATACTGTCCACTAAATCGTTTTTAAAATATTGATAGACATTACCATCTAATAATGGATTTAGGAAACAATCTGCAAGCCCTTGTTGGTCATCCTTCTTGTCTTCAATACTAAGATTTAACCCTCCCTAATCGAGAACGATCGCTTTTCATCTCAATGTTAAGTTCGCGACTCGGTATCAGTTGCGAACCTAACCCCAAACACTAAGAAAATAGACCATTTAGCAAAGTCGCTACATATTGGCATACACTGTCATAGCTAAGAGTTTGAGTCACAAATTTTCTGTTGTTTTCAATGATATTCTGGGAAAGAATTTTACCTTCATCTGTCTTTTCTAAAAACTCATAGATGTCTTCCAATTCAGATACTT
>JBCBWB010000118.1:12730-16850 GCA_039817275.1 Cyanobacteria bacterium J06648_1 | reverse complement strand
TACGACTTTGAAACCATTCGAGAGTGTGTTGATTCTGCTTTCGCAAAATGTCCTAACGTATTCGCGTAACGCTATACTTATGAAAATCTTTCCTTATCTTTGCGCCTCAGCCCCAAAGGAGACCGCAAGCAATACGTCTGGGGGCGAAATAATTCTCACAAAAAGAAAAAGGTCTTGGGAGTCTTGCCGTGTTTCGACCCCAAAACCTTTCTCTATTACACTTACTCCTCACACACAATTAATAGTATACGGGGAGTATTAACTTTATGCTAGCTTTACATGCCACTTTATCTATTGTCATAGTGTTAGTAGCAGTCGGGCGCAATCTAAGTTCCTAACTAACAACAGAAGGTTCTTTAGGTCCTTTATCTTTACTATCAAAGAAAGTTTTGAGTATGCTTTCTGCCATCTGCGGACTGCTCAGACCCAGGCTTGCTTTAGACTGATCGGGGGTTGCGTGATCTACAAGCAGATCTGGAACCCCAAAACGTTTGACTGGCACTAACACGTCATGTTCTTGCAGGGCTTCTAGAATAGCAGAACCAAAGCCGCCCATCAGGCAGCCCTCTTCTAGGGTGACAACTTTACCAATTTGTTTTGCTAGGGGAACAATTAAATCGGTATCTAGGGGCTTGACAAAGCGAGCGTTGACTACTGTCGCTTCAATACCGTGTTCGCTGAGAATTTCCGCTACCTGAAGGGCAGGATAGACCTGAGTTCCATAACCAACTAGGAGTAAATCATCGCCATTGCGCAGTATCTCTCCCTTGCCGATTTCTAGCGGTTCCCAACCTTCATCCATTAGGGGAACACCCACGCCATTACCACGAGGATACCGTACGGCGATCGCTCCATCTTGGTAGTTAACTCCTGTGACGACCATTTGCTGGAGTTCAGCCTCGTCTTTGGGTGCCATGATGACGATATTGGGAATACACCGTAGGTAGGCGATATCGTACATTCCCTGGTGAGTCGGGCCATCTGCACCAACAATGCCTGCTCGATCTAAACAGAAGAACACAGGCAGCTTTTGAATACAAATATCATGAATGATCTGATCGTAGGCACGCTGAAGAAAAGTAGAATAAATCGTCGCCACGGGCTTCATCCCCTGAGTAGCTAGACCTGCGGCTAAAGTTACGGCATGCTGCTCGGCAATACCAACGTCAATGTACTGCTGGGGTAGCTTACTTTGAAACTTATCCAGACCCGTCCCCGTTGCCATAGCGGCGGTAATGCCAAATATTTTCGAGTCGTTTTCGGCTAGGGTAGTTAGAGTATCAGCAAAAACCTTACTGTATTTAGGTGGCTTGGGCTTGGTCGCCGGTATTCCTTTTCCTGTAGCTAGGTTAAAAGGACTTTGAGCATGATAGCCTACCTGATCTTTTTCGGCGATCGCATATCCCTTACCCTTAACCGTAGCGACATGCACCAGAACAGGACCAGGAACTTTATGAGCCTGTTTGAAGGTAGAGATTAGCTCTTCTAGATTATGACCGTCAATCGGACCAAAATATTTAAAGCCTAGCTCTTCAATCACTGCGCCGACTTTGGGAACCGCCAGGCGTTTCATGCCTTCCTTGACTCGTTCCATTTCTGGGGTCAAAGATTCACCAAAAAAGGGCAGCTGTTTAAACTGTTCTTCCAAATTATCTGATAAAAACTGCACGGGGTCAGACAGACGCACCTTATTCAGATAGCGAGAAATTGCCCCCACGTTAGGAGAAATAGACATCTCGTTATCATTTAGCACCACCATTAGGTTGGTGTTAGGCATATGACCCGCATGATTGATCGCCTCCAGCGCCATGCCCCCAGTCAGCGCACCGTCACCAATTATTGCTACACATTTAAAATCTTCGCCTTTGGCATCTCTTGCCATCGCCATGCCTAGAGCCGCGGAAATACTAGTAGAAGCATGTCCTGCACCGAAATGATCGAATTTACTCTCTCCAATTTTGAGGTAGCCAGCCACGCCGTCTTTCTGACGCAGAGTATCAAACTTGCTATATCTGCCCGTCAATAGCTTGTGAGGATAAGCCTGATGTCCTACATCCCAGACAACTTTATCACGTTCAAGATCTAGAGTTTGGTAAAGAGCAATAGTTAATTCGACTACTCCTAAACCTGGTCCGAGATGACCGCCACTAGTAGCTACCGTTTGTAAGTGCTTTTCTCTTATTTGGCGGGCGACATCCTCTAGTTGACGGAGGGTTAAACCATGCAACTGATTGGGATGAGTAATTTCGCTTAAATGCATACTGCCGTGTTCTCTAATAACAGATTATTTATGTTTTTGCTTAGATCAATTATCCTACTTTCTTCGTGCCCTAGAGAAAAATCGGCTACTGTTTGCTAATTACTTGGCGATTTGCTACTCTCCTGCCAATCTATCTCGGTTTGAGGAGCGAATTTTGTAGGTAATAATATCTATAGTAGATTAATTCAGCTTCTACCCTTGATAAATATAAAGCTATATCAAGAGAGTTTATTGTCTGGGGCTACAGTTGATGTTCCGAGTAAATATGAGCAATTTGTCTCTAATTCAGTTGAATCGCTAATTAAGAAAGCCGATATTATTAGGGACGTTGACCATGGTGCAAACGTTCCCGATTGCCGCTTTAGGATGAACAAGTCGTCGGCATCATAATATTCGATGTATTCGATAGATTAGACCCTAGGAAATAGGCGATCGCCTATCCTCAAACGCCAGTGGAACCTGGTTAATAGGGTAATTAAGACAGATCGCATTTGGATCTAGCTCATCTGAATCTAAAATCGTGCAATCCTTTTGTATGGCTTAGTTGGTGTTGATTTCGCTTGGGCTTGAGGCGTCGCTACTACCCTGATTTTAACCTGGAGTAAGACCTTTGCTAGCTAGCCACTCTGGATTATAGATACGCGATTGATATCTCCCGCCACCATCGCAAAGTACCGTAACGATAGTGTGTCCAGGACCCATTTCCTTTGCCAAAGCAACTGCCGCCCCAACGTTAATCCCGACTGAACCACCCATAAACAAACCTTCCTGGTGGAGTAGCTGGTAGATAACGCGAATACATTCAGGATCGTCTACCTGTACTGCATCATCGATCGGTGCGCCCTCCATGTTCCCTGTAATGCGGCTATTACCGATGCCTTCGGTGATTGAATTGCCTTCGGGCTTAATTTCTCCTGTCTTGACGTAGCTATATAGCCCACTACCCATGGGGTCCGCTACTACACAGCGAACATTTGGATTCTGCTCTTTAAGATACATAGATACTCCCGCGTAGGTTCCTCCTGTCCCTGTAGCGGCTACCCAGGCATCAACTTTCCCTTCCGTTTGCGACCAAATCTCGGCACCCGTTGTTTCGTAGTGCGCCTGACGATTAGCCAAATTCTCAAACTGGTTTGCCCAAATTGCGTTGTCTAATTCCGCGGCTACTCGACCAGACACTTTGACATAGTTTTCGGGATTCCTGTAGGGAACTGCGGGAACCAAACGTACTTCTGCGCCCAGAGTCCTGAGAGTGTCAATTTTTTCTTGAGACTGAGTTTCGGGAATAATAATCAGGCATTTATAGCCTTTAGCGTTGCAGATATGAGCCAAGCCGATACCTGTGTTGCCAGCCGTCCCTTCCACTACCGTTCCCCCTGGCTTGAGCAGTCCTTTTTTCTCCGCATCTTCGATGATATACAAAGCGGCGCGGTCTTTAACTGAACCTCCAGGATTCAAAAATTCTGCTTTACCCAAAATTTCACAGCCCGTTTCATCGCTAAAACTATTGAGACGAATTAGAGGAGTATTTCCCACTGTAGCGACAAAACCGTTCTTGACATCCATGACTAATAAATAACTTGTGAAAACTATATTGACATTGACCGACTCTCTTGTAATTAGATTACCTGAAATCCGTCTCTAGTTACCCTTTGTACCTGAAATGGCGATCGCATTGATCTTTACTAGCGCTACACTCGCATGTTCAATGTTCAACCTCGACAATAACCTTATGCTTGCGGTATCCCACGGACGCTTTGCGTCCCAGTCGTCGCTTCGACGAAGATCTGCACTTACGTGCTGTGGGACAACGCGAGAAAGGGCTTGCCCGCATCTGACCCCCGCAATATGCGGAGCGGT
>JBCBWB010000118.1:0-12632 GCA_039817275.1 Cyanobacteria bacterium J06648_1 | reverse complement strand
CGCAATGCTTAATGCTCACTGTCCAGGTGTCCCTCCGCAACTAACTTCGGCTTGATATAGAGATTTTCTAACAGCACTCCCATCCCCGCTACCCATGGAGGCACAATCAGAGCGCCAATGATCCCTAGTACCTGAGCGCCACCCAGTACGGCAAGTAACTGATACAGGGGCGGCACCTTGACCGAATTACCCACTAATAGGGGATCGAGTACGTAGGTTTCTAAATTTTGCACAATTACAAATAAGAGTAGTACCCAAAGGAAGGTAATGCCTCCCTGAGAGGTCGCCACAATTAAAGCAGGAATTGCCCCTAAAACGGGTCCAAAAAAGGGAATGAGATTAGTAAATCCCGCAATCACCCCCAAACCCAGGGCTAACTCAGACAAGCCGAGAAATCTGAGGCTAACGCTAATAACTACGCCCAAGATGCCCGAAACTAAAATTCGACCTTGGATATAGCCTCCCATTCTTTTGCCGACAGGATCAATTTGAACTGCCAAACGTTGATTCCAAGGTTTGGGGAAGAGATTAATAATGTCTTCTAATAGCTGTCGGGAAGCAAGGAGCATATACGCCGACAGTAGCAATGCTAACAAAGCGCTCAAAACGCTGCCGATAATACCTCTAGTGACGCTATAAGAACGTACCACTAACTGTTGGCTAGAACGTATTGCCCAAGCAGTCAAGCCCTGAACGTCTAACATTTGATTGAGCAGATCGGGGGCAACTGTCTCACTCATGCCAAAACGGAGGATGAAATCTGCCAAAAGCGATCGCAATGCTTCAATATAGCTAGGAAATTTACCAATTAAAATCTGAATTTGCTGCACCACCGTAGGACCGACGATGAGTCCGAACCCAGTCAACGCCGCAATCACCCCCGCATAGACTCCCAGAACCGCTAAAAATCGAGGAATTCCCAATTTCTGAGTCGCATTTACAATTGGCGCTAAGGTGGCAGCTAGGACAACCGAGATCATCAGCACCACCAGCAGACTTCTCAATTGCCAGAGAAGAATCAAAAGTAAGGGTAATGTAACCAGTAAAACTATATTGATAGTAGAGATGGAAATCCGTCTATTGTTCATCTAATACCTATTCACTTCAATCATCGCGATCGCTTCATAGTGGAGCAAAGTTTAGCTGTAAAAAAGGTTGCAACTAACGCTAAATGCTTTTAAGTAATGTCTTTAGGCACAGGACGATAGTCAACCAAACAAAATTAAACTAGAGACAATTCAATTGTTTCTCCCGACTTGGGGTCAATCGCTCTAGTCGCCAAATTATTTTGCTCTAGCAGGTGCTTAAAGTCTTCTACCGTGCCGTCGGCTGAGAGAATTGAAGTAATCATGCCCTTAAAATCAATATCTCCCCCAGCAGCCGTAGATAAGATGACTTGAGGATTCAACTGTTGGCACACTTGCAGTGCCGTCTCTTGCCCTTTAATTACCGCTCCTAATAAAGGCAGCTTAAGGTTAATAATCGGGGTAATAACTACATCAATGGGAGCAGATTCTTGGAGCGAATCTGCATGATATCCATGGGGTTCGTAATAAATGGTTTTGCCAGACTCTAATCCCGTAATAATATAGCCATTCTCGACGAGGGTAGGACCAATCGGCGAACCAGGAACCGCCTTGATTTCTACCTGTCCTATTTTGTGCCTTTGCTGATGTTCTAAGACAGTAATATTTTGATAACCAAATTCACGTACTACCTTAGCTGCGTTAGGAGAGGCAACGACAGGGATACTGCGATCAAGCTGTTCTAAGGTTGGGGGATGAGCGTGGTCTTCCAATCCTTGGGAAAGCAGAATAAAGTCAATATTTTCGGGAATTGGCTGGGGATTATTTTTACTACCTTCAAATAGCCATGCCTGATTGCCAAAAGTCAGCTTTCCTACTAGCCAGGGATCTAGCAAAATTCTCATACCGTCAATTTCTATCAGCCACGAATTACTGTCAAAATAAGTAAGATTCATCATGTTCTTTTTCTATACATCTTACTTGTATTGTAAATATTTGTTAATGAGTTGCGGTAGATTAAGCTCAATAATTATCTAGAGTTGGATTTAGGCTCGATCAAAATACTGCTCTGGGAGGAGTTGGATTTTAGTTTTACTTCAGGCTACTAGTCTGTTTTGAAAATTTTTTAGACTATTTTAATTAACATTGTCTCAATTATTCTGTCCGCATTAGCGTAAGATATTTTGAGCATTACTAATGCCAGAATAAACGGTAAAGTTACACCGTCGAGGAAAAATCCTAGCTTGGGGTCAGTTGGGTTCATTGGCAATTAAAACTTCTTTAACGAAAAGTTAAAATAGTCATAACTCTTGCCTAGTACGATTGGGCTCAAGAGCAGATTTAAAGAATAAAGCGACCTACTAAATTAAATTTCAGAGCAATATTTTATGATTTACGATCAGGATATAGCTAGCAAGACGGAAGCGGTTTTGCGGGCAGAAAATGTCAATGTATATTACGGCGACTTTTTGGCAGTAAAGGGCATCTATTTAGATGTTCCTAAAAACAAGGTAACGGCATTTATTGGTCCTTCTGGCTGTGGTAAGAGTACATTATTGCGCTGTTATAATCGCCTCAACGATTTAATTCCGATCTTTCGCTTGGAAGGGTTGGTGACGTATCATGACCAAAACCTTTACGGTAAAGATATCGACCCAGTTCAAGTACGACGTAAAATCGGCATGGTTTTCCAAAGACCAAACCCTTTTCCTAAGTCAATTTATGACAACATTGCTTTTGGCGCTCGCATCAATGGCTACAAGGGTAATATGGATGAACTAGTAGAGCGATCGCTCAGGGGAGCAGCCCTTTGGGATGAGGTGAAAGATAAGCTCAAGCAAAGCGGTTTGGCTCTTAGTGGTGGTCAGCAACAAAGACTCTGTATTGCCAGAACGATCGCCCTACAGCCCGATGTCGTGTTGATGGATGAACCCTGTTCGGCACTCGATCCAATTTCTACTCTCAAGGTAGAAGAATTGATCCACCAGCTGAAAGAGAACTACACCATTGTGATTGTGACCCACAACATGCAGCAGGCATCACGGGTAGCCGACTACACTGGATTTTTTAACGTGACGGAAGTAGAGGGCGGTAATCGTCAGGGTTATTTAGCCGAGTTTGCCCCAACCGAACAAATATTCCAAAATCCCCAAGAAGAAGCAACCCAACAGTACGTCAGTGGTCGTTTTGGTTAGATTCTAACGCTAACTAATTCTGGCTGATCGGCTCGGCAATAGCTCAAATTATTGATTTAAATTAACTAGGGTGAAGTGGTAGTTGCGATCGCAATCCCCCAGATAAAAATCGACTTTACTAAATCTCAGGGACGGTTTGTTGATAATATGAGGGCAATCTGGGATCGTTACTTCTAAAATTTATGTTTTTCAAAAAATACTTATCACGTCTACTAGCTTTGGTACTAGTAGTTTCTATTAGCCTGGTAGGCTGTGGCTCTAATCCTTCAGGACTATCAGGCAACTATCGCGAAGATACCATTGCTGTATTAGATAATCTAAGGACGGCGATCGAGCTACCCGATGATGCCGCCAACAAAAAAGAGGTTGTTACCCTCGCCCGCAAGCAAATCAGTGACTATGCTTCTCGCTATCGTCGTAATTCTAAAACCGCTGGGTTGAGATCGTTTACGACCATGCAGACTGCGCTAAATGCGATCGCTGGCTACTATAGCTCTTATGGCAATCGTCCCGTTCCCCAAAAGCTCAGAAATCGTTTAAATGATGAATTTAAGCAGGTAGAAATTTCTCTCAAACGAGGAGTTTAACTAGCACTGTCGAATTGAATAGTTATAATTTTCCTCTTGGTCTTTGCGGCTTGGGGGATTCTTTTTTTGAGTC
Organism: Cyanobacteria bacterium J06648_1; assembly: GCA_039817275.1. Lineage (GTDB taxonomy): Bacteria > Cyanobacteriota > Cyanobacteriia > Cyanobacteriales > Xenococcaceae > Waterburya. Next base: position 8,752 of record JBCBWB010000118.1, on the reverse strand, counting down.
AGGAGTCAGAAGTGATAGAGATAGACCAAAAACTTAGGGCTTAGGATTTCATTTTTGACCTTACTCTCTTTTTACTCTGTTTATATAGTTGCTATAAATAAACGATAATGCTTTAAGCACGGTCTACTAGCTTATTCAGAGTTTCGTTAGTGCTTTTTTGAATTTCAATTAGCTGCTGCTGCTGATTAGCTAACTGCCGCTGTCGCTCATCTAAATTCTCAATTAATTCATAGCTTCTAACCTGATGAGAACTAAGCTGCCCAATTTTTTCTGTCAGGTCGCGCATTAGACCATACATGTAATTACGATCGCGCTTCATCTCGGCAATATCGGAAGTTAGAGCGGCGATCGCTTTGGCATTTGATTCTACTATTTGTTTTAGATCATCCATATTTGTTTGCTTCTTTTAGGATCGTATCTGCCATCTACAGTCCTTGGTAAATCGTCAAACCTCTTGCACCATTTATCGAAGCAGGAAGACATAGCTGCGGGGGTAGTTTCTTTCATGGTAGTGATCGCCTGAGATAATGACGTAAAAACCATTGTTCACAAATATTCTACTCCACTTAGACTTCTAGAATTGTTTGAGTCTCGTTAAGCAAACGATGGAAATTGTTTTTGATGATTATTTGCCACGATAGAATTACACTGCTCAACCACAAGAGTCATGATTCTGGAGCTTATTTAATTCTCTTTCCTAAGTAAAAGGCTTTTGTGAACTTTAGGTTAAAAATTAATTTGAAAAACACGAAGCGTTTCAATCAATTACTTGTTAGCGATCACATCTCGAAACCCCTATAAATTCGAGGTAGTGCATTTAATCACTTTAACAGAACAGTTGTAGGTCTTAGAGCCTAGGGTTTAGAGCTTTTGAGCCAACCAAATCAAAAACTTCTGCCGCGACGCGATCGCAAACTCCTGTTTCTCCCATGCGCGATCGCATTTCTTGATAGCCTGCGGTAATTGATTGCTGGGCATCTGAATTTTTGAGTAGTTTTGTCGCTTCTGCCGTGATGTTTTCCGCAGTGACAGACTCCTGCTGTAATTCGGGGACTACCATGCGGTCAACCACTAAATTAGTGGGGGACATCAAAGGAACTTCAAATCCCAGGCGACGACCAATCCAGGCGGTAAGGGGATGGATTCGGTAAATTACTACCTGGGGAACATTCAGTAAAGCAATTTCGAGGTTGACTGTACCTGATTTAGTAATAGCCAGATCGGCTGCGGCGATCGCATCTAGGGTTTTGCCATCTAGAATTTGTGCTGGCAGATTATATTCTTCTACCGCGGCAGTGATCGCCTGACGATAGCTGGGTAGAGAGACGGGAATCAAAAACTTCACCCTTGGTATCTGCTGGGATATTAGCTGTGCTGCCTCACACATTACGGGGAGTAAATATTTGATCTCTTGCTGACGGGAGGCTGGTAATAAGGTGACGACTGTATCGGATAATTCTAGCCCTAAATTTAAACGAGCCTGATGTTTATTTGGCGCTGACTGTAGACGATCCAGGAGAGGATGTCCGACAAAAACCGAATTGATATTCTTACTGGCAAAATACTCATGCTCTTGAGGAAAGATCGCCAGCAGCTTATCTACTACCTGAGAGATTTTTGTGACATTATTGAGCATTGGTACTGCCCAATCTTGAGGCGCGATATAGTACACCACAGGAACATGGGGCAAATGCTGTTTAACATAGCTAGCTAAAGCTAAATTTGCCGCAGGATAGTCAATTAGAACCAGGACATCGGGAGAATTTTGCCGAATATACTTTTTGGTCAACTTTTGAATTTTGATGGTCGGCAAGATAAAGGGAATTGCCTCAACAAAACCCATCGAACCGATCGCCGCTGTGTCAGCGAGAATTTCTGCTCCCGTCTGCCTCATGCGATCGCCGCCCAAACCCGCAATTTCTACTTCAATTTGACGTTCAGCAGCAGCTTGATACAGGGATTTAATCAACATCGCTCCCTGTAAATCCCCAGAAACTTCCCCTGTGCTAATAAAAATCTTCATCTAGCAAATAAAAAGCGAACATAGACGTAAATAACCTTAACAGCTAAAAAGGGTTTGTACAGTCAACAGTCAACAATGATAAGTTTCAAGACTGAAGGGAATGCTAAATTATACCGCGATGCATATTCCTTAGAGCAAATTAATAGCAAGACCAAGCGAATTCTTGTCAATTTTCACTTTTAATCAAATGAACAAAAAGCCTAGTACTAACACCGAATTAGCTAAAGAACGTAATCGTGCGGCGGCAGAACGTACTTTGATGGCTTGGATACGTACCTGTCTATCTTTGATCGGCTTTGGGTTTGGGGTAGATCGTATTGTTACGGCATTACAAAAATCAGTGGTTTATGAGTTCATCGATGATCCGCTCCACTTAACGAGAATTCTCGGTCTTTCGTTTATTGGTATTGGCTCGGTAGCCATCATCCTCGCCGCCTTAGAACATCGTCAGGAGCTATACCACATCCAGCAGGAAAACTATCGCTACAAATCGCGATCGTCTCTAGCCTTCATCGTTGCCATTTCGATCTCAATTACGGGCTTGTTTGCCTTTGTCGGCATTCTGATTAAGTCTTACAGCGGTTAACTATAAAGACTACATAGAGTTAAGTACGAGAACATTAGCTGATAGCTGTCCTAAAGGATACCGCGACCCATTATAGCTGATAGCTAAAAACGTTCAATGCCAAAAAATATATTTCACATCGGAAGTACAACAGTGACAATTAAGTTTATCTAAGTCAAAAAGGAGACTCGCCCATCGCAAAATTGAACGTCTCCTCATGACCACCGAGCAAACCCCCGTCAAAAAGCTTCATCCTCCCCTAGCAACTTTGTTCTTAATCGGCATTATTGTGATTGCCGCAGTGATTACTATTCTTTGGGCAACAGGATCGTCAACCATCACTGCTATTTTTGCCTATCTTAATCTGCTGCAAGAACAGCCACCAATGTGGGTTGAAGCACCGATGGTCATGAGTCGCTTTTTGCTCTTACCCGCCATGGTCATATTGGCGCTGATGTTTTTAATCACGAAGATTTCTCCCGAACCAAAACCATGGTCTAGGTTTGTGGTGATTGCTATTCTGTTGATTCTCACAGTCCGTTATGTTCAATGGCGATCGCTTTCTACCCTTAACTTGAGCAATCCCCTTGATGGTACGTTTAGCATTGCTCTATTCCTTTTGGAGCTGCTAATGCTATTTAATGGCAGTCTGCAACTGCTGTTGATGGTGCGGGTTAAGGATAATACCAGAGAGCGTGATTTGCTAGCGATGCCCGTGATGCAGGGGATTTTTCAGCCAACGGTAGATATTTTTATTCCCACCTACGATGAGCCAGAATTTATTTTGCGACGGACGATTATTGGCTGTCAGGCGATTGACTATGAGCGCAAAACGGTATATTTGCTGGATGATACCAAAAGGGATTTTGTTGCCCAGATTGCCACAGAGTTGGGCTGTAAATATATCACCAGATCGAATAACGACCATGCTAAGGCGGGAAATATCAATCATGCTCTGCCCTTAACCAAAGGTGAGTTTATCGCTGTTTTCGATGCCGATTTTGTTCCCACCAGCAATTTCTTGCAGCGAACTCTCGGCTTTTTTCAAGAGGAGAAACTAGCTTTAGTCCAGACTCCACAGAATTTTTACAACGTCGATCCGATCGCCCGTAATCTTGGCTTAGAGGACGTATTGACCCCAGAAGAGGAAGTATTCTATCGTCACCTACAGCCCATTAAGGATGCCGCAGGAAGCGTGGTTTGTGCGGGAACTTCTTTTGTTGTGCGGCGAGAAGCGTTGGAGTCGGTTGGGGGCTTCGTTACTGATTCTTTGAGCGAAGATTATTTTACAGGCATTCAACTATCGGCACGAGGTTATCAGCTCACCTACATCGATGAAAAGCTTAGTGCGGGTCTAGCGGCAGAAAATATTGCCGACCATGTCAAACAGCGACTGCGCTGGGCGAGGGGTACCCTACAGGCTTTTTTTATTCATTCTAATCCCCTGACTATTTCTGGATTGAGTCTGATTCAAAGATTAGCTCATTTAGAAGGCTTGCTACACTGGTTTGCTAGTTTGGCTAGCGCCTTTTTCCTGCTGATGCCTTTGGGGTATGCTTTGTTTGATATTATTCCGATCCGTGCCACTACCGACGAGTTTCTCTTTTTCTTTTTGCCCTACTACCTCACTCGCCTGACGGTTTTTTCTTGGCTTAACTATCGATCGCGATCGGCAATTCTATCAGGAATTTATGGTTTGGTCTTGGCGTTTCCCCAGGCAGTGACGGTAATTCAGGCTATGCTCCGACCTTTTGACAAGGGATTTGATGTCACTCCCAAAGGGACGCTGCGCGATCGCTTTTCTTTTAACTGGAAACTTGCCCTACCTCTAGTAATTCTTTTTGTGTTAACCGCAATGAGCTTTTGGTCAAATCTTTGCGCCTGTATTTTACTAACCATGGAACATAATCCAGGTACAGCAAACGATGCGATGCAGGGATTGAGTTTGGGCTGGGTGTGGAGTGGCTATAATCTTCTGACTATTGGTGCGGCGCTGCTAATCTTACTCGATGTACCCAAACCGAATACCCATGAGTGGTTCAAGCTCAGACGCATAGTTAAGCTGGAAGTCAAAACGGCAGAGGGTAGTGCTATCTTTTGGGGGGTAAGTAGCTGTATTTCGGAAGTAGGAGCAAAAATCTCTTTTACTCAAGCAGGAGTGAGTCAGCTCGAAAAGCCAACTCCCGTCTTGATCGCCATTTTAGAAGAGGAGCTAGAGCTTACGGGGAGCATCGCTGAGATTGGCCGCGAAGGGGATTTTTTCCATCTGCGTTTAGATTTTGCTGCTCCAACTTTAGAACAGGAGAGAAAGCTGATTGCTCTGCTTTATTGTCGTCCTGGACAGTGGGTCAGAAAAAACTCTCCTGGAGAATTTTATTCGGTCTGGCTCTTATTTAAAATTATCTTGCGTCCTAAAGTTATATTTAATCGCCGTCCTCAGATCAAGGGAATTAAGGTAGGACAAATATCGGCATAAAACGTTAATTCTGCCGCGCTGTTCAGTCTGGTTTTGGCGATCGCCTTTAGCTGTAGACGCTTACTAAAACTTCTAAATAAAACTGAAGTGTTGCAAACCTTCCATAATTCCTGCGGCACAGTTTGACTTGGCAAGATAATGATTGTCACTGCTATTGACTTCATACCATTGCAGCAGTTCGGGCTTGGCATTAGCCACAATCAAACCTTTTTCCTGACCAGCAAACATCGAAATGTCGTTTCCAGAATCGCCACACACAATAGTTTTAGCAGGTGAAATATTCCACTTATCCCGCAAAAACTTGACTGCCAAACCTTTATCACCGTTTTTAGGCAGCAGGTCTAAATCCTGACCTGCACTATAAATCAGCTTGATCTCAAAACCTGCTTCAATCAAAGTTGCCTCTAGTTGACTGAGGGTTTCTGACGCTACAGCTTCAGCTAGGTAATAGCTAATTTTAAAGGGATTTTGTTCGGAACTGGGTTGCGACTGTAGATGTTCAAATTGATTGGCGATCGCTACTATCTTGGCTCGATCCCATCCCTGAGAGAGAATATTTGCCCACTCTGGATCGTATACTGACTGCTGCTGATCAAAATACATTTCAGTTCCCACCGCCGTAATTAAAGCGTCTGGAGGGAGCAATGATTTAGCCTCGGCTAGGAGACGATAAAGATAAAGCGATCGCCCTGTAGCATAGACAATTTTACTGCTGTGCTGCTCCCGATGGTCTGCGAGCTTTTGGTTTAGCTCAATCAAAGCTGCATCATCACCAACTAAAGTATTATCTAGATCAGTTACAAATAAAAAAGGACTCATATCAGGGGCATTCGTATAAAATATTCAAACTTAGATGTCGATCTCAGAATAAATTTTCTGCACATCACTATCTAAACACTCTAATTCGCAAATCGAAAGGTCTAATTCCCTGAAAATTGCGCCAAAAAGGTGTCGAACTTTACTATTGTGGCTTATTGAGTCAAATAATTCTACAGCTTAGCCAATCTACCTACTGATTAAATCTTAACCACAATCCTCTTTACAACTAGCGGCACAAACTGGTTAGCTGGAGGGTGGCTTAACAACAATTTTATGGGAATCAGAGGGATGAGATTTTGGGTGTAGAACTTCGCAGTTACGTCTACTTAGATCGCCTGCAATTGCAGCACGCAGCCTATATTGGCACCGTGGCATCGGGCTTCTTACCCTTACCAGGAGATGCCTCACTCTGGATCGAAATATCTCCAGGGATTGAAATCAATAGAATTACAGACGTAGCCTTGAAGTCGGCAGTAGTGCGCCCTGGAGTGCAGTTTGTGGAGAGGCTATATGGACTGCTAGAAATTCATGCCAAAAATCAGGGAGAAGTCAAAGCCGCAGGGAGGGCAATTCTCGATACTTTAGGAGTCAAGCAAAAAGATGGTCTCAAGCCCAACATTGTCTCAAGCCAAATCATCCGTAACATTGATGCCTATCAAGCACAGCTAGTTAACCGTGACTGCCGAGGGCAGATGTTGCTAGAAGGACAAACTCTCTATGTTTTAGAAGTCCAGCCTGCCGCCTACGCCTCCCTTGCTGCTAACGAAGCGGAGAAAGCGGCACTAATTAATATTCTTAAGGTAACGTCCATTGGTAGTTTTGGTCGGGTATACCTGGGAGGAGAAGAGCGAGATATTCTTGCTGGTTCATCAGCGGCATTGGCAGCCTTAGAAAGCATTGCTGGTAGAGAAGTATTCAATCAGAAAAAAGAGTAGTTAGAAGTGACTTTACCGGCAAGTAATTACAACTTAAATTGAGCAATCAGGTCTAAATCTGGCGAGGAAATATTGAGAACTGATGACAAACCAGAGATAATAGATGGAGAAATTAGGCAAATAGCGATCGCAGGTAAGTTTTAAGTGGCAAATATTGAGCATCTAACAAAATTAAAGCAGGGTGCAGCTAGTTGGCTAGATTGGTTGTCGATGCATCAGCAACTAGAGATCGAACTGAGTAATGCTAATCTTCGGGGTGCCAACTTGACCGAAGTTCACTTGGTCAAAGCCTATCTAGTTAGCTCAGATTTGACAGGGGCGAATTTGAGTAATGCTAATCTGACTGGCGCAAATTTAGCCACAGCAGAATTAAATGACGCAAATTTAGCTGGGGCGAATTTATCGGGAGTGAATCTTCAGTCGGCGCAACTGATTGATGCGGATTTTGGGCGGGCAAACTTGATTGGTTCAGATCTCAGATCGGTGATGGGCAGAGGGACAAACTTTTGTCAGGCAAACTTAATTGGGACTTCTATCAGAGAAGCTAGACTACCCCTAGCGAATTTCACTCAAGCTAAACTTAATCGCGCCAATCTTAGCGAGACGGATCTGGTCAAAGCCAGCTTCGATCTTGCCGACTTGTCGGGGGCAAACTTCTTTGAAGCTGAGTTACAGTCTGCTAGCTTCTATCAGGCTAATCTCCATCAAGTAAAAGCGATCGCCACTCATTTGAGCCATAGCTATTTTTTGGGCAGTAATTTGGTTGAGGCTAGTTTGCTAGGCTGTGATTTTCGCTGGGCAAACTTGAGTTATGCTAATTTTCAAAGTGCCGACTTACAGCAGGCAAAGTTGCGGGGCGCTAACCTAACCAGAGCTAATTTGACCAGGGCAAATTTAGTCGGGGCGGATCTTCGGGGCGCGAATTTAACTAATGCCAACCTAACTGGGGCAGACTTAACTGATGCCGATCTCGAAGACACTATTTTTGATAAGGTCAAGCTGACGGAAACGATTATGCCTCACGGTAAGAAGCATTATGCTTGATGGGGATTTTTAGTTTTTAGTTCTTAGTTTTTGATACAGTCACAAAAAAGTTCCCCAAGCTGTTAGCACTTTCGGGGAACTATAACCTTTATTGCGGATAGATAACTTAGATTGTCAGTGTGTAAACTGCGATCGCTCTAAACTAAAGCCGCCGCCGCTGCTTTAACACCAGATTTTGGCTCGAAATCATGACCTAGTTCGGTTAAGGTTGCTTCGAGACAAGAGATTGTCATCAACACATCGCGATCGCTGATAAAGCCTAGATGACCAATGCGGAAAATCTTACCCTTGAGGTGATCTTGTCCACCCGCAAGAGCAATGTCGTATTTCTGACGCATGGTGCTTCTAATTGCCTCAGCATCATCAGTCTTGATGGCAGTTACCGCTGTACTGGCTGCATCATCGGGAGCGAGGAGTTCTAAGCCCATGGCTCTTGCTGCGGTACGAGTCGCCTGAGTCAAACGAGCATGACGGGCAAAGATATTCTCTAAACCTTCGCGCTGCATCATTTCTAACGCAGTCTGTAGACCAAACATCAGGTTGATGGGAGGAGTGAAGGGAGTACTGTTTTTCGCGTTGGCTTTTTTGTATTTACCCAAGTCCATGTAGAAACGAGGAAACTTGCAGGTTTCATAAGCTTTCCATGCCTTGTCGCTCACAGAAAGAAAGCCCAAGCCTGGAGGAATCATGTAGCCCTTTTGCGAACCAGATGCCACCACATCCAAACCCCAGTCATCTACAGGCAGATTATATGCTCCTAGACTAGTTACCGCATCCACAATCATTAACGCTTCGCCGTGGGCTTTAACATGCTTGTAGATGACTGGGGTTTGGATGTGGTGGCATCTGGTTCGCAAAAGGGCTACATGATTCCTCCAGGCTTGGGCTTT
>JBCBWB010000117.1:0-16867 GCA_039817275.1 Cyanobacteria bacterium J06648_1 | reverse complement strand
CCGATGTTAACGATCACTTAGCCGAATATGCCACTCTTAAGGCGATGGGCTTTCCCGACAAAAGCCTACTCGTTATTGTATTTCAAGAAGCAATTATTCTCGCTGTACTAGGTTTCATTCCTGGTTTTGGCGTATCGATAGGTATGTATGCCTTATTAGAAGGCTTGACCCAAATGCCCCTGGCAATGGGTTCAGAGGTAGCTGCACGGGTGTTTGTTCTTACTGTTACCATGTGTCTGATTAGTAGTGCGATCGCTATACGAAAATTGCAATCTGCCGATCCTGCTGAAGTGTTTTAAGCAAGCTAGGTAAAAGTCAAAACTGAATGATTTCAATTTAATTCTATCTAGCTAGTTACTTTTATTTAACTTTTATGTTTTTTTATGTTTATTGATTAAAAACTACACCATAAATTTTAATTAATCTAATTATATTGGCTTATCTAACTATTCTGTAAGAAAGTAAAAGAGTAATATTAAATTTACGAATTCTAATTTTCCATCTTACTCGAAATAGTACAAATACCTAGCTTTTTTGGCATATCGAATTTGTTTATTTGCACTAATCAATTTCTAAAAACAAGCTGCTTTATTATCGCTATGTAAGGTTAAAAAAGTTTGAAGCAAATCGAGAGACGATTTCGAGCATCGATCGCAAAAATATAAAATACAGGAGCAAGATTGTGAGAAGTACGGAAGTTAAGTTTCCCAATGTCGCTAATCTGAATGAGTTAGAAAGGCAAGCAATTCATACTTCTAGCTTAATTCAACCCCATGGCATGATTTTGGTGCTAGAAGAGCCAAGTTTGAAAATCGTGCAGGCAACTACTAACTGTCATTATGCTTTTGGTATTGATGCAACAGAGATAATTGGTAAAACTTTAGAAGAACTGTTCGATCCGTTTCAAGTTGATATTATTCAAAAAGGCGTAGCGCAAGAAAACTTGGATTTCATCAACCCAACTAAGATGTGGGTTAGAAAGAATGGCGGTGAATATGGCATCTTTGATGGAGTTTTTCATCGTAACAAAGATGGAATCTTGATTTTAGAATTAGAACCTGCCGAATCTCAGGAAAGTATTCCTTTTTTAAGCTTCTATCACCTAGCAAAAGCTTCAATTAACCAATTACAAGATTCGGCTAGTCTAAAAGATTTTTGTCAGATTATTGTGCAGGAGGTGCGTAAGGTAACGGGATTCGATCGCGTTATGTTATATCGATTTGACGAAGACGACCACGGTGCGGTGATTGCCGAAGAAAAGTTAGAGCATCTCGAACCATATTTGAACCTACATTTTCCCGCCTCCGATATACCCAAGCCAGCCCGAAAGCTGTTTAGCTCAAACTGGATTAGACTGATTCCCGATGCCTACGCTGTACCAGTAGAACTATATCCTGCCAAACATCCCCAAAGCGATCGTCCTGTCGATTTAACCCTGTCGATTCTTAGAAGCCCCTATCCCTGCCACCTAGAGTATCTACACAATATGGGGGTGGGCGCGTCGCTAACCATCTCTCTAATTGAAAATGGCAAACTCTGGGGACTTATTGCCTGTCATCATCTGACCCCTAAATATGTCCCCTACGAACTACGCAAAGCCTGCGAATTTTTGGGCAGAGTAATATTTTCCGAAATTTCCAATCGCGAAGAAAGCGAAGACTACGACTATCGCATGAAGCTAGCTCAAATGCGATCGCAGTTAATCGATAATATGACTCAAGGTGAAAGCTTAGTTGAAGGGTTGGTCAGAGATGAGTCTTCTTTACTAGATATAGCAGCAGCAAGCGGTGCAGCAATCTGTCTCAATGGTGCTTGGACGCTGGTAGGAGAAACCCCAGAAGAGTCAGAATTAAACTTCTTAGTACAGTGGCTTTATAAAAACATTAATGAAGAAGTATTTTGTACCGATTCCCTAGCAGAGATTTATCCCGAAGCTGACAGCTACAAAAATGTCGCCAGTGGTTTAGTAGCAATGGCAATCTCTCGGCGTAACTATGTGCTGTGGTTTCGCCCAGAGGTAATTCAAACCGTTAATTGGGGGGGCGATCCTAACAATGCCTACCAGACAATTAATGACGACGACGGATTGCGCCTATCTCCGCGTAAATCTTTTGAATTATGGAAGGAAGAAGTTCGTTTAACCTCTTTGCCTTGGAGACAGGTAGAAATCAACGGGGTTAAAGAACTAAGACGAGTCATTGTAAATATTGTCCTGCGTCAAGCAGACGAACTGGCATTACTAGCACAGGATTTGGAGCGTTCCAACTCCGAATTAAAAAGATTTGCTTATGTGGCATCACACGATTTACAAGAGCCATTAAACCATGTCTCCAACTATGTTCAACTGCTAGAAATGCGTTATGGCGATCGCCTAGATGAAGATGCTAAGGACTTTATCGGTTTCGCCGTGGAGGGAGTAAGCCTGATGCAGACTTTGATTGACGACGTGCTGGTCTATTCTAAGGTCGATAGCCAAGACAGCGAATTTAAGATTACTGATTCGGGAGTGGCGTTAGAAAAAGCTCTAACCAATCTACAACGAAGAATTAGGGATAGTAACGCGGAAATTATTGTTGCCGATTCTTTGCCAATTCTCAAGGCAGATACCACCCAATTGATGCAGCTATTCCAAAATCTAATTGTTAACGCGATTAAATTCCGCAGTGCAGCACCACCTAAAGTCGAAATTGGGGTCGAACGCCTAGAAGACGAATGGTTATTCTCTGTCAAAGATAACGGCATCGGTATCGATCCTCAGTTTAGCGATCGCATTTTTGTGATCTTCCAACGACTTCATACCAGAGACGAATACCCAGGTACGGGCATGGGTTTGGCAATTTGTAAAAAAATTATAGAATGTCATCGAGGCAAAATTTGGGTAGAGTCAGAATTAGAGACAGGATCGACTTTTTACTTTACGATCCCCGTGGGAGGACGCGAACGTGACCTTAGAAATGGACGAAAAGCCAAAAACTATTCTCTTGGTGGAGGACAATAAAGCTGATATTCGACTGGTTCAAGAAGCCTTGAAAAACAGCTCTGTTACTTATGAAATGGCAACTGTCAGGGATGGGGTAGCAGCAATGGCATATTTAGAACGGGAGGGTGAATATGCCGCCGTATCTCGTCCCGACCTGATTATTTTAGACTTAAATTTACCAAAGAAAGATGGTCGAGAGGTATTAGCAGAAATCAAAACTAACAACCAATATAAGCGGATTCCCGTGATTGTGTTGACTACTTCCAAAAATGAAGATGATATTCACCAAAGCTACGACCTCAATGCCAACTGTTTTATCACCAAATCTCGCAACCTCACCCAGTTGTTTACAATCGTGCAGCGCATCGAAGAATTTTGGTTGTCTACGGTCACTCTTCCTCCCCAATAGCAATTTATAGCGAGAATTGTAATAGTCTACTACTCCATAACCATGTCTGATTCAGTCAAACAACCTTTGTTAGAGCCAAAAATTCATTCAAAGCCAGTCTCGATTTTATTAATTGAAGACGATATTGCTGAAGCTAGACTATTGCAAGAGATTCTTAAAAACTTCGATTTAAATCAGTTTATACTGACTCACGTACAGCGGTTGCAGGCTGGCTTAAATCAGCTCAAGAAAGACAAGTTCGATCTGGTTTTGCTCGATCTGACTTTACCCGACAGCCAGGGATTAGCCTCTGTCGAACTATTGGTAAATAACTTTTCTCACTTACCCATAGTTGTTTTAACCAACACCAACGACAACCAGTTAGCAATTGAGGCGGTAAGGCAGGGAGCGCAAGATTATTTAGTCAAGCGTAAAATTAACATTGAGGTGCTGGTAAGGTCAATTCAATATGCGATCGAGCGACAAAAAGCTTCAGATTTACTGCGGGAAACAAACGAAAATTTAACCCAGCAAATACAGGAAAAAACCAACGAATTAATGAAGGCAAAAGAAATCAATCATTTTCAGTCAGAATTGGTTTCGATGTTTTCCCATGATTTTCGCAATCCTTTGACTACCGTACTTTCCTGTACCGAATTGTTACACAATAAAAACGATCTTCTTAGTGAAGAGAGAAAAGTTTACCTGTTCCAAATGCTGAAAAATGCCAGTAAAAATATGGTGCAGCTTTTGGACGAGGTTCTTTTAGTGGGACAAACTGAATCAGATACGTTTCAGTGCAATCTAACCGAACTAAATTTAGAATTATTTTGTCTAGAACTATCAGAAGAATTACAGCTTAATGCCGATAAAAAGCAAATTAAAATTATCTTTGAACCTCAAGGAATCATTACTCAGGCTGCTTGGGACGAAAGCTTATTACGACATATTTTAGGTAATGTATTGGCTAATGCCGTTAAATATTCTCCCGAAGGTAATCGAGTACTGTTTGAACTAATTCCTTACTCAGACAAAATGGTCTTTCGCATTCAAGACTGGGGTATTGGAATTCCCGCTAAAGATCGTCAAAACTTGTTTGAACCCTTCCATCGCGCCAGTAACGTCGGCAGAATTCCTGGGACTGGATTAGGACTAGCGATCGCCAAAAGCTGTGTCGAAGCTCACCAAGGTCAAATTGAGCTTGAAAGCAAAGTCGGTCGAGGAACAACCGTAACTATTAGTTTACCTTTGTTATCTGTAACCGAATCGGACTAACTATAAAATTTTGGGACAATTCAAAAAAGCGATCGCCATTCGCAAGCTTCAGTCTGCCGATCCTGCGGAAGTATTTTAGTTTAATCGACATTTAACAGAATTTAGTTTTTTATCAACTGCTATTTTTACTAAAAAAGCCAGCTAATGATTGGGATTAACCTATACATAAATTGGTAAAGTATGAAAGATATTCGAGCGAAAAATATTACTATTCTTTGATTTTTATCGTATTGATGCTGTAATAATAGTGCTTGAGTATGGCTATCTACATTTACATTTGATACTATTTCTTCTTCTCCAGCGGGACAGTCGTAGATAATGTAAGTCCAAATACCTGGATTGCCAGATTCTATACTCTCGTTTTCAAAGTAAGTAACAGTTCCATCCTTTTCACATTCAAAATAAGCTGAATAGATGTCTTCCCATTCACAATCAGTATTGTCTAAAATATCCTGGATTTCCCCAGTCACGCCATTGAAATGATGTTCTAGAGTCTCCACTTGTATCAGGCGAACTTTCTCATAGATAAAATTATGTACCTCAACAACCATTATTAAAATAATTCTATTAAAAGTAGGGTTTTTGTATAGTCTACAGAAAGCTTATGAACTATCTTAAATTAAAAGAGCGGTTTCAGAGACAAATATAGATACTGAATCCTAATCAATCACTAAATACATCTTACTCACAAATTCCTCAACTTGTTTTACCAATATTAAGGCTGTAGAGAGAATAGAGGAAATTAACAATGCAGGATTCAAAAAATAATAAGGCTGAATTTCTACATCCTCTTGGTAACTATCATGGCGAATTCACACCACAAAATTTAGCTTTTAATGCCAATCTGCAACAGTTTGCCCAACAAGTGATGTATCTCTGCGGTTTAGAAGCGAATGGCAAGATTAAACCTGAAGATGCTTACGATGAGATTAGAAAGTTTTGGAAACAACTCAAACACTCTAAACAAGAACTGTTAGATGACACTGACTTCACCCCAGAAGAGTAGGAGGGTAGTGAAGATGAGCGATAATGATGACATTGTAACCCTACAACAATTAGCATATCAGGCGATCGCTAAATACAGTCGCCGAATACTCAAGCATGAGGCAGGAGTCTTGCTAGACAACGATCCAGAAGACCTCCATCAAATGCGAGTAGGCATGAGAAGATTGCGGAGTGCGATTGCTGGCTTCGATCTGGTGATCGATTTACCAGAGATAGTTACAGGCAAAAATTTTGCTAAGATCGGACACTCATTGGGCAAACTTAGGGATTTAGATGTATTGCTAGAAGTTTTAAGTAATAATTGTCGATCGCACCCTCGACAGTTTCTACAACGGGGGGAACCCCCGCAACGAACTGTCTCGCAGTTACCGACTAAAGAACAAAAGAATTTGGGTCGAGTTATTAAATTTCTTGAGAAACAACGCAAACACGAAGTAGATCGAGTTCGTAAAACCCTAAACAGTAAACTCTACTTAAATCTGAAACAGTCACTCAGCAACTGGCTTGAGCATCCAAAATACAAAAAGACGAGTAATTTAGCTCTTGACTATGCTCTACCAGATTTATTACTGCCACAGATTTCTCAATTTTTACTCCATCCAGGTTGGTTTGTCGGCGTAGAAATTGAATCGGGAGAAATTGAATTTTCTGACATTTTGAATATGGATGCGATCGAGGAACTTCTAAAATCAGAAGACACTTTTCTCCACGAGCTACGCAAATCAGCTAAAAAAACTCGCTATAGTTTAGAATTGTTCTCTGAGTTTTACGGCGACACTTATCAACAATACCTCAAACAGATAGAGGCAGTTCAAGAGATCTTAGGTCAAATTCAAGACACTCACGTACTGCGGAAGGTTTTAGAAAAAACGTTGAGAACTTCAATCTCTGAAAAAATGCCCGAACTAGCCAATCTGCTGCTACAAATTCGCTATCAAAAATGGCTAGAATGGCAGGTTTTACAAAGAGAATTTTTAAAAGAGCAAACTCGCAAAGAATTTAGACAAGAAATAATTGGAAAGTCAGTTAACCATTAACCATATGCGAAGCGGTATCCTTTAGGACTAAAGACGAATCATGCCTAAACAAGTTGTTACCATCAAAAACTTAGATCATGCCTTTGGTAAAGGTGAATTACGTAAGCCTGTTCTATTCGACGTAGATCTGAATATAGAAGCTGGAGAGATTGTTATTATGACGGGTCCTTCTGGCAGTGGTAAAACTACGCTGCTAACTTTAATTGGTGGATTGCGATCTGTACAGTCTGGTAGCGTTAATATTTTGGGACAAGAACTTTTCGGTGCTAGTAAACCAGAATTAGTCCGAGTTCGTAACCAAATTGGCTTTATCTTTCAATCTCACAATCTCTTGTCTTGTTTGACAGTAGAACAAAATGTGCGGATGTCTTTAAGACTACATCAGGATATTCCCTTTGATGATCGCAGTACTATGACAACCCATATCTTAGAAGAAGTGGGACTGGGAGATAAACTAAACTTTTATCCAGATAGCCTTTCTGGAGGACAACAGCAAAGAGTTGCGATCGCTCGCGCTTTAGTTAGTAAACCACAGTTGGTATTAGCCGATGAACCGACAGCAGCCTTAGACAGTAAATCTGGTCGTAACATCGTCGAAATTATGCAGCAGCTAGCCAAAGAACAAGGCTGCACAATCCTATTAGTTACTCACGATAACCGTATTCTAGATATTGCCGATCGCATTATTCATATGGAAGATGGCAGACTTGCAAAAGATATGGCTTTGATTGGTGGTTAATCGGATAAGAATAGCTGTCCACGACTGTCAGTAACAATACGACTTCCGTCTCTAAGAAAGTGAATTTCGGTTTCGTCGCTTGCCCAATTGATGCGGTTTTTAAGTGCAGGATTAAAAACGTGAACTCGCTGGTTACTAGAACCTACAGGCGAATTTGAAGCGTTGACAGTTTGCGATCGCAGATAAGGACCATCAATCAAAATATCAAGCTGAGATAACAAATCTTGCGCTCCTGCTGGGGCATATTCTGACTGTAATCGCTCTAGAGTAAACCCCGTATATGACATAACGTTTAGCCCTTTTGCTTTCAGTTTACGAGCAGCCTCAGCTAGTGCGGGAGCTTGCCAAAAAGGTTCTCCTCCCGAAAAAGTTACGCCCTCATGATTGGGATTACTAGCAATTTTTTCTACTAATTTATCCACGCTCATCAGTTGATTGATTTCAAACGACCAAGAGCTAGGATTAAAACAACCAGGACACTCTCTCAAGCATCCTTGAACCCAAATAACGGCTCGACAACCAGGTCCATTTACTGCTGATTCGTCTACGTAGCCCATCAAATTGAGATATCCAGCAGGGATCTCCAATAGCTGTAGATAGGGATTTACTTTATTGGTCATTTTACTTTTGACTCCTTACTTCGCGTGACCGTTTTCTTCACAACATACTCAAAAGATAGATCTACAGTTTGAGCAAATTGTGAGGTTGAGAAAATTTAGTCTATTTCCGATCTAAAAATTATTTCGTAATGATGATGAATAATTTCCTGCTGGCTATAGGTGGAGTAGCGATCTCTCTTTTATTACTTCTATTGCTGATTCGTCTTAGATACGATCGCTTGACTAAAGAAATATGGCGATCTCTGAAATCTCCGCCCTCTAGTGATGTCTTTACCGCCGATATGGTGGCTGGCTTGGATGAACCAGTTCAAAGGTATTTTCTACACGCGATCGCGCCTGGAACACCTCTAGCCTCTTATGTCGAACTAGAAATGAACGGTAGTTTTCGCTTAAAACCAGATGCGGAATGGCTACCAATGCAGGCATCACAAATTATTTCTACTGTCCCTGGCTTTATCTGGCGAGCGAAGATTGGCAAAAGATTAATGAACTTTAGCGGTGCTGATTACTATTTCAAAAAAAAAGGACGAACTAAGTTTTCATTATGGGGTTTAATTCCTCTGGTGGACGCTCAAAACAAAGATGTTAATCGCTCTGCTGCTGGTAGGCTTGGGGCGGAGTATATTTGGTTGCCATCGGCTTTGTTGCCTCATAATGGCGTGACTTGGAAAGCGATCGCCAAAAATACTATCCAAGCAGATTTTAGGATCGATGGTGAACCTATCTGTCTGACTCTAACTATCGACGCTCGCGGTAAATTACTAGAGGTATCTCTACCGCGTTGGGGAAATGCAGTATCAGGAAAAAGCTGGCGATATACAAGTTTTATTGCCGATGTTTCAGCAGAAGCAACTTTTAGCGGATACACTATTCCTGCCAAAATCAGTGCTGGCTGGCTTGATGGAAAAGAGTATCGGATATTTTTTCAATCTTCTCTTGTACAAGCAGAATTTTGTTAGAGATGACTATTCGCTCTTACAAGGGTAGAAGTCAAAAGCAATTTTGCAATTATAGAATTATTAAATTACAAAAGTAGAAAGTTATAACGGATCGAAACGCTGAAATAAGCTGCCTAAAACTATTGCTGGTATTCCCACCAGAACACAGATCAAACCTTGAGTAAAACTTAACGGTGTGGTGTCGAATAGTGGATTGAGAACTGACCACTGACTAAATAAAATTTGCAGAATTACAACGCAGCTAATCCCAATTGCCGAGGGATAGGCAATCGCTCCAGTTCGGTGACGTAACCATGTCCAAATAGAGGGTAAAAGCTGGCTGATACTCAAGAGATAAAAAATCTCCGCAGCCACTAACGCTTGAACTGACATAGTTCTGGCTAATACTTCGTTGCCAGTAGAACTCACAGTCCATTCAAAGATACCAAAGGTAATTGCCCAGTTAAATAGGGAAACGAGCAAAATTCGTCTCAAAATACTGCCCGTTAGTAAAGGTTGCTGGGGATTTCGCGGAGGCTGCTGCATGACATCGGTAGTTTGGCGATCGAATGCTAGGGGAATTGAAAGGGCAGAAGAACTGACCATGTTAAGCCAGAGAATTTGTAAAGGTAAGATCGGTAAAGCAGTCCCCAACAGCACGCTAGCTAGGATCGTTAAGGCTTCCCCACCATTAACGGGCAGTACAAAGGCGATCGCCTTCTGTAAATTATGATAGACGGTGCGCCCTTCCTCCACCGCAGCTTCAATCGAGGCAAAATTGTCATCAGTCAAAACCATATCCGCAGCTTCTTTAGCCACTTCCGTACCCGCCTCACCCATAGCAATGCCAATATCTGCCTGTTTTAGTGCGGGGGCATCATTAACCCCATCTCCCGTCATGGCTACAACCTCTCCCTGAGACTGTAGGGCATCCACTAACTGTAATTTCTGTTCGGGGGCGACGCGAGCAAAGACTGTTCCTTCTTTTATCGCTTGAGCTAAGTCTTTATCGCTCATCAGTTCGAGTTCTTTGCCTGTGTAAGCTACGATCTTTCCCTTTGGGTTGAGATTCATCATTCGGGCGATCGCGCTGGCGGTTGTGGCATGATCCCCCGTAATCATTTTGACCTTAATTCCTGCTGCGACACAGTTGGCGACTGCTGCGACTGCTTCAGATCTTGGAGGATCGATCATTCCCTGCAAGCCTACAAAAGCTAATCCTGAAAGGTCTTCTCGCTCTAGCGTTTGCTGAGTTGGCGGAACTAACTTTTGAGCCAAGGCGATAATGCGTAAGCCTTGATCGCCCATTTCTTTTGCAACCCGCTCAATTTGTTCGCGATCTAGAGTAGATTCTCTTGAATGATCGAGCTGACTATTGCAACTAGCCAGAATTTTTTCTACTGCGCCCTTGATGTAGATAATATTTTGTGAGGTACTATTTCGATCAACGTGTAAGGTTGCCATATACTGATATTGAGAGTCAAAAGGAATCGTATCCAATCTCGGCATAGCTTTTTCAAGTTCTGTCTGCTGTAATCCTGCTTTATTAGCAGCAACAATTAGCGCGCCCTCAGTCGGATCGCCAGCTACCGTAATCTGTCCCGCTTCAGATTCCAAATATGAATCATTGCACAATAGTCCATTACGCAAACAGGCTGCTAAAACAGGCGAGGAAGTAAGGCTTATCTCTTTCTGTTCTTCTAAAATCTTACCCGTTGGGCTATAGCCCGTCCCTTCAACCCGATAGTGTTTCTTCCCCGCATAAATTTCCTTAACTGTCATTTGATTTTCGGTTAGAGTACCAGTTTTATCCGAACAAACAACCGTGGCACTGCCGAGAGTTTCAACGGCAGGTAGATTACGAATGATGGCATGACGGGCTGCCATGCGAGAAACACCGATCGCCAGAGTAATAGTAACCAAAGAAGGTAATTCTTCGGGAATACTGCTAACTGCCAGTGCTACAGCAGCCTGAAACATCGGCAGCCAAGTCCTTCCCTGTCCTAAACCCACCGCTAGGGTAAAAGCTGCCAACCCCAGAATGATATACAGCAATCTCCAGCTAAATTTCTCTAAGTTACGAGTTAGCGGAGTTTTTAATTTACTATCCTGTTCGACTAACTCAGAAATTCGACCAGTTTCCGTTGCTTCGGCGATCGCTACTACCAAACCTGTTCCCTGTCCCGATACGACCACAGTACCCGCATACGCTAGATTGAGACGTTCTGCTAGAACAGTACCTTTATCCAAGGCTTCGGTTACTTTGTTTACAGGGAGCGACTCCCCAGTCAAAGAAGATTCATCAGTTTGCAAATTATTGACCGTAATCAGGCGTAAATCTGCACCTACCTTATCTCCTGTATTCAATTCCACCAGATCGCCAGGAACTAAATCCTGTGAGGGCAGAGTTTGTTCTTTTCCCTGACGGATTACCGTTACTTCTGTGGTGATTGATGCAGCCAAAGCGGCGATCGCATTTTCTGCCTTTGATTCTTGGATATAGCCGACAATAGTGTTGATTAAAACGACTGCAAAGATGACAATCGCATCAAGCCATTCTTGCAAAAATAAAGTAATGATTCCTGCCAAGAGCAAGATATACAGCAATGGTTGCTGGAATTGCTGTAGGAAAAGCTGGAAGGGACTTTTGCCAGTTTTTTGAGTAAGCTGATTGACTCCAAACCGCTCTTGCCTTTGGGTTGCTTCAGCGATCGCTAGTCCATTCTCTAAATCGCTATCTAGAATTCGAGCTACTTCTTTAACTGGAAGTGAATACCACTGATGCTCCAAAACACTTGTTCTCAATTTCTGCTTATGGTGCATTGTAAATCCCTTTTAGTTAATCTGGGACGAATTCTCCGATACATTTAGTAGGTCTAGCTGTTAGCTTGTGAGCAGTTATTATCAAAGACTTAAATCGAATATTACTAAGTATTGGTGAATTAGCTCAGAATTAATCTAGCAGTAGCGATCGAACAACTGATACGCTTTAATACAGGTGGTTGAGATAATTTATGAGTGAATATAGCGATCGCATTCAAGATCGAGAATTAGATCCCATAACGGCGATCGCTTTGGCACAGGAGATAGCGCGAGAACTATCTTTAGAACGGCTTTTAGATAGGTTATTGGAAATTCTACGTCAAACTACAAAAGCACGAAGAATTTGTCTATTAGAAACACAAGGCGATCGATGGTTACTGATTGCTGCTAATGATATAGGTGCAAACGAAACTAAAGTTTTGCCTTCTGCTTCCTCTCTAGAAATTTCTACGGCAATTATTAACTATGTGGCTCAAACGAAACAGAGTTTAATTTTAAATGATGCTGTTAACGAGGGAGAGTTTGTTAACGAATCTGATGTTGTAACACAGCAAACTAGATCTGTATTATGCGTGCCGTTGTTAGAACTAGATTTTAGCGGTATTTTATATCTAGAAAATAATTCTCTTGCAGGGGCATTTACCCCGCAACTTCTGAATCATCTGCAAATCATTACGACTCAAACAGCGATCGCTATTAGCAACGCCCGACAGCATCAGCAACTCACCGATTCAGTAGGGCAATTAGAACGAGAAATAAGCGATCGCGAAGCTGCGTTACAGGCTTCCCAAGCGGAACTTGCGGGGATTTTGGATATTGCTAAAGATGGAATTATCTCAGTCGATAGCAGTCAAAGCATCTGTCGTTTTAACCAAGGTGCAGAAAAAATATTTGGCTATAAAGCAGAGGAAGTATTAGGCAAATCTCTTGACTTACTGTTACCCAAGCGGGCGGTTGAAACCCACCATCAACACATCAAAGATTTTGGGAATAAGTCCGTTGCACCTTCTCGGATGATGGGAGAACGACGCAGTGTATATGGTCGTCGTCAGGATGGTACGGAGTTCCCTGCCGAAGCTTCAATTTCTAAGTTTAAGCTTGGTCAACAGCAAATCTATACTGCTATCTTACGGGATATTAGCGATCGCAAGGAGGTAGAAGCCGATTTACAACGGGCAAAAGAAGCTGCTGAGTCGGCTAACCGAGCTAAAAGCGAATTTCTAGCCAATATGAGCCACGAACTGCGAACACCCCTCAACGCTATTTTGGGCTTCACTCAGCTAATGACCAGGGATAGTTCCCTCAAGGCTTCGCAGCAAGAACATTTAAGTATTGTTGGTCGTAGTGGCGAGCATTTACTGGACTTGATTAATGACATTTTAACCATGTCCAAAATCGAAGCGGGTTTGATAACCCTGAATGAAAATAGCTTCGATCTCTATTGGCTGCTGGGTAGTTTAGAAGAGATGCTGCGTTTGCGTGCCGAATCTAAAGGATTACAGCTTGTTTTTAAGATCGATCCTGAAGTACCCCAATATATCAACTCTGATGAGAGTAAACTGCGCCAGGTATTAATCAATCTGCTGGGTAACGGCATTAAGTTTACTCAGGTAGGATTAGTTAAGCTGCGGGTGGGAATTAAAGGAGAACCGTCTAACTCGAAGTTTAACCTACAGTTTGAAGTTGAAGATACTGGTGCGGGTATCGCTCTAGAAGAGATCGATAAGTTGTTCCAAGCCTTTGGTCAAACAGATACGGGACGCAAATCGCAAGAAGGAACGGGGTTAGGTTTGTCTATCAGCCGTCAGTTTGTGCGCCTGTTAGGGGGCGACATTACAATTGACAGCACTTTAAATCGCGGTACGCTAGTCAGTTTCGACATCCAAGCTACCTTAGCCGAAGCAACTGACATCCCTTCTAAGGGATCGCTCAAAAGAGTGATTGGACTAGCCGCAGACCAACCAGAGTATCGTATCCTCGTAGTTGAGGACAAATTAGCCAGCAGACAGCTTTTAGTCAAACTTTTGGAGTCAGTGGGATTTGCTGTAAGGGAAGCCGAAAACGGGCAACAGGCGATCGCTGAGTGGCAAAGTTGGTCGCCACACTTAATCTGGATGGATATGCGAATGCCCGTGATGGATGGCTATGAAGCTACCCAAAGGATTAAAGAGACGACTGAGGGACAGAACACCAAAATCTTAGCTTTAACCGCCAGTGCTTTTGAAGAAGAAAAAGCGATTATTCTCTCGGCTGGATGCGATGATTTTGTCCGCAAGCCTTTCAAAGAAGAGGTACTGTTTGACAAGATGACCGAACATTTGGGAGTACAATACCTGTATGCAGAATCGAACCAGAATAAGAGCGATGCAGCGCGTTGGGCGGGTTCCCCGACTTGAAGCGACTGCATCAAGAAGCGATCGCTTATTCAAAACAATTCAAGCCTCAGATCTGGCGGTAATGCCTCCCGATTGGATCGCTCAACTCCAGAAATACTCTACTCAAGCGAAAGATAAACAAATTAAGGGGTTAATCCAGGAAATTCCCTCAGAATACACTTCTTTAGCTCAAGGCTTAAGAGATTTGGTAGATAACTTTCATTTTGATAAAATCATTCAGCTAACTAGCCCTTATCTCTAAAAAGCAACTTTATTGTGTCATCAGATAACTATAGCAACTTAGAAATCAAAGGCGATATCTTAATCGTCGATGACACTCCCGCCAATCTGCGCGTCTTATCTGCTACATTAGGCGATCGCGGCTACGAAGTTCGCTGCGTCAACAGTGGGGCGATGGCTTTAACGGTGGCGCGCAATGCCCCGCCCGATCTGATTTTACTAGATATTAAAATGCCAGAGATGGATGGCTATCAAGTCTGTCAGCAACTAAAATCCGACCCTAAAACATATGAAATTCCCGTAATTTTTCTCAGTGCTTTAGATGATATCGCCGATAAAGTTAAAGCCTTTACTGCTGGGGGAGTAGACTACATCACCAAACCCTTTCAAACCGAGGAAGTCTTAGCCAGAGTTAAAAACCAGCTAACTATTAGTCATCTGCGACAGAAATTAACCGCCCAAAACGATGAACTGATGCGTTCCAATTTAGAATTAGAACAATTCGCCTCGGTAGTTTCTCACGATCTACAGCAGCCTCTACAGGTAATTGTCGGCTTTGCCCGCATGCTAGAGAAGAAGTCACAAAACTGGCAGTCAGAAGATACCAAAAAATTTCTCGGTCACATTCTCGTATCGGGGACTCATATGCAGGAACTGATTCGTGACTTGCTGGCATATAGTCGAGTCAACACATCTGACCCTGCTTACGAACCAGTTGATTGCAATGAGGTTTTATCTCAAGTTTTAAACAATTTGCAAATGGCGAACGCTCGTAGTAATGCCGTTGTCGATTATCCCCCTTTACCTACGGTGATGGCAAATGAAAGTCAGTTAGAACAGGTTTTTCAAAATCTGATTAGTAATGCCCTCAAGTTTCAGCGCCCAAACACTACGCCACGGGTAGAAATTTCGGTAACACAAGAGGATGAATGGCAGTTTAGTTTCAAAGACAACGGCATCGGCATCGAACCAGAGAAATTTCCGTCCATTTTTCAAATGTTCAAACGTCTACACAAGCGTCAAGAGTACCCTGGTACTGGTATTGGCTTGGCTATCTGCCAGAAAGTTATCGATGCTCACGGGGGACGTATTTGGGTAGAATCTGAGCCAGGAATAGGAACGGTATTTCACTTTACTCTTCCCGTCAAAGATGAAAATAACTAATTACTGTACGAACGTGACCTCGAAAGTCTTTACAAACAACTAACTACTAACAAGTATTCTTCACAACTTTCTCAAACTTCTATCCTATAAACAAATACAGAAGTAGCAAGCAAACTTAAATACAGTGGCAGTTAAAACCTTAACCATCAACGATCGCCTAATAAGTGCGCGAGAATCGGAAACGATCTTAGAAGCTGCGCGGGATGCAGACATTCATATTCCTACTCTGTGCCATTTAGAAGGAGTATCCGATATTGGTGCTTGTCGCTTATGCTTAGTCGAGATTGCTGGCAGCAATAAACTTCAACCCGCCTGTGTAACCAAGGTTGCTGAGGGAATGGAGGTTAAAGCCAACAGCGATCGCTTACAAAAATACCGCAGGATGATAATTGAAATGCTATTTGCTGAAGGCAATCATATCTGTGCGGTATGCGTGGCTAACGGTAACTGTGAGTTACAAGATCTAGCGGTAGAGATGGGCATGGAACACGTAAGTTTAGCCTACCAGTTTCCTCAGCGTAATGTAGATTTGTCCCACGATCGCTTTGGCATCGACCACAATCGCTGTATTCTCTGTAGGCGCTGCGTTAGAGTCTGTGACGAAATTGAAGGGGCGCATACCTGGGATATGGCAGGAAGGGGACACAATTCTCATGTTATTACCGATCTCAATCAGCCCTGGGGTACTGCCGATAGCTGTACTTCCTGCGGTAAATGCCTAATGGCTTGTCCGACTGGGGCGATTTTCAGCCAGGGTTCGACAGTGGGAGAAATGACCAAAGAGCGATCGAAATTAGAATTTATTACTACAGCCAGAAAGAATCAAGAATGGCTATTTTAAATTGGGGAGGTGAATATAATGATGCGTCATATTTTGCGTGATCTCGAATGGGGAATTGCTTTTGTCGTTATTACCCTAGCTTTATTTCTGATTATTGCTTTGCTAACTATTAAACCAGCGATCGCCACTGTTACAGAAACCGATATTGCACCAGGGCAAATTCATTGTCGTTCTGAGAAAATATTAACTGATGATACGGGACACAAGTGGGATGTAATGTTTTTACCGAAGTCGATTCCCCCGAAGTTACTTCTTTAAATTTGCGGTTATCTGGACTATATAGTTCGGCAAATATCGAATCGCAGAAGCCTTTGATACTTAGTAATGCTAATAAAAGCTATGAAGCAACCGATATTTTCTTGGAAAATCCTCCTTTGCCCAGCAACCTTGGTTACACAGGCGGGTTGAAGTTTATTGCTGCCAGCAATCTCGACTAAGCATA
>JBCBWB010000116.1:0-16941 GCA_039817275.1 Cyanobacteria bacterium J06648_1 | reverse complement strand
CCGATCGCCACTTCTCCAGACTTTTTGCGCTGCTTGTTGACCATTAGACGTTCTTCATACAGTCTAATTTTGCTGGTGTCGTCCAGGTCGGTTCTAGTTCTGATATCATCGTCAACATCATCAACCGTAGTTGGTTGTGCGCCAGGCATATCATAGATATCAAACTCTTCTACTCCATGTTGACGCATGATATTAGCGGCGTTATCAATCTCTACTCCTGTACCAGTTACCATGACTAGGAAGCTGCCTTTACCAACGCGATCGCTGTAAACTTTTGCTTTTTCCTCGGGAATACCCAAACCAACCAAAGCACCAATCAAGCCGCCTGCGGCAGCACCAATACCCGCACCTGCCAAGGTAGTAGCGATCGCCGTAGCTTCGGCACCCGCCAGCAAAATAGGACCAATACCAGGTATGGCTAGGGTACCTAAACCGACTAGCAGACCAGTAATACCGCCCAATGCACCGCCAGTTAGGGCGCCAGTTGCCGCACCTTCATCCGCTTTATTGCCAACTTCTTCTGTGGTGTCTGTGCCGCCTATTTTATCCGCGTCTTTGGCAATTACAGATACTTGATCCATGTCATAGCCAGCCGCTTTTAGAGCGCGCACTGCATTTTCCGCCTCGTCGCGGCTATAAAATAATCCAGCAGCGCGTTTGTATTGTTTAACAACCATATTTGATACTCCTTATTGTTGGTGAATTCGATTGAAGTTTAAATAAAATACCAGAACAAAAACATCTTCAAATCGCTTTTGCAACTAGCTGTTATTAGATTTTTTATTCTTTATTCTCTTATGCTTAGTATTTCAAATTAACCAACATAATTTATCTGTCTTTAGTTTCATCTCGATTTAATCGTTAGATATATATTGAAGAGTATGTAGGAAATCATATAGAGAATATACTATCTTTTAAGCCTAGCCATTAGTGATCTGATAATTGCTGATTTAGGAAAAAATCATGCAGTATCTGAGCAAAAAAAAGAGTTCCTAATTAAAGGTAACTCTGAGTAAAATTATAGCTTTCACAAACCTTAAGCCAAATTATGTATAGTGAATACTGCTGCTAAAATATCGGGCGATCGCCATTATTCTGCTGCGGCGCTGGCAAATCTTTCAGCAAAGTATTTGTTAATGAAGGTGCTAACAAAGGAAAGGATAATGGGAGCAACGATAAAGGCAATTATTCCTGAGACTCTAAAGCCAGGGACAAACAGTGAAGCTAACCAAAAACATAGACCGTTGATCACTAGTGAAAATCCTCCTAAACTCAGAATATTAAGCGGTAGAGAGAGTAAAGAGATTACAGGTTTGATGCCCGAATTAACTAAACCAATCACTAGTCCCGCTGCCATTGCTGCGGGAAAGTTGGCTAAACTTACTCCTGAGAAGATAATGTCTACTACCAAAAGACTCAGAGCAGTGGCTAAAATCGTTAACAGTGAACCAATCATATTTATGTTACTCCTAAAGGGTTTTTAATATTTTTTTGCCAGGTCTATAAGATGCCTGACCTTATTAAGCTGATTATTTATTATCATCTATAACAGGTTTATAATATTCATCTAACCAAAGATATATTTTGATAGCGATTGCCTGAAAAGCATGAATACTTCTTTGGATGGAAGAAAAATATCTTTTAAATACATAAAATAGAAGATAACTGGATAATAAAAAACAATAAATATCAGGAGATAAACATGGGAATCATTAAGCTTATTGCATCTATTTTACTTCCTCCCCTTGGTGTATTTCTAAGTATGGGAGTTAGTCAAGCATTAGTAATCAACATATTGCTCACCATTCTGGGTTGGGTGCCAGGAGTTATCCACGCTCTCTGGATTATGTCTAAGCAATCGGAAGCAGCAAACGTTTAGTTTATATGCGCAAGATAAATATTAGTAATAATTTTTAGCTTCTGGGGAAAGATATCTCAGAAGCTTTTTTAGTATTTAGAACAAGATGCGGTGATATTATTGTGAGTTTGCCAGACTGTTTTAGAGTTGACCAACTATCATTGAAAACAGTCTGGGAGCATAATATTCTAAACTATTCCCAAGATATTACTAGAGATATACTGCTCGGGAGTAGAAGTGGTGTAATCTGTTGACTAAATAATTAAGTAAACTGCTACATAAAATATATATAGATGGATTCTTTTACTCCTCTCCAAACTGCATGGCAACAGCTAATGCAGATGGTTAGAGGCACTATTCAATTAGTGCCAAATATTATCATTGCAATTATTGTCTTCATCCTTTTCTGGTTGGTTGCCAAGTTTTCTCGCAGGCTGATCAAAAATTTTACCAAAGGCAAAAAGTCTCGAAATTTGGGTTTGGTCTTAGCCAGATTATCTCAGGGAATGATTATCTTAGTCGGTGCCTTTATTTCTCTGGCGATTGTCATTCCTTCTTTCAAGCCAGGCGATCTAGTTCAGCTTCTAGGGGTAAGTGGGGTGGCAGTTGGTTTTGCCTTCCGCGATATTTTACAAAACTTCTTGGCTGGTATTTTGATCTTAATCACTGAGCCGTTTGTGATGGGCGATCAGATTGTCTTCAAAGATTTTGAGGGAACGGTAGAAAATATTCAGACCCGTGCCACAACCATCAGAACTTATGACGGTACGAGAATTGTGATTCCTAACGCCGAATTGTTTACCAACTCGGTCAAGGTGAATACTGCATTCGAAAAACGCCGCTTACAGTACGATATCGGTATTGGCTATGGTGATGATATTGATGAAGCCAAAAGAATTATCGTTGATGTATTGCGGAATAACCCCGAAGCCATCTCCGATCCGCCACCAGAAGCTTTGGTAGTAGGTTTGGGAGATTTTACCATTAATATCCGCGCTCGCTGGTGGGTCAATCCTCCCCGTCGTGCTGAAGTTTTAGATTCTCAAGACTACGTATTAACTGAGCTATGCAAAAAGCTAGTAGCAGCGGGAATCGATCTACCGTTCCCCACTCAACAGGTATTATTCCACGACCAAACAGAAGAGACAGATGGCGATCGCTCTCGTCAAAGAGAGGGCTGGCCTGGTTCCCAGGAAAACAATCCTAGACCGAGAAAAATTGGCTCTGCCCTACAAAAAATAGCAACATCTAGCGGCGAGGGCAGTAATGGTAAAGTTGGTAACTCAGACGATCGCCAAGCTGACCAGTCTTATGGCTAATGCGGTCAGCCGATTCAAGAACTGGCTCGCAGATCGGCGTAATTTTTTGTTTGCTCGCTATACCAAAGACGGGCAGGAAACTCAGGAGCCAGAGCGATCGCTAATTGAGCTACCAACGGCAGTCCGAAAAAAGCTAGTTGATGCAGTAGAAGATCTGCCTAGCAATCCTGCCGATCAAGAGGCAATTGTTAATACTCTAGATGAGGCATACGAAAGATGGCGTGAGAACCCGACCAACTCTAATAATTCTCTGGTGATTCTTAGTAGTCCCGTTACGGCAGTATCTCGGATCTTATCGGAAACCTTGGAGGACTGGACTCAGCAAAAACAGATAGCTCTTAAACTGCTGCCTTTTAAACATAGACCAAGGGAATTAAAGGCGATTAAGTCTAAGCTCGAACATCATCTATACCGAGATTCCTCTCAAGATGAGGATGAACAGTCCCTCGAAGTTATGGTGATTCCCAATTTAAGCTGGTGTTTTCTGCGCTCTCTTGAGGGGTTGGAGGGAATTGAATACCTGCAATCACTACTTTGCAATAGTCGTCATAGCCGCTTTTGGATCATTGGTGCTGGACAGGTAGGCTGGCAGTACCTCAACTCTGTGTGCGCTCTTGAAGCTTACTGTGGTCAGGTTTTTGTTTTACCTCCCCTCAAACCCAAATCGCTAGAATCGTGGCTTAGTCCTATTGTTGAAGATTTGCAGGTCGAATTTGATGAGCCACGTCTGGATCAGAAAATTCTCGATGGCGATCGCAATAATCAGATTAGCTATTTTAATCGTCTGGCAGATATATCTAAGGGAGTAGCTACCGTGGCGGTTCAGGCATTTCTTAAGTCAATCTCTTGTGAGCAAGTAGAGGAAGAGAAAGAAAAAAGTAAAAATCAGGATGATGCCCCTAAAAGCCAGAATTTAGTCGCCCAAACCCCGAAATTGCCCAAACTATCTGAGCTATCACCAACAGACCGCTATCTCTTATACTCTCTTTTACTCCATGGAGATCTGACGATTGTGGCTTTGGCTGAGAGTTTGGGAGATGCCGAATCTGAAGTACAGGCAAGGGTGCAACTACTACGCCGCGAGGGAATAGTTGAACAGCGAGATCTTGTTTTGAAAATCAATCCGATTTACTATCCCAAAATTAAACAAGAGCTAGCCAGCAACAACTTCATTATCAATCGAGATTAGCAAGTCAACGAGCGGCAATCTACAAAAAGATATCGATCATTTATTTAATAGAGGTATTGGCAATTGTCCATCATCGATTATCACTTTTATTATTTAGCTCAGTCGGCAGGAGATAAAGCCCAGTCAGCAGCGGCGGAAACACAAGAAATTGTTTCCCAAATAACTGCCGATAAGTTGTTTCAGGCTGTGCTAATTTTGCTCGCCGCTTATCTAACCCTTAGAGTATTAGATCGTCTTGTTACCTGGCTTTCAGAAAAAATTGCCAAGGAATGGCGCTTGAAGGTTAAGCAGTTTTTGCCGTTCTTACGCATGATGGTCTTGACCACCGTTACCGTGGTCTTGATGAATCTGTTTCTTAACCTCTCCAAAGAAAACATCCTGGCAGTAACGGGTACGGTAGCAGTAGCCTTGGGCTTTGCCTTTAAAGATTATGCCAGCTCGATTATTGCGGGAATAGTCGGTTTATTTGAATCCCCCTATGGGGTGGGCGATCGCATTAAGATCGGTAACTATTATGGTGAAGTTATTAGCTATGGTTTACGCTCGGTCAAAATTCAGACCCCCGACGACAACACGATCACGATTCCCCACAACAAAATCTGGACAGAAGCGGTGTCTAACGCTAATGCGGGAGCCTTAGAAGCCCAGGTAGTGACCGAGTTTTATTTTGCCCATAACATCGAAGTCAATTTGGTCAAGAAAATCCTCTATCGAGTTGCTCAAACCAGCAAGTATACTGCCCTCAAGCTTCCGATTACCGTGGTGATGACAGAAAAACCCTGGGGTACTATGTTTAAACTCAAGGCTTATCCCCTTGATGCACGAGATGAGTTTAGTTTTCAAACGGATTTGATCACCAGAGCCAAACAAGCCTTTGCGAAACACCAGCTTGATTATCCAAATTTAACCGTTGCCAGTGAGGAGCAAAATACCTAAATGACTGGCGGGGAGGCACCTAATTGATCTTAAGTATCTAGCTCGCAGATGGCGATCGCCGCTGATAAATTTGCTTTGAGTCAAAAAAAACTAAAATATTAAGATATAATAAAATTAGTTTACGATTGGCATTTTCTCTTGTTCTTGAGCCTTTGGTTTAACAACAGATGGAACAGCTTCAACCTTGATCAGACTCCTTCTCTAGTGCGTATGCCGTTTGGGTTCCCCATTATGAGAGAGCGTTGTTTTAGTTTATCAGGACTTATTTCAATGCAGAGCGCAACGCCATTTAACCGATCAAAGGATCAATATCAGCCGACAGTCTTGGTAGTAGAAGACGACGAAGACAATCTACTGTATATCTCTTCTGCTTTAGCTCTGTTTAGCTGTCACTGTATCAATACTCAAGACACGTCAATCTGTTTAGCCCTGGCGCAGATATATCAGCCCGATCTGATCGTGCTTAATGTTAAGCTGCCCGATTTAGATGGAGTTGACTTAGTTCGAAGATTAAAGCTCAATCCCTTGACCCAAAGTATTCCCGTAATCGCAGCTACAGCCATGGCTAAAGCGAAGGAAAAGAAATTTATTTTGAGTGCGGGGTTTGATAACTATTTATTGAAGCCGTTTTTCTTAGAGAATCTCGAACAGATGCTTGGTTTTTATGTTGATCAACAGCTTACGGCAGCAAGCTGAGTTAGAGTAAATCAAGATTTAGCCTAGCTTTTGTTTATTTTTTGACCTGGATTTTGGTGAGACGATAGTTTGCCGCATCAGGGGGCAGTCAAAAGGAAGATGATATTCAGAAAACTGTAGTTTTTCTGCTCATCGCTGGAGCAACTCCTGATGTTCAACTCCCTATCGCCTGATTAACTTGGATTTTTTTGACCATTCATCACATTCTTGATAGCTATTGCTGGCTTCTTTTAAGAGAAGACTTAGAGCGACGCACCTGAGGTGGGTTAGCAAAAACCAAAATAGCTCCTGCATAACCAGTCTCGATCGCCGTGTCATAAAGGCAGTTAACTACGTTTACCTGGGAAATTTCTTCCACGAGCTTTTGTAGCAGAGGCTTCATTGTCTGATTGATAAAAGCCCGTACCTGGTCGATCAAGATAGATGATTGCGCTTCCGCCAGCAATTTTTCCAGGGGTGTCACCACATTTTCTAAAGAGATGACTAGTTTATTACCCAGCAGATGGCAATCTACCCGTGTAGGTTGATGCCCTAGCTGCTGACGATATAAAGCCCGCACTTTCTGAGAAATAATTCTTTCTAGCTGACCTGCTGTAGGATAAGATTCTGGATTTTCGATACTCATGACTCGATTATTTATTTAAGATTAACTAAATTTGGGCTTATTTAGCTTTATCAAACAGCAAATAACAGTATTTGAATCTCAGCTACATTTTAGGTGAGGAAAGCTTTCTGTTTCTGACTTTCAAGAAGATTTGCTAGCCAACTATTGTTAGTCTTGTCATAATCTATTTTAACAAAATTTAATATATAAACAACTATGTAAGAGGTGTCAGAAACCCCACAATTTGTTTCGTGGTTTCTATGCTAGTAGTAGCGTCGAGAAGTTAACCATAGTAAAAAAATCTGAACTTGACGGTGAGGACTGCCAAAGAAGATAGATAGAGGTTGAAGATAAACGATCGCTTTATAATAAAAAACCATCACCTGTAATCGATCCGCTGTTTTATGACTACTGCGCCTCAAAGATCTAATATTCTGTGGACAATTACCGATTCAGAGTTACAAGACGTTAATTTAAATAATTGCGATCGCGAACCGATTCATATTCCTAATTTGATTCAGCCTCACGGAGTCTTATTAGCTGTTGCGGCTGATACCTACCGTATCCTCCAGGTGAGTCTTAATACCAAGGAAATGCTAGGAATCGAGCCAGAAAGCTTACTAGGACTATCCCTGGTCGAGCTGTTGGGAGAACAGCAGGTAGCTACCGTGCAACACTGTTTGGCTAATGATTTTGAGCATTTTAATCCACTACCCCTAAAACTAGCCAAAGCTGGCTCTAGCAGACTCTTTGACGGTATTGTTCATCGTCAGGGCAAGATAATTATTTTAGAATTAGAGCCGAGTTCGCCCAGTGCCAGTCACAGATTACTCCGCGCACAAAGCGGAGCTTTGCCAGTCTCCTTCGGAGACGATGAGGGCGGTGCTTACGCACCTGACCGTCCGAAGGACGGCACTGGACGCATTCGCGTCTGCGCCTCGCAAACGACGGAGCCTGCTGTGACCGTTGGTCAATTTGACGATTTTTATCGCCTAATTAAAAATCCAGTTAAGCGAATTCAACAGACAGCTAGTTTCTCACAATTGTGTGAAGCGATCGCGATCGAGATTAAGCAAATTACCGGGTTTGATCGGGTGATGATCTATCGATTTGCTGGTGATGGTTCGGGTACAGTTGTTGCTGAAGCGGCAGAAGCAGACCTGGAGCCGTTTTTGGGCTTACGCTATCCCGCCACCGATATACCCAAGCAGGCAAAACATCTTTATACGCTAAATTTCCTGCGTTTGATTGCCGACGTTAGCTATGAACCCGTCGGCATAACTCCCCAGCTCAATCCCCTAACGAACAAACCCTTAGATCTGAGTCTAGCAACCCTGCGTAGCGTCTCGCCACTGCATACTGAGTATCTTAACAACATGGGGGTAGGGGCTTCGATGTCTATATCCTTAGTCAAAGAGGGACAGCTTTGGGGTCTGATTGCCTGTCATCATCAAACAGCGAAAAAAGTGAGTTATGACACTCGCACAGTCTGCGAGTTTATCGGACAAATGGTTTCCTATCAGCTGGCTGCATCAGAAAAGAATCAAGATTCTAGCTACCAGATGAAACTTAAGTCTATTCAGTCGCAATTTGTTGAGATTATTTCGCAAACGAAAGAACTAGAAACTGGTCTAACCCAAAATCCACAACTTTTGTTAGATCTTGTTGGTGCTAGTGGTGCAGCTTTGTCCTTGGGTGACGAAATTATCTCTCTCGGTACGACTCCAGAAGCAGAAGAGATCGCCAAAATGTTGCCCTGGCTAGAAAATCAGTTTGGCGCAGATACCATCTATGAAACCGACTGTTTGACCTCAGAATATACCGAACTAGAGACAGATAAGGCGATCGCCAGTGGGCTACTGGCATTACAAATATCCCGTGTGCAACAGACCTATATTATCTGGTTTCGTCCCGAAGTAGCCCAAACGGTAAACTGGGGTGGCAATCCCGCCAAAGCGGTAGAGACAGTAGCCGACGGCACAGTACGGATGTCGCCACGCAAATCTTTTGCTAAGTGGCAAGAAACAGTGAGGGGAAAATCATTACCTTGGAAAACCTGTGAGATTGAAGCAGCTTTAGAACTGCGTAGTTCGATCGTCGGCATTATTCTGCGTAAAGCCGACCAGCTAGCGCAAATCAACCAAGAACTATCCCGTAGCAACACCGAGCTTGATGCTTTTGCCTATATTGCTTCTCACGATCTTAAAGAACCCCTAAGAGGCATTTACAACTATTCTAGTTTTTTAATCGAAGACTACGGCAAACTGCTGGGAAATGACGGGGCTGATAAGCTAAATACTCTCATGCAGTTAACCCATCGGATGGAGGATCTGATTAATTCTCTGCTGCATTATTCTCGTTTGGGTCGAGCCGAACTACGTCTCAAGTCTATAGACCTCAATGACCTCTTGGCAGGTGTGCTACAGGTAATCAAGGCTAGTGCCAGAGATACTCAGGTAGAGTTCAATATTCCTCGCCCGTTGCCAACGATAAAGTGCGATGGTTCCCAGATAAACGAGCTGTTTACGAATTTGATTAGTAACGGGATTAAATACAATCAGCAGCCACATAAAATTATTGAAATTGGCTACCTGACTGCCGACGATCCAAATGTTGCTCACAAGATGCAGGCGCATTTTTCTGATACCCAGGCAGGAACTATTTTCTATGTCCGTGATAACGGGATCGGCATTCGCGAGCGCCACTTAGAGTCGATTTTTCGGATCTTTAAACGTCTTCATGGTCAAAAAAAATACGGCGGTGGCACTGGGGCTGGTTTGACGATTGCCAAAAAAATTGTGGAACGTCATGGAGGCGAGATTTGGATAGAATCAGTGTATCAAGCAGGTACTACCTTTTACTTTACTTTACAGTGAATTTTATAGCGATTTCTAGATGAGCGAAACCAGCCAGGCAAAACTGCCGCAGCCACTATTAATTATCGAAGATAGCGACGAAGATTTTGCCGCCCTAGCCAGAACGATTTCTCAAGCAGGTGTTCCCCATTCCCTCTATCGTTGTGAAGATGGCGAAGAAGCCCTAGACTTTTTGTATCACCAGGGAGAATATGTCGAGCAATCTCTGGCACCCAGACCTTGCTTGATTATTCTCGACCTAAACCTGCCTGGAACGGACGGCAAAGAAGTATTATCAATCCTCAAAAGCGATCGCGATTTACAAACAATACCTGTAGTTATCTTTTCTACCTCTTCTAATCCCAAAGATATTGATGCCTGCTATCGTCAAGGCGTAAGCGGCTATATGGTTAAACCGATGGATACCAAGCGCCTCAATCAACTGGTGACAACCTTTCTTAACTATTGGTTTGAAGCAGTAGAACTGCCTAGGGTATAGCTCAACTCTGGACTTTACTTACTCCAGGTGAAACAGAAAGTTGCCCCTTCCCCTAGCTGAGATTTAACCCAGATTTTGCCTCCTTGAGCTTCGACAATTTTTTTGACAATTGATAGACCAATACCCGTACTCTCAAAAGTATCTCTTGCCTGTAAAGTTTGAAAGATAGTAAAAATGCGATCGTGATATTGCGGATCGATTCCTAGCCCGTCATCCGCCACACAAAACTGATAGAATTCTTCCTGTTCCGTTACGGAAATAGTGATATTGCCTTGCTTATCTGGATGATACTTAATTGCATTACTCAGCAAATTGCTCAATACCTGCTGCAATAAAATCGCCTTAGTTTCGATTGTGGGCAGATCGGCAGTAATCTCAAATTTCAATTCAGGGGGTGGCGCTAGTAAATCGATTGTGGTTCGCACCAATGCTCCGATATCGACAGTTTCTGTGGGCGTTTCTTTTCGACCAACGCGAGAGTAGTCTAGTAGTCCCTGAATTAATCCTTCCATCCGCTCAACCCGCGACTGCATCAAATCTAGCTGCTGCTGATTTTCGGCAGGGATCTGCCCTGCTAGATCTTCTCTTATCCAGGTTGCCAAATTAGCGATCGCTCTTAGGGGTGCTTTAAGATCGTGGGAGGTAACATAGGCAAAGCGATCCAGCTCTTGATTGCGCTTTTTGAGTAGAGAAGTAGTTTTGTGTAGCTCCTGGTTTGAACAGTTTAATTCCACTGCCTTTTCTCGCAGAGAGTCTTCGGCATGTTTTCTTTTACCTAATTCTTGTTTGAGACTGCTAAGTAGCTCGGCTTGATAGATCGCGATCGCCAGCTGAACGGCAAGTTTATCTAACAATTCCACTTCATCCTGGCGCCAGTTACGGATATCGCTACACTGATGGGCAATCAATAAACCCCAAAGTTGAGACGCATTCTCGGCAGAGGCGATCGAGATAGGCACGATCACATTAGCTCGTACTTGAAATGTTTCTAAAAGTTGGAGATGACAGGGGGAAAGATTGCCATTGTAAACATCATCAATCGCCAAGGTTTCACCCCTGGCATAGCGATCGGCACCATGGGTCTGAAAACAGGTGTCAATGACTTTTTCTCCTAGAGAACTGCGCCAGCCAGATCTGACTGACTCGGCGGCAATATCACCGCTCATATCCGAGGCAAACTGATAAATTACCACGCGATCGCAATCTAAAAGTAAGCGTACTTCTTTAACCGCAGTATTTAAGATGTCTGATAAATCTAAAGACTGGCGGATACGCAAAGAGGTTTCCACAATCAACTGCTGCTGCTGGAAACTTTTGGTCAGCAGAGACTGTAAATGGGACTGCTGAATCACATTTCGCACAGAGGAGATCAGAGCCTGAGGAGTCAATTTACCCTTGACCAGATAATCTTTGACCCCTTGCTTCATTGCTTCTACTGCAATAACTTCATTTCCCTGTCCTGTCAGCATTATGATCGGGGGAACTTGACCTATTTGGTCTTTTAACTCGGCGATAAACTCCAAGCCATTACAGTCGGGCAGGAGATAGTCTAGCAGGATCAAATCTGGCTGGAGCCTAGTCAATTCTGCCAATCCCTCATCACCAGAACTCGCTTCCACTATTTCATATTTGGCAGTCAACTCTTGGCTAAGGTAGCGGCGATAGATATGGCAGTCCTCGGCGGAGTCGTCAACTATTAAAATAGTTTGTGGGCGGCGGTTCATAGCTGGTGGTTTCAGTTGAAAAAGCGAAGATTTAATATTTTGCTCCCAAGCTTCCTTAATCTAGCTGTGAATGGCTTAAGGTGGACAAATCTAGCTGAAACTTGACCGCAATTTGACTCAAAACTTCCTGTTCTCGTAGGGTAATACTGCCGTTAGACATGGCGATTTCGTAGCATCGACTTAGGGTCAATGGCGCGAACTCAGGCATCAGTTCTTCTAAGAGTACGGCTAGATCTTGGGGCTGCTTGATATTTGTGGCAATAGTTGCTACCGAAGCAGGAGATATTTCTTTGATCTGGGGCAAAATTTCGTTCCAATCTTCATCAGGATAACTAATCCTCACCATCTGCGCCAAGATTCTATCCATCACTTGAGACTGCTTCAAAGCTACCTGCCAATCTGCGGCTGTTTCTTCCTGCATCGACTCTACCTCTATCTCACCAGCTTTACTCTGATAAAAACGACAGGCTGTTTGACCCAGTACGTACAGCATAGCGGCATTAGTGGAAGCACCTACCACCGCGCCAATACCAGGAATAATTTCGACTACGGTCAGACCAGTTTTCAGCACGTCTGCACCAAGAGATAAGCCAAAGATGGCTAAAACTTCTCCTCGTCTGGCTGGTTCTGACAAGTCTAGCCTGTAGGCAGCGGCAATTTCATAAACCATTTCGGTCTGTAGCTTGGTCGTGGCAATTAGCTCTACTCCCAAAAAGAAGGCGGCAACGGGGGGGATGATATTGGTTAATAGCCCCAAACGTCCCCCTTCCCAGGTTTTTTGCACAATTAGACGCTGGGCAATCTGTTCTGGCGTTTCTTGGGGATGTTGCGATCGCATTTCCTCGACGGTAGCTGTAATTTTGGCAGTGTCTACCTGACCGAGAAAGGTCATTAGCCAGTCTAAGCCGATCACATTATCTGCTGCTTGGAGTAGAGGATTGGACGAAATCCAGTCTAGTGTTTCTCCTGTAGATACCGTGGTTTTTTCAAAAAATTTCTGAGTTTCGGTAGTTAAGCTTTGAGTCAAATTACCCAAGGTTTGAGTAATTTCTGCCAAAAAATCGGTAGCTGAATTCATCTGAAAATTTTTTTAGTTTGCTAGTCTGTGAGGATATTTTGTCTGGCCTAAATAGCATAAAATTCCTGACCATACCGCCAATCTAAGTTTGGATAGTCAGGAAATATTTGAGCGACTTCGAGGCAAATGCTAGCCCAAGTCAGTTCTTAGCTTAACCCTTGATTCTGGGTTTATATGTTCTTAGATTAATCTTGTTAGGGTATCTTGTCTTCTGCGTCGCTATATTAATCGATGTGACTACCAGAATAGATTCTGGGCGTGAGAACCTGTTTAAAATTAGCTTGATCTATTTACTAGTTAGTTAGTTTGTCGAAGAAGTTGCCTGCTTTCTCTTTCACTGTAGTGGCATCAGCTTCTTCGCGGGAAACCATTTTATCGCTATCAGCAGCACCCTGCACCGCGTTTAGTCCTTTCTGCGCTTCGCTGGTCACTTCACCGATTCCTCGTGGATTGGAACTAGCTACATCATCTGTTTTATCCTGAATTTTGTTTAATGTAGCTTCTCCGTCAGTGGTTTTGCTTGTGGCCGCCTGTACGGGATTAGCAACAGCAACAAGCATTAGTCCACAGACCAACACTGTTAGCATTAAGCGTATAGAAGATTTTAACCAGCTATTTAATTTATTGAACAACATTACATTCTCCTCAGAATTCTTTTTAACAACTACTATTATTAGCTGTAATTGTACTATTGCCGTATCCTGCTATGGATATATACTGTTTGATTACTGAACAATAAATATCAGTCTTACGATATAGGAATATTTACTATCAAACATGGCTCATATGTCGCAGTAATAATAATGAAACTTAGCTCACTCAAAAAACAGAAATAAACAAAAGTCCATCAAAAGACTGAATCTTTATTTCTATCAATAGCTAGATTAACTTTTTAGCGTAATTTTGTTTAATGGGGTGGTTAAGAAACAAATGATAATTAGTTATGAGTAATAAAGAACACGAAAGAGTATATCGCGAAAGCAATCAAGAAGATGCGCTGCGTACCGCCAACAAGGGCGACATTATTGACCACTCAAAAACTTTAGAAGAAAAGAAAGAGCAGGTAGCCGTTGATAGTTGGGATATTGCTGGAAAGGTAAAAGTGCCTGCCTATTTCCCTGTTGAAGATGAAAATGGCGAAGAAAAAGCCCTACATCACATCAAAGACGCAGAAGAAATCTCTGATGTAATTCGTCAGGCTAGAGTAGATGAAAATGGCGATCGCGAATGGTAATTTATCTAGTAAACTGCCGATTAGTTCAAATCTAAAGCTTAGTGATAAGCTTAAAACTTATTCTGTACTTTGTTAAAAGGGTGCAGAATTTTTATATTGATATACTCTAAGTATTTACTTCTATCTTTAGAAAGATGTAGTACTATAAATTCAATGATAAATTTATAATATAGATTAATTACAAATAACTTGTTTGAGCAAAATAAGTAAACTCAAGAAAAAGTTTTTTTGGATCTCAAAGTAAC
Organism: Cyanobacteria bacterium J06648_1; assembly: GCA_039817275.1. GTDB lineage: Bacteria > Cyanobacteriota > Cyanobacteriia > Cyanobacteriales > Xenococcaceae > Waterburya. Next base: position 2,704 of record JBCBWB010000116.1, on the reverse strand, counting down.
AATATAAGGAGAATTTTTATGAATTTATTTAAATTAACAACGGCTACTATTCTTGCTTTTAGCATTACCCTATCTGCTGATGCTGTTTTCAGTCAGGAAAAAGAACAGACTGTAGACACTAACCTCAACCAAGCAGAGCAAAACATTGACAATGCTGGTGAAAATCTTCAGGACGCAGGGAAAGCTTTAGGCAACAGCATCAAGAACACTGGTGAAGCCGCAGAGCAGGGTCTAGAGAATACTGGAGCAGCCGTCGAAGAAGGTTTGCAGGATGCTGGCAACGCCATCGAGCGTAACTACAATCAGGCAGAACAGCAGGTTGAAGAAGCCGCCGCCGATGCCCAAGAAAACATCAACCAAGCAGCAGAAGCGGCAGAAGCAGAGGTAGCAGCAGCGGCTAATGCCGTCGAAGAGAGATCTAACTGGGGTTGGTTAGGACTCCTAGGTCTGTTTGGTCTATTTGGTTTAGCGGGAAAAAATAAGAAAGAAGTCGTAGTTGAAGAACGTCGCGATCTCAAACCGTTAGGTTCGGAAACGGTAACTAGCCGTTAATTAGAAGTAGCTGTATTTGTCGACTTAGGTTCAGAATATAGTTAGGAAATAAAAAATACTAACCTACGAATGTCCTGTCCCAGTGATGCAGGGCATTCGTTTTGTTGTCTGCCAAAAGCAAACCTGAATTCAAAAGTATATGCTGTCGCTTAATCTGGAATATAAATAAATCGGTTTGGTGCTTTTAGAACTATGACGCGATCGCTTTCAGGTAAGATTCTATTAAGCATTTCAGATCGAATCAGAGCCAATAACTGATTGCATAATCGATTACATAGTCAATAATAGCTAACGAGCCTGATACTGCAATAAAAAGTATCGAGCGATTTAAAAGCTCTTTTTTTTTTGTTAGTTGAATGAACTGCTGGAGTTTTTTATCCCAGGTGTTTATAATTCCTAATTTCAATTCTGTCGTCGAACTCTCTTTACATTGCTCGATCAGAATGCTCGGTCGAATAATATAGTAGTCAATATTTCTGTACAAGCCTCTAAAACAGCAAAATATACTAATACCAGAAAAGAGATAGGCGAGTATTTTTAAAATCAAGCAGGAATAGCAAAACCAAGAATTGATAGCGACAGAACTATCGGGTAATTCCGTCAGAAAAAAGCGCACAAAGGTAAAATTAAATCCAATCAGCAAACCTAACTGGGTATTGGTCTGGCTACTGATATCTTGGATTTCTTTGATAGATTTCTCGATATATTCATAGCTTAAGGCGACATTTGCCTCATATTCTTCATCAAGTGCGGCAGGTAGCTCAAAATCTTCCATCGTTATCAAGATTACTTTGGTGTTCTCTGCAATTGTTATAATACCTGCAACGGTAACTAAATTTAGCCATGACTGATAGTAAAGCTAGCAGCGCCAAGCAAAAGTCAGACTCAGAACATTCTCCACAAGATAAAACAAAATCGGCTCAAAAACCTGCTGGTAAGAAAAATAGGATACCTCAGTTTAAGGAGGAAGATATGTATAAAGTTAAATACGATTTCTAACCTGAGCTATCGAGCGGTAGAAGCAGCAGCAAGTTCTTGTGTTGCGATCGCGAAATAAAATTGCGTACAGTTATCAGTCAAATATTCTATACTTCTCATGTGAATCAAATAAAAAACTTAATTCTCTTTTCTGTCGTACAAAATTTATCTTCCAAATATAAAGATCCATATTGGGGGAACTTTCCCCCATATCCGTAGGTGTCCCTACGGGATACCGTAAACATATATCCTTTAGGAAACCCCAATCTCGCGCATTCCCTTGCGCCTTGCGGCGGCGCGGGGTCGCTCGCCTGATGGGGACGTAACGACTTCCCCATAGCCGCAGGTGTATCCTTTAGGGTACCCCTCCGTAAAAGAGTTGTACTTTTCGGCTTGGTGAGATTTAGCATTTGAAACTAATTATTGAAATATCTCAGAAAAATCGAATCTGCCAAAGTTCAACAACATCGACAAATAACCTTGCAGCTTTTGAGGGCTATAGATTTTAGAGGTTTGTATTATGCAGCTAATTCACATTAAATATTCTATATTGAAACATAGAGTAAACTCCCTCGTCAGTTTGCAACTCTATATTGCTGAATAATAGACCATGACTGTAATTACGATCCGCGAAACGATCCGCGAACAGAGTCAGACCGCTACAGGCTTTAACGCGACCTTAGTTATCGAGGGCAATAACTATCCAATTACCGTCAGCGATCCTTTTACAGCCGAGCAGGAGCAAGAATTAGAGTGGTATTTTGAGGAGTAGTTGCTTTATCCGAGTTTGGATAATGTTAAGGCAGATCGAGCGAAGGCTAGCATTAGAAAATACGGCGAGGAGTTATTCCAACAGGTGTTTGGGTCAGATCTAAAAGCCTACGCTAAATACAGCACGTTCAGAAGCGATTTGAGTCAGGTAACAATAGCCATAGAAAGCGTTACCCCAGAATTCCATGGCATACATTGGGAAGCATTACAAGATCCCGATTTGCCTCGCCCTTTTGCCGTAGATTCTATCTTTATACGTAAAAGCGTCCAGCCTGCAACTATTGAGGCACAGGTAAAAGAGTCGCCGACGATTAATCTCTTGGTTGTTATAGCATTACGTGATAAGGTTAGGACATTAGACAAATAAAGAAAACAAAGAAATAGTAGGCATTCAATGGCATCT
>JBCBWB010000115.1:0-17044 GCA_039817275.1 Cyanobacteria bacterium J06648_1 | reverse complement strand
CTTATTTGCAGTCTCAAGATTTTTAGAAATCATCTTCTACTTGTGCAACGCCATTATTTTTCATCTTAAAGCGATCGCACCACTGTTTCCTCGATCATGTGAATTGAGACACCATAGACTGTTGCCAGCAGCAAACCTAAGAGCAGACTATAACAAGCTGCCTCTATGCCTAGCAAAGGATTTGGTATGATGTGCTCAATATTGTAATTGACGAGCGATCGCCTTCTGCTAGTTGGCGAAATATCTGGCTGAAATATTTGCAGTCTGGCGGTTTAAACGAAATAGCAGATCGCCCCTTGATTCTTAATCAGTATTTATCTGGATCAGCAATAAGATTTTAAGAACCCCAGGTACTCAGCCAAATAGCGATCGTACTTAAGCTAACCCCGACGACTACCGCTAAGGGAAGAATAATTCCTGTTTCAGTCATTTTGACAATTGGAATTGAGATTGCCATCATTCCTGTCGCTAAACTCCAAATAATTGCTGTACTGCCAATCTTTACTCCTTGTCCTTCCATCATGCTTATTCAGAATCTTAATTCACTCTATTCTATTTATTAAGTCATACATCATCTAAACAAAGTTGGGTTTCTAGTTAAAACTTTATAGATGCAGTTTCTCGCAGTTTCTCAGTGTCCTAAAATTGTCTGATTAGCGATCGTAACGTTCATAGGCGGCTACAATTTTCTGCACCAGAGGATGGCGCACTACGTCTGCCTGAGTTAGCTCGCAAAAAGCGATTCCCTCTACGTTACGCAGAATACGACGGGAAACAATCAAGCCTGAATCCTGATTTGAAGGGAGATCCGTTTGGGTAATATCCCCTGTCACTACCATCTTTGAGCCAAAACCGAGGCGGGTCAATACCATTTTGAGCTGAGCGGGAGTAGTATTTTGCGCTTCATCAACAATGACAAAGGCATTAGACAGAGTACGACCCCGCATGTAGGCGAGGGGTGCCACCTCAATTTTGCCCCGCTCCATCAAATCGGGAATTTTCTCCGCATCGATAAATTCATACAGAGCATCATATAAAGGACGCAAAAAAGGATTAACCTTCTCTTGCAGATCTCCAGGTAAAAATCCTAGCTTTTCTCCCGCCTCAACTGCTGGACGAGTTAGGATAATGCGATCGCATTCGTCACTCAAAAGAGCCTTGACTGCCAATACCGCCGCCAAAAAAGTCTTGCCTGTACCCGCAGGTCCGATCGCAAAGGTAACATCGTGCTTTTGGATCGACTTAATGTACTGCTTCTGCTTAAAGGTCTTGGCTCGAATTACCTCGCCTTTTTTTGTCCGTGCGAGAACATTTTTTTGCAGGTCGCTATATTCCTCTGTCCGTCCCGTATCGATCGCCTGAAACGCAGTCAAAATATCTGGCTCGTGGAGTGGTTTGCCCATAGACCACAAAGGCTCAAGGGTCTGAATCGCTTTTACGCATCGCTCTACTGCTTTTGTCTGACCTTGCAGCAACAAATCTTGTCCCCGCAAGATCAACTTGACTCCTGTATGACGTGCCAGCAGCTTTAAATTTTGCTCATTACTTCCCGCTAGGGCGATCGCACTCTGGCTATCAGGCAGTTGAATCGTTTGAGATATTTGGGTCATGTAGTAATTTATAGCTTTAACTTTTATCTTACAAGTTAAGCTCAGTCACCGCGATTAATCTTGCTCCAGAAGCTAAACTAGCAGCAATTAGGGATGGTGAGGAAATTTCCGCAGCAAAAACCCTGCTCTGGGCAGGGTTTTTTACTAGAGTTACTAACAAGAGCGTTTAGGCTTTAATTACGCTAGACCAAGCCAGTGGAAAAATCCTTGTCCAGTAGTTAGTTCTACTAGTAATGCTCCTAAAAAGCCAAGCATCGCTAGTCTGCCGTTCCAAACTTCGGCACTGGGATTGGAACCAAACTGGAACTTGGTTGCGAACTCGCCATACTTACGCTCAGACTGAACATCGTAATGTGGTGTTGGTGTTGGATTTGCCATGAATGATAATTCCTTAATGAACTGTATTTAATTACTTTAAATATAGATAATTTTTTTTTATTTGTTGTCTGCCATTAGTTGGATATTAGGAGCGAACTTGCCAGGGATTCCTAACTTAGTTAAAAACCATGAGCCGCAGATTGATGATTGCAAGTCGTAGTTGAGCGTAACTCTAGATTAACGATATCTTGATGAACAAAAGTTAATACGCTAATCAAAACAGCAAAAAGTTATCTATGATACATTTCTAGTGACTCTCAGGATATTTTTTTGTGTTGTTATTTATACTAAATAATCTATTTTTTAGTGTTTTTTGTGGTCTATGAATCATCAAAATATTGCGATGATTAATCCTGCAAGATCGACGTGGTTTAGCTGCCCAATTGGGCATAAAGGTAAAGCAAAGTAGCTTTAGGGGAGCAAAACAAGACATAAGAAAAATGCACATCTAAACTTTAGTTATCAATCAGATAATCTTTGTTTATTATTATTTATTTGAGCAGCAGCAATTAAGCCTTTAGATAGAGCATATTTGCCAAACATTTATCTACTTTGTATGTAGTTGAACTCAACTTCAGGCAGTATTGTTTAGTTCTTGGCTGTCTATAACGCTGTGCTTCAATCTCAAAAAGTAAAGGTGTAAACATGAACAATTCCAACTCTTTATCTCTCGAACAAGAATTTAATCTCAAGAAAGTTGCGACTCAAGTTCAGGCTTTGTCTCATCAGCAAGCACAAGAATTAGTAGTTGAACTGCAACGTCAAATCATGATTAAAGATAATCTTTATAAAAAAATAATCAAGCAGGAGTGGAACATTTGAGAGCATATAGCCCTGTCTGACTTTAGATATTAAAGGCAAGTAGCATCTGACGCCAGAAATCGGCTACAGATTTGAGGCTAGCGATCGCCTCACACACTTGAGGGTAATTTCGTTAGAGTTAGAGTAAGCTTCGTAAACTTCTCATCATCTCGATAGCTAGTCAGCGAAAAATAATGGATTTTCTTTCAGATACCGTAGTTCTCTCTCGTTTACAGTTTGCCCTAACGGCAATTTTTCATATGCTTTGGCCCGTCTTGACGACGGGAATGGCAATTTACCTCATCGTAGTTGAGGGTTTGTGGCTCAAGACACGCAACAAAAATTACTACTATCATGCTCGGTTTTGGTCAAAGCTCTATGTGCTAAATTTTGGCATTGGAGTAGCTTCTGGCTTGCCGATGGAATTTCAGTTTGGTACTAACTGGGCGCCATTTTCCGAAGCCGTTGGCGATTTCTTTGGTAGCGTTTTGGGCTTTGAGGCGTCAATGGCGTTTGCTTTAGAAGCAGGTTTTCTGGCAATCATGCTGTTTGGCTGGGATCGCGTACCGCCTATAATGCATTATTTTGCGACCTTTATGGTGGCAATTGGGGCAAATTTGTCTATTTTCTGGATTTTAAGCGCCAATTCTTGGTTGCAAACCCCTGCTGGTGGTGAATTTGTCAACGGCAATTTTATCGTCGGCGATTATTTTCAGGCAATTTTCAATCCTTTTATGCTCAACAGTGTCCTCCACATGTTTTTTGCCACCTTAGAAACTTCGCTGTTTGTCATTGGCGGTATAAGCGCCTGGTATATTATCAATCGGCGTCACCCAGAGTTTTTTGCGCTTTCATTTAAGATTGTTCTGGCGATCGCGATCGCCGTTACGCCCCTACAGCTATACATCGGACACTTGAGTGGAGAACAGGTTTATCATTATCAACCAACTAAATTGGCGGCAATGGAGGCTCAATGGTCAACAATTCCCGCGGGAGAATCTCCTTCCTGGAGTATGCTCGCGATTCCCAACGATCAGGCAGAAAAAAATGATTGGGAAATTTCTATTCCTGGTTTACTAAGCTACATTCTTGAAATCAAGCCTCAACTTTCCGAACCAGTACAGGGTTTGAAAGAATATGCTCCCGAAGATCGTCCCCATCAAATTGGTCTAATCTACTATGCCTTCCGAACTATGATTGCGATCGGCTTTGTTTTGGCTGGCTTAATGGCTTTGACGGTTTTACAGTGGCTACGGGGCAAGCTCTCAGCCGAAAATATTGCTCAACAGAAATGGCTGCTGCGAATCTGGATTTTAGCCGCACCCCTGGGCTATATTGCTGTGGAATCTGGCTGGATCGTGCGCTGTGTCGGCAGACAGCCCTGGACAGTATATGGTGAAATTCGCACGATTGATGCGGCTTCCAATCTACCTGCTAGCAACGTCCTGACTTCTCTATCCACTTTTGCGGTAGTTTACACCATCCTGTTTGTTTTTGCGCTCTATTTTGGCAGCCGAATTATTCGCACCGGACCCAATTTAGATTTGCCCTTACCAGGATCAACTGTTCCTGCCGAACTAGATATTTCTCAAGCCGAACATATTCCCAACAGCCGCCCCCTAGAAACGCAGCAGTGATTTATCTTGATTCGCGCCCTCTGCCCTGACGCGGAGCGAAGCGGAGCTAATCCTTTAGGGCTGCCTTCGTTCAAGACCATAGCCTCTAGAATTTTTGCGCACTCCTCATTCCCTATCCCTAAATTATGGAAACTCTCGAATATTTTTTGCCTCAAGTTTGGTTTGCTGTTTTGGCGCTGTTTTTACTGCTCTACGTCATGCTGGATGGTTTCGATTTGGGAGTAGGTATTCTCTCAATCACTGCCTCAACAGAAGAACGTCGGGGTATGTTGATGACTAGTCTGGGCAATGTTTGGGATGCGAACGAGACTTGGTTGGTTTTGATGGGCGGCGCTTTATTTGGCGCATTCCCCCTGGCTTATGGCACAATCCTCCAGGCTTTATATATTCCTGTGATGGTGATGATCTTTGGTCTGATCTTTCGAGCCGTCGCCTTCGAGTTTCGCGAACATGCCAACAGCAAGCTATTTTGGAATATTGCTTTTGGGGGAGGAAGTTTCCTGGCTGCCTTAGGACAGGGATTTGCTTTAGGAGCGATTTTACAGGGAATTGCAGTAGATCAGGCTGGTCATTTTATTGGTACAACCTGGGATTGGCTCACTTGGCGATCGCTATTAACGGCTCTGACCTTAATCCAGGGTTATGTGCTGATTGGTTCGACTTACTTAATTTTAAAGACAGAAGGCGAGCTGCAAACTACGCACTATCGGACTGCAAGGATTTCGGCGGTGACAACTTTTGTTGGTGCGGTATATCTGACGATAACCACGCCTATTTTTTCTGAGGGCATCAGAGACAAGCTATTTGAAGCGCCGCTAATTTATATTTTTGCAGTAATTCCACTGTTAGGAACTTTCCTGATTTTTATGCTGCTGAGAAGTCTATATTTTGAACGGGAAAGACAACCTTTTGTTTGGAGCCTACTGTTGTTCTTACTGTCGTTTATTGGTTTGGGCTTGGTAGTCTTTCCTTACATTATTCCGACTCAAATTACGATCTATCAAGCTGCTGCAAGCCCTAGTGCGCTAGTCTTTATGATCGTTTTTATTGGCTTTTTAATTCCCATTATGCTGGCTTACAATATTTACAACTACATCGTTTTTCGCGGCAAGGTTGCAAAAAGCATAGAATAATCTGACATTGCTGATGAGGAATGACTATAAATATGTCCCGAGCCAATGCGTCAGCAGAGGAACAAATAGACAGGCTTCAATTACAATGTTGTATATCCAGCGAGGAGTATCTACATTCACCTTCAAGATATAGATTAAATTCAAGGCGGTAGCAATAATAATCTCTGGATGATAGGGGATTAGATTTCTGCTCCAGGCAACAACTATAACAAGCAACATTGAAATATTCATGGTTGCTAAAATGATTTTCGTTCCCCTGACTCCTGCCATTATGGGTAAAGTAACCACACCTTTAGCGCGATCAGAGGGAATATCTCGAATGTCAAAAATGTGAGAGTTAGTGACAATAAAAACGAATATAAACAGGGTAGTCAAAGCAACATTTGAGTCGAATTTTGCCCCCGCATAGGCTATTGGTAGGGCGACAGTGGCATAGGTGAGAATACTGCCGACAATCCAGGCTTTGGAGCCAGGTATATCTTTTAATCTATACCATTGCCATTGAGATTCTTGCTTTAAAGGAAAAATTGGTGTCCCATAAAGTAAAGGAATAATTCCTGCTGTACTGGCATATTTAACGGCTAGAGGGGCATGATATAGCAGGGAAAAAGTAGCCCCAGTTGCTACCAATAGTAATACCCAAATATAGGGCTTGCGAAAGAATAATTGTGCTTTATTATCGGGAATTTTTTGGAGATAAGAATCAAATATCCGATCCAGATTATAAGGTATTAATGCCGCACAGAAAATTAGCGCGATCGCCTGCCAATTAGGTTCTAAATACAGTATGTCTTGAATAAAAATTCCTAGCGAAGCAATTGCTGCCGCTACCCAGATACTAGGATAAATGATTAACTGGCTAAAGCGATCGTAGATCCATTGAGCCACGGGAAAGCGAAAAGGTTCTAGTTGGTTAAATGACATTAAATAATTAAACTAAAAATATTTTTATTAGCGATTATCAAAGCAATGTATTATTTATCTGACTCGTTTAATAATAATGATTGTTTTTTAATGACTGGTTAACTCGCGCTCTCTTTAGATCATCTCTAGGTTTTTAGCCAAATTACAGACAATGACAATTTATGATTAGTCTGTAAAATCAGAGCAAGTTGAGCTTTACATCATAAAATCAGGGTGGCACTTAAAATTCGGTCAGGCGAATAGTTAGTAAAAATATAGCAAAAAACTTAAAAGCAGGTATCTAGTCTTTTATTGCTGAAGCATGATGTTTTCTTCTGCCAATATTATTAATCTATACAGTAGCAGCCTCTTTCAGATAAGAGAATAATAAAAATTTGCTGTTGTGATTTTATTAGCATTTATTCCATCTTTCACAGTATGAATTACCTCATTGCAGTTTTAGCAAATAAAAAACAGGCAGAAGAAGCCTACTCAGCTTTGCGCCAAAATGGAATTTCTACAGAAAAAGTAGCTATTCTAGGGCAAGGTTATCAAAGTGCAGACGAGTTTGGCTTAATTAATCCTAATCGACAGGCAAACAAAGGACTAAAAAAACTCGCCTACTGGTCAGTTCCTTTTGGCTTTACCGCGGGATATGCCTTTAATGTCTTGACAAACATCAAACTCTTTTCCTTCACTAACTCAGTTGCAGAGCATATTATTGGGGGTATTTTGGGTGCAGCTTCAGGATTTATAGGAGCAGTATTTGTCGGTGGTGGCATAGGCTTAACTACAGGAAGTGGCGATGCACTGACTTATCGCAATCGTCTCAATGCAGGAAAATATATTATTGTTACTCAAGGTTCTGATAGTTTAATCCGCCAATCTACTAGGCTACTGCGCCAATTTGAGCCTGAGTACATTCAAGGTTATGAAGAACCAGCTTAACTGCATTCTGAACGTAACTATTGATAGCTAAATGCTCCCTAAACTTGAGAAATCTAGGGAGCACAGATAAAATCAACAAAATAGGATTTTTGTCTCGACTGAGTAACGTTTAGGTAAAAGCCACAGTAGTGTAGCCATCTTTATTATTGGCAGAAAAAATTGGCAATTTATATTACTTCCAACCCAAAGGCTTTTCTGCGGCATTGGGTACTGAATTGTTGCTGGCAACCGAACTTTGGCGATCAATTACCTGCACGGTAGTGGCCTGAAGTCCCATTTCGCCCTGTGTTTCTTTAAATCTAACTCCGTTGCCGATCTCTAAATTGGAGAAATCTTCATTCACAACGCTATTGTGGTGAAAATAAATTTCTTCGCCAGTATCAACCGCCTTGAGAAAACCATAACCTTGCTCAGGAAATAGTTTGGTAATAATGGCACTAATTTCTTGCTCATAGTGCATTTTTCTTTCGCCCTTCTGTTCTGTAGATAATCCGACAACCTGGCGACGAGCTGCTTCAAATGCATCGCGGATAACGGTTTCTAAAGGTGGATACTGTTTTCCTTGGTCGGGATTCTGGCTTACGGCGATCTCTCTCCCATGAGGAATAGTGATGTCAATACTAACTTTATAAGGAGAACCACTATCTGGATGGTCGTGAGCCTTTTCGACTACGACACGACAACTATTTATGTAGTCACAAAATTGCTCTAGCTTGGCAATTTTTTCTTCGATTAAGGAGTGGATTGCTGCTGTTTTTTCCAGATTGCGGTAAGTAATTTCGGGCGTAATTTGCATATTTTTTATTTGTTTTCCAATTTATTTGCAGGTCAGAGCTTATTTAGCTCTTCGATAAGACAATTGCTATCTTTGGCTAGCTTCTTTTCCTGAAAAGACAGTTATCTCTAGGTTTCAGGAGAATCTGAGTATCCTATATCCGCCTTCATTTTGCAGAAGGTAATATCTGCACTGGCACTATGTTTAATAGTCAGGATAACTCGCTAGTTTTTTCACTATTACATTGACTTTTATGAACTAGATAAAGATGAATTTTATGCTTAATATTTTTATGAAGATTATAAGCTTGGTTACTATAAACAATAAATCAAAATACTATTTAGCTTCAACTATCTATGGTTGTAGAGAAACTACTACTATTGATAGAAATTATTGAAGAGCGATCGCCATTTTCTCGAATCTAACTTCCGACCCATTTTATCTGGGCAATTGTTTTCTAAATTGATATTAGAAGCCCAATCTTCCCACTGCATGTGTAGCAAAATACGTTGAAACTTTGATGGCAATGTGATCATAGTTATCGTCGCGCTAAACTGTGCTGTTTCAAAGATTGGCGAAAAAATCAAACATATACCTAGTAGTAAGGAGAATAATAGTGACTATTTCCGCAGACCAAATTCCCCCACAGGAACAAGATAAGCAACCCGCCCTCGAATCAGAAATGAATCCCCAGCCAGAATATGACCGCGAAAGCTATCGAGGCAGTGGTAAATTGCAGGGTAAAGTAGCTTTAATCACAGGTGGAGACAGTGGTATTGGTCGCTCTGTAGCAGTGCTGTATGCCAAGGAAGGAGCTGATGTGGCGATTGTTTACCTTAACGAACATGGTGACGCTAAGAAAACCAAAGAGTTAGTTGAAGCAGAAGGGCAAAGGTGCCTGTTGATTCCTGGAGACATTAGCGGCGAAAATTTTTGCCAGGAAGCAGTAGCGAAAACTGTTGCCGAATTGGGCAAGCTTGATATTTTAGTCAATAACGCCGCCGAACAGTATATGGAAGATCCCGAAACTTTAGAAGGCATTGACTCTGCTCGTTTAGGCAGCATTTTTAGTACTAATATTTTCTCTATGTTTTACTTTTGCAAGGCGGCAATTCCACATTTAAAAGAGGGCAGCGCAATTATTAACACTACCTCCATCAATGCTTATAAAGGTCATGCTCCCTTATTAAGTTACTCTACTACTAAGGGCGCGATTCTAGCTTTTACTCGTTCTCTATCCCAGTCTCTACTCAAAAAAGGCATTCGCGTTAATGGTGTAGCACCAGGCCCTATCTGGACTCCTTTTATTCCCGATGCTTTTCCTGCCGAACAGGTAGAAGGGTTTGGCAAACAAGTACCAATGAAACGTCCAGGTCAGCCTGTAGAGGTAGCTACCAGCTTTGTTTTCTTGGCTGCGGAAGACTCATCTTTCTTTGCAGGACAGGTCTTACATCCCAATGGTGGTGCGGTAGTCGGTGCTTAAATCTGCTGGGCGTAGCCAAGGAGTGTGCCTATGTTGGGTAAATGATTGGCGAACAAGATTATGCTATGACCTCTGGCTAATTTTATCAATTAATAACTGCTCATGGCGAATGCTTACTTTTAAACTTGCTCCTCAATAAACCTGTAAAACTATGCTCGACTGGATTGCCGACACCGTCAACTCTCTGGGATACTTCGGTATTGCTCTATTAATGTTGTTAGAAAATATCTTTCCACCAATTCCCTCGGAGTTGATTATGCCTCTTGCAGGATTTGTCGTGACTCAAGAAGAACTTAAGTTTAGCTACGTTGTTCTTGCTGGAGTATTGGGTTCAGTATTAGGAGCATTACCCTGGTATTATTTGGGCAAGTTTTGGGGATTAAAACGAATCGAACGACTAGCCGACCGCTATGGAAAATGGTTGACGGTATCTAGTCAAGATATCAGAAATGCCAAACAATGGTTTGATCGCAAGGGCAAACAGGCAGCCTGCATTAGTCGGGTTGTTCCAGGAGTTCGCACCTATATTTCTGTTCCTGCTGGTATTAGTAAAATGCCCTTGTTCCCGTTTCTGCTCTATTCGACCTTGGGTACCGCGGTCTGGATAACTCTTTTGACCTATGCAGGATATGTCTTGGGAGATAATTACAGCTTGGTTAAGCAGTTTCTCAAACCTATCGCTACGGCCGTAGCGATTTTGCTATTCTTGGGCGCGACTATTTGGATCATCAGACGTAAGAAAAGCCTTTAAACTTTTCATTCTTTTTTAACCTGATTTACTTCTGACAGTTCTTCCTGGCAATTTTCTGACTAGCGCTTTTGTATAATTCAGAATTTGATTATCTTTTGCCACCACAGATATCGAATCTGATACAGCTAATAACCGCGGTGGTAATGTCCTTGATCAGCTTTTGTTAGGACTTTAGTGATCTAGACTACTTTTGAGTTTTCCTTGGTAGATACTTCAAACCAGCAACGCCATTATATTTACAACTTATGACAGAGTTTTTGTCCTCGGGCAATTCGTTAGGTTGTAGTTAAGTATGGAAAAAAAATTATGTTAAAAAGCTAAATGTGTAAAGCTCTATACTCCTAGCGTCATAAACATATGCCAAATTGACAATATCTGTGTAACTATTAAAACAATCATTTAGTTATGAGGATCTTTTAAGCAGCATTTTTACTAGAAACAGTAATCAGTTAGGCTGCTTGTTGCCAATAAACATAGCGAGATATAAAACTCTCTGATTACAAACAAATCTATCGTCTCCCGTCTTGTCTAAATCTTGCTGTCGGTGAGTTAATACTCGGTTTACTAATAATCTGCCTCATAATGAATTCTCTTCAACTAAATCTAAGCTGGCGATATTCTGCAACCATATTGACGATCGCTCTAGTGATCGAGTTGTGGGCGGCTGCTCTAGCGAAATTTAACAGTCAGCAGCCAAACAAAATAGCCTATTTAGCAAAGCTCAATTCATGACTCGTAAATTAATCCTCGACTCTTCAGTGGCAACAGACAATTCTTGGACAGGGTTAGCGATCGCCATAACGATCATTCTACTGTGGTTAACCAGCTTAGTTGTTCTTTTTACTGTAGACATTGGCTCACTGCCATTAATCTTAGTTGTTTTACTGATCTTGCTACGATCTTTTTTGCAAACTGGGCTGTTTATCACCGCCCATGAAGCGATACATCAGATAATCTCTCCTTCTAGACAGATTAATGATTTCTTGGGTAATGTAACTTCATTTTTATACGCACTTTTGCCCTACAAAATATTGTCAGAAAATCATCGTTTGCACCATCGCTATCCTGCTACTGAAGAAGATCCAGATTTTTATGAACCAGATCCTCATAGCTACTGGAAATGGTATTTTAACTTTATGCAAGAATATCAAAAAGGACATCAAGCCTGGGTATTACTGATTGGTATGACCATTGTTTTTTGGACTTTTATCGGGATAAATATTTCTTTATTGAACATTATCTTTTTTTGGCTAGTTCCTATTTTGCTCAGCTCGCTTCAGCTATTTACCTTTGGTGTCTTCTTACCTCACAGAAAGCCCTCAAGCGGTTATACTAACCCTCACCATGCTCAGAGCAGTGATTATTCTTTATTCTGGTCTTTTGTTGCTTGCTATCATTTTGGCTATCATTGGGAACACCACCAACACCCAAACGTGCCTTGGTACAAACTGCCTCTAGCTCGTTATTCTCATCAATTTAAAGTAGATTGAACTAACTCTAAAAAAGTTTATCGACCATAAATTTAGGCGTTGCTGAGCCTTATTATTATTCAGCAACGCTAGTCATTCAAGTTATATGAAGTCTGGTTTGGCGATCGCTAGATCAATGCCGATATATCTGCTCAATTAGCAGAGAAATTACCCGCATCTTCGAACATCTGCTTGGTCTTTTCGAGAAGTTTATTATCAGGATCAGAGCGGTCTAAAATTGGTTGCTTGACCGCAGGAATCTGGGCAGGATTATTTAATGCTTGCTGGGTTTGAGGATCGACAAAATCATCAACGCTGTTTAAAGATTTTACCTGTTCGTCATCGGAATAGAGTAAGCCCCCAACTTGGTTATCATTGGTGGGATAAGTCGTCTCACTCTGGTTAGCTGCTGCTAAGCTTACAGGAAGCGCATTCACTTCTTGAGCATTGATACAGCTGATAGTTACTAACAAAGCTGTTGTAGCAATAAATGCGATCGTCCTTTGTCTGATCTGAGGAATAAGAGGCAAAATAGCGTTAGTAATTTTAGCCAAGGAGACTTTGGGAGAGATAGTCATGTATTTTGTTTGAGATTATGTTCTGTAGTGAGATTAGTTTGCTAAAGATAATCGAATTAAAATGTCGCAATCATGTTCTCAATATTTATAAGCTACACAAATTATGCTTTCGTTACTTACGACTAAAGTTATATTGTTATCTAAATGCCTAAAAGATAGCCGCGTCAAAATATTAGCATCGGCAAAATTAAGCTTATGTTTGATTTTATTTATATCAAATGGATGATCTTATTTGCTTTAATATCTCACAAGAGATCAAAGTCTTGTTTGCTTGGCTTATACAGATAAAAAAATTCTTCTAAATAAGAAATTAATGTTGTTGAGAACTAAATGAATATACTTTTTTAAACCTATACTTTGCCTGAAGATCACAGCCATGCTCTGATGTGCAGACTTAAAGTGAAGCAACACTAATTAATCCAAACAGCCAAATGTCTAATCAATTCAACCAGTTTAAGGCGAGATACGTATTTGCTGACTTCTGGCTTATCTCAACTGTCTTGGTTTTTTGCTGCTCATTTTTTTCTCAGACTTTGAGAGAGAGCATCAGCGTTTTGGCTTCAATTCCAGGCAGCATTTTTCACACTGTCTTTTTCTGTACTATCTGTGGGGCAATTATCTATCGGCTTAAATTTTGCAAGATCAATCTGAAGTCTATAGTCGGCAACTTAAAGATCAAGCAAATTCCTTGGATATTATTGCTAATTGTCTTCTTGGGTGAACAAACTCTAACTACGGGAATTAACTACCTAGAGTATTATTTTACTAATTTAATTTCTCCTGAGTTAGTCACCTCAACCATTAAGACGATGACAGAGGTTTCTCAGGGTGCTAATTCTAATTTGCTGCTCCAGATTTTACAGTATCTGTTGCTGCTGTTCGTTTTAGTGATAGTTGCTCCTGTGACTGAAGAATTTATTTTCCGAGGTGTGCTGCTTCACCGTTGGGCTGTTAAGTGGGGTGCAGTTTGGGGAGTAGTTTTATCTTCGCTGTTATTCGGTGCGATTCATGCCGATATTTTTTGGTTTTCCAGAGCAGTTGGCAGTATATTTATTGCCTTGTTTTATATTCAGACCAAGAATTTACTCGTGCCGATAGTTTTACACGCTTTAAACAATGCTTTGGCTTTTGTAAATATTCTGTTTCACAATTTGGCTCCCAACACCATCCAGAGTCCGAATATTACTCACCAGTATCTCTGGTATGGAATAATCAACGTTTTGCTAGCAATTCCTGTCCTAATTTATTTTTTGCCACTTCCTAAAAGCACGGTGGAATTACCATACTTCCTCAATCAGTCTCAGATTAACTATGCTGACAAGTAAAAAAGCGATCGCCCGAATTGATTGCCATCGCTTTTGTCTTAAAGATAATTGTCAATTTACTGAGAATTCTTCTCGTGAAAAATTTCTCTGACTTCGTGCCACAATTCTTTCAAAAGCTGCTTTACCTGCTTCTCTTTTCTCGCTACGGCGCTACCAGTTTCTCCTAACTTCTGTTCAAAGTCAGCTCTTTTACGTTTGACAGGCTCGGTAAAGACTTCTGGATCTTCTTTAGCTTTGTCATACCAGACCTTTGCGTCTTCGAGATACTTGCCAACCTCTCCATATTGCTCCCCATAGCGATTAGCTAAGTTAGCCTGTAGTACCGCAGTTTGTGCTTTCAATCGGGCATAGTGTTTCTGAAGGATGGCAAACTCCTCACTGCTGCTAATATTAATTAGCGCATCAGCGATCGCTTCTTTGACTTTATCGGGTTGACTAGTACTATCAACCTTCATATTGGACAGCACCTCATCAATTTCCTCCTGTAGCTCTTGTTCGTCTTCAACTACCTGAGCTTCTAGAGTGATAATTTCCGCTTGGGTTTCGGCAATTTTCTGTCTTCTGGCTTCACTTACACCATCAACTACGCCTTGGATAGATGCGGCAACTTCTTCTTTGACTTCTTCGCCTGATTCCTTTACCGTTTCTGTCACCGCCGCGATCGCATCTTGAACTAGGCTAGCTATTTCACTTCTGCCCGATTTTACTTCCGAAACTGCTTCCGTGACGGCATTTTTGATAATTTCGCGAATTTTCTCAGTTTTTAGCGTACCTGTTTCTTTTGCCTGCTGTAGATCGGCAACAATCCTTTCCTTCTTGGAATCCGACATAATCTAATACCTCTTGCTTAGATTGAATTAATCATCAAGTCTCCTATCACTTTTATCTTAGGATTACTGTTCAGGTCTTTGCACCTCTCTGATGGTAGAAAGATCCACACTGGTTTGTGGCTATCGTGCTGAATGTTATTTTGTTGACTGATGTAGTTATTAGTTATTAGTTATTAGTTATTAGTTATTAGTTCTGCAAGAAAGTAGATAATGAATGAGATAAAGTTATTTTACAGAGATTAATTCTCCGAACCAGTATTCATCAAATTCAGCAAACGTCTTAATCTGCAAACCATAGAGAGGATTGCCAATCAGAATTAGTTTACGCGCAGGATCGATACCGAGATAGGCAACGGCGTGAGAGAATCGTACCCCTGTACCATTTTTTCTTTTTTCTTTAACGTGCATCAGAGCAAATTTATTTAAGGCAATTAAATCTTCAATTGTTAAGTTGTGGTGATACTGAGGATTGAGATTTAGCTGTCTTATTGCCCTAATTTCTCTTAAAGTGGTAGTTCCAAAACGATTTGTTTTGGTTAGAGCGATCGCATCTTGTTCGGTTAGATTGGGATATTTTTGACTGAAGCGAGCTAGGGTGGCAATACTAGCAGGAGCGCAGGTGTAGGGAGTTGTCTGCATCACAATGCGATCAACAATCTTTTCTCCCGTCGCCTGCACTGGATGTAGGAAAAACAGCAAAATGCTGAGAGCTAAAGAAATTGTCCCCAGAGCCATAAATAGCTGAACTACCTGCCGTCGAGTTTTTTTGCCAGAAAGCTCTAGCAAGACTAGCAAACCCAAGAAAAAGCAGCCCATGCCCAAGATAATCTCGTTAAAGTAGCCCGCCAGATAAATGAGGAGCATCGGCGGGAATACCTGGGGTAACAGTGGGGCGAGATCCAGCTTATCCAGCAGTATTAAGATACCCAACAAAGGTGCGATCGCAATTAACAACCACACCAAGGGCTTTTGAAAATTCTTCAGCGCATTATCAGAGTTAACTCCTCTGTGTGCCAAGTTCTTACCGAAGATTGCTCCACCGCCAAAAGCCAAAGCATAGATCAAGACCAAACTAATCATAGATAATTACAGGTGTTCTATTTTGCCCTGTTGCGATCGTCTAGCTTCAGTATGGGAAGTTAATCTCTAAGTGTCAGTGATTTGGAGAGTTTGATCGGCGATCGTATCCTTAGTTTTTGGTCTTTAGTCTTGAAAATTGTTCACAAGTTGCTGGTTGAGGGCCTAAAAAGCTTTTGGGACAGTACTTGATAAGCTGCTTTCAACGTCTCTTTTGGCTGATTATCGACCATCGAATCGCGGTAGACACAAAGGATAGAACAGCCTTCCTCGCAGCCTTTATGCTGTTGAGATTGCTTTCTCAAATCCCTAAACCCGTATTCTGTCAGCGGTTTGTTTAGACGATTTCGTTGAGAAGAACAGTATTGTACTAAGCCAAATTCGTCCACATAGAGATATCGCGAACCAGAGCGGCACTGCCATTTTGGCTTTTCTCCTTGCAATAGCTTTCTGCCATAATCGTAGTCGCTCAAAGGATATGGTTCTCCGCTCTGGAAATACTTCTCCCACAGTTGGAGATATTCCTCTCCCACGATCTCAACTTGTCCTTTACCATCATGCATCAAACCAACTGAGACATTAAAGCCCATGGCACGAATTCTCGATACAGTTTCCATAAAAGCTGATTTAGTAGATTCGCACAGGACAATATTAGCGTGAACGTCAAAGTCAGCATGTTCTCGCAGTATTTCTAGTTTGGGTAACAGTTTTTTTAACGATTTTTGAATATAGCCCGTGCGATCTGTATCTAAAGCATCAATGCTAATTTGCAAATTACTCAATCCCGCCTCGTTGAGTTTTTCGATCAGCTTTTTAGTCAGCAAAAACCCATTAGTGGTAATAGAAACCTGATTTTTACGATTACAGTATTCAACGAGTTCGACAATATCGGGGTGCATTAGCGGTTCACCACCCAAAAGAGAGGTATTAACGACACGCAGTCGATGAATCGCATCGATCCTTTCCTTTAAAAGTTCTAGAGGTACGGGAGCAGAATAGTTGTCAAATTCGGTACAGTAACCACAGCTTAAGTTACAACGGCGAGTTACGATTAGTTGAGCTTCTAAAGGCGATTTAAAAAAGAGTAAATCGAACACCGAGCGCAATGGCTGTTTAACTCGCATAATACATACCTAATATTGTTAGAAAATTGGAAATTATCCGCTCTAATTGCAGCTTGCCTTACTGAGGCTTGAGATTCGCAATATGTAGCAGAAATTAAACCTAATATCGTATTTTTAGGCATCTTTTATCCGTATTCAAAGGTACAGAATTTTGCGCTGTGGCTATTTTCTACTTCTCTTCAGGTTCAACCCAGCGATCGTCTGATTTTAGTATGGGAAGTT
>JBCBWB010000114.1:13799-17138 GCA_039817275.1 Cyanobacteria bacterium J06648_1 | reverse complement strand
GTCAGGTTCAAACTGCCCCCTGTCCCCGTAGCGCCTGGGTTTACCTGACAACAGGGAACTTGAGCATTCGCGATGGCGGTAGAGTCCAGGTGTCTACTTTTGGTCAGGGAGATGCGGGACAGCTTACGGTTGATGCTAGTAACATCGATGTATTCAGAACCTTTGACGGAACTAACGGTACGGGAATTTTTGCCGAAGTAAGCGGCAGTGCTACAGGGACTGGTGGTAACGTTGCGATCAACACTGACAATTTAAATGTTAGCGATCGCACCAGAATTTCAGTCGGTACTTTTGGTGTCGGTGATGCAGGGAACCTAACGATTAATACGGAGCGATTGACCGTAGCCACGGGAGCGCAAATATCGGCTTCTACTTTTGGCGAGGGCAATGCTAACAGTCTGACAATTAACGCCACTGATTCAGTGGAACTCAGCAGCAGCGAGGGCTTGATTGGTGGTTTGTTTGCTCAGGTAAATCCCAACGCTACGGGGACAGGGGGTAGTTTAAACCTGACTACTGGCAGCTTAAATATTAGAGATGGCGGTAGGATTCAAGTCTCTACCTTTGGTCAGGGCAACGCGGGAGAACTTATAGTTAATGCCAACAATATTAATCTGTTCCGAACCTTTGAGGGTAATAACGCTACAGGGATCTTTGCCCAGGTAAGAGACGAGGCTACTGGTGATGGGGGCAATGTTGAAATAAATACATCCAATCTGACAGTGAACGATGGCACTGAAGTCTCTGTCGCCACTTTAGGCGAAGGAGATGCAGGAGAATTAAATATTGATGCCTCAAATGCGATCGCCGTTCGCGGGATTTCTCCCACGGATCAATCTCCTAGCCAGATTAGCGTTGATGCTAGCCCCGAAAGTACAGGGGAAGGAGGAAACTTGCAGCTTGCTGCCGAACAGCTAGATATTAGCAATGGCGGGCAAATCTCGGCGACTACTGGTAATGGTACGGGGGGCAATATTACTTTAGATATTGATAGCACGATTAATTTGAGTAGTGACAGTCTTATTTCGGCGGCGGCTACGGGAACAGCCAGCGGCGGGAATATCAATATCAATACCGATTTTATTGTGGCTACTCCCGACGGTAATAATGATATTGTGGCTAGTGCTGGAGAACAGGGTACGGGGGGGAATATTAATATCGATGCCGATAGCGTCTTTGGTTTGGATGCTCGTCCACAAAATGATGCTACCAACGATATCGATGCCAGTGGTGGGGTAGCGGGACAGGTAATTATTAATACTCCCGATACTGATATTACTCAAGGAATTATCGAAGTGCCGCAGAATGTCGTTGAATCAGAACAAACCGTAGCGCAGGTTTGCCGTAATAATGATATCGCCAACAACAGCTTTGTAATTGAAGGTAAGGGAGGAATACCTCCTGAAGCGATCGCACCTCTGAATTCGGACAATATTTCAATCGACGGGCAAGTAGCGGCGCAAACCACCTCTGAGCCATTGTTGACGGCTGCGGGAGAGATCATGCCCGCCAGAGGAGTCATCAAAACGCCAGCGGGTAAGATCATTTTAACTGCCTACCCCACGGTGAATAATCGTCGCGTACCAGAGGGTAAGGTTAATTGCGCTAGTTAATTGATACTCGAGAGCAGATATCTCCTCAACAGGAATAGCGATCGCACTCAGTTAAAATAGATTTCCTTAACTAATTTTATGCCGATAAAAAGCAATTTCCAAACTGCTGTTTTAAAATGCGATCGCCAACTAATTTCTCTTCTGAATTAGATAGAGCATTAAAATAATTGAGCTAGCTTAATTAGTACTTAGCTTCAGCTAAAGACACGTCAAATTTATCGCACCAAACTGTTACCTCGTCATAAGCTTCGGCATCAAAATCAACTGGTAGCCGATAAATCTGCTTTCCTTGATCGAGATTTAATCCTGAAAAAAGACTTTCCTCTACAAATTCTCCATTCAAAGAAAAACCAAGTTTGGGATCGGGCGCACCATCAAATTGAAAATCATCAAGCAGAACTAGATACTGAATTTCTCCCCTCTGAACAATTTGAACTTCTCCGCTGACCTCGTGACCGTTTTCACCGCTAAAATTAGATGTTTTTAGCACTTCTGCATCACTCATCGCATTATCTGCACTGGCTAAATTAGGGCTAAAAGCTAAAGCTATTGCTGAGATAAATAAGATTGCTTTGTTCATAATTAATAAAACCTCTCAATTCTAAAATTTTGCTTATCTAGAAGTCATGACAATAATATTTACTAATTGTGAGAGCTGGCTGAAAGCTAGATAAAATTCTGGCAAAAGCTAAAACTTGCTAAGTAATCATGCAAAATCAATTGCCTAATTAAGGTTGGGGAAAGGGGAAAGGGAAAAGGGAAAAGAGCGATGGCAATGTGTAATTAATTCTGCTTAGGTACTTAAGAATGTAAACCGCCCTTTATTTTTCAGATTGAAGCAGTGGTCAAAGACTACCGATCGCTTTTCAAGCATTAAGCAATCACAATTGCCAAAAATAACGCTAACTGTAATCGGGTTTACAGAACAAATTTCCCTCAATTACCACAACCCGATAAACTTGAACTTGTTTATTGCTCTAGATGAGTATTCAATTTCTAGAAGTTTGGAACTAGTTGCAGCTATAGACTGCGACAGTTTTTATCAATACAAAATTACTCACACTACCAGAGAGATCATGACAGCAACTACTACCCGTTTTCCCATCGATCTAAGTGCCTATAAAAAGCTAGCTTTAGATCCAAATAATGCCACTCTTACTGATGAACAAAGAGAAGCTTTAAAAGCCAATATTCAACTCTGCCGTGAGGCGATCGTTTTCTTCACTGCTACTGGTGCAGCCAGAGGAGTGGGCGGACATACTGGTGGTCCTTTTGATACTGTTCCTGAAGTAATGATCCTCGATGCGTTATTTCGTGGCGCGCCTGACAAGTTTGTGCCGATCTTTTTTGATGAGGCAGGGCATCGGGTGGCAACGCAGTATTTGATGGCAACCTTACATGGAGATTTACCTCAAGAGAATCTGCTTAACTATCGTGGGGCAAACTCTAAACTGCCTGGACACCCAGAACTCGGTTTGACTCCTGGAGTTAAGTTTAGTTCTGGACGTTTGGGACACATGTGGCCCTATATTAACGGTGTGGCGTTGGCTAATCCTGGGAAAGTAGTAGTTTGCTTGGGTTCTGATGGTTCGCAACAGGAAGGGAATGACGCGGAAGCGGCGCGGTTAGCCGTAGCACAAAATATCAACATCAAGCTCTTTATCGATGACAATGATGTGACCATTGCGGGTCATCCTTCGGACTATCTACCTGGTTATGATGTAGC
>JBCBWB010000114.1:0-13700 GCA_039817275.1 Cyanobacteria bacterium J06648_1 | reverse complement strand
GGCGGTAACAGGGGAAGGACCCGTAGCTTTAATTAACAAGCGCCCCATGTGTCCTGGAATCGAAGGAATTGAAGGCACTACCCACGGTCATGATGTAATTGCTGTCGATAAAGCGATCGCCTATTTGGAAAAACACGGTCAGGGTGCCGCGGCTGACTTCTTGAAAAATATTGAGAAACCCAGTCATGAGTATGAGTTTAAGGGGGTCAGCGATAAGCTAGGTTCTAACCGTAATGTCTTTGGTGATGCGGTAGTTGCAGTCTTGGGCAAGATGAGCGATGCCGAACGCAAAGAAAAGGTTCTCTTTATTGATAGCGACCTCGAAGGTTCCTGTGGTTTCAAAAAGATCCACGATGCCTATCCTGAAGTCTTTATTCCTTCGGGCATTATGGAACGGGGTAATCTTTCGGCGGCGGCTGGTTTTGGCATGGCGGAAGGTAAGCAGGGCGTATTTGCTACCTTTAGTGCTTTTCTGGAGATGTGTATTTCCGAAATCACCATGGCGCGCCTCAACAAGTCCAATCTTCTGTGCCACTTTTCCCATGCTGGTATCGACGATATGGCAGACAACACCTGTCACTTCGGCATCAACAACATGTTTGCCGATAATGGTTTAGAAGATGGTTACGAAACCCGTCTCTATTTCCCCGCCGATGCCAATCAGATGACCGCCTGTGTCAACAAAGTCTTCCACGATCCTGGTATGCGCTTTATTTTCTCCACCCGTTCTAAAGTGCCTTTAATTCTTGACGATGCGGGTAACGAAATGTTTGGCGGCGACTATACCTTTACTCCTGGTCAAGATGAAGTGATCCGAGAAGGAGATGCTGGCTATATTGTTAGCTTTGGCGATGCCCTATATCGTTCCTTAGATGCAGTAGAACGTCTTAAACAGCAGGGAATCAACGTTGGTTTGATCAACAAAGCCACTCTCAATACGGTTGACGAAGACATGATGGCGAAAATTGGTTCTGCACCTTTTGTTATGGTAGTAGAATCCTTTAACCGTCGTACGGGTTTGGGTAGCCGCTTTGGTTCTTGGCTGCTAGAACGCGGCTTAACGCCTCGCTATGCATACCTTGGTGTTCATGAAGAAGGCTGTGGCGGTTTGTGGGAACAGTTCCCCTACCAAGGGCTAGATCCAGAAGGCATTATCAGCCACGCTAAAGGCTTGATGTAACTTAGCGATCGCCAGATAATTTTGAGGGTGGGCAATTTGTCCATCCTTTTTTGATCTAAACTCAGGTGTTAGTTTGATATTTTAATTTGACATTATTTAACTTTGAATGAAATTATTTATTGATCGCCTCATAACTCAAATTCAACACAAGCAGACTCCCTGTATTGTCGGGCTAGATCCTGCCCTAGAGAGAATGCCCTCAAGCTGGCTACAGCAGCAAGGAATTGAGGCAAAAAGCACTCTTGCTGACCGCGCTGAAGGGATCTATCAATATAACCTGATGGTGTTAGAGGCGATCGCCGATCTCGTTCCTGCGGTCAAACCCCAAAGTGCCTACTACGAACTATTTGGGGCGGCAGGAATTGTAGCCCTAGAAAAAACTATTAAAGCGGCACGCGATCGCGGTTTACTAGTAGTCTTAGATGTTAAACGAGGCGATATTGCCAGTACCGCTACAGCTTATGCTCAAAGCTATTTACCCAGCGACCCGAAACATCCTCTAGAAGCCGATGCGATCACCATAGTTCCCTATCTGGGCAAAGACTGTGTAGAGCCGTTTTTTAGCGAAGCAACCAAATGGGGTAAGGGCATATTTGTCTGTGTCAAAACCTCAAATCCTGGGGCGGCGATCGTCCAGGAACAGCAGTACAATAATAGATACCTATACGAAATCGTTGCCGATCTAATCAAACCCGCTTCAGATAACAGCATCGGTGAGTCAGGCTATAGCGGGATTGGTGCAGTAGTCGGGGCTACCTATCCCGAAGCAGCACACAAGTTACGTCAGCAATTACCGAATAGCTTATTTCTCGTTCCAGGAGTTGGCGCACAGGGAGGCGGTAATGAAGGTATCAAAGCCTGTTTTAATCCTGATGGCTTAGGAGCGGTAATTAGTAGTTCTAGAGCCATTATGTACCCTCATATGTATGGTGCGGCTGATTCTAATCCCGATAACATTAGGCAAGCGACTTTAGATTTGATTGCTCAGATAAGAGAAATATTAAATGCTTGATGTGAATTACATAGTTAATAATTAAACGTCTAATGTGAATTAGCTTGATAACTCACAAATCATTAGAATCCTTGGCATTGATAGGGTATGAGAGTGCTTCTAAATCTAGTTAAACTTTGGCAATTCAATCTTTCTGAGATATTTTAAGGATTAGTTTCAAATGTCAAATCCTAATAAAGCCGACAAGCACAACTCTTTTACGGAGGGGTACCCTAAAGGGTACCGCTTCGCATATGGGGAAGTCGTCACGTCCCCATCAGGCGAGCGACCCACAGCCTCTATCGAGGCAAAGTCCCTTCGGGACGCTGGTGCTTCGCACCGTTCGCGCGAAAGCAAAGCTTTTCAGTCGTGCGAAGCCTCTGGCTTCTAGCCCGCCAGGGCGGACTGCCCCGAAGGGGCTGCGACGACGATCTGCCGCATACGCGGCTGCGGCGCAAACAAAGGCACGGACGCAAAGCGTCCCAGTCGTAGACGATCTGCGCTAAACGGGGCATTTGCCCCATCGTCTTCTGAAAGAAGACTAGAGCGCCTCGCGCTCGTCTGTGCCGCATGTAATGCGCGAGATTGGGGTTTCCTAAAGGATATATGTTTACGGTATCCCGTAGGGACACCTGCGGATATGGGGGAAAGTTCCCCCAATATGGATCTTTGTATTTGTAGATAAATTTTGTACGACAGGAAAGGGCATTAAGTCTTTTATTAATTCACATCAGACGTAATTAAATAATTAGTTAGTAGAAATTAGTTCGAGTACCTACCATTACCATTACTCAAGCTTTTATTCTGCGGCTTCTTCAGACGAGCGATCGCTCGTCGGCGAGATTCGATTACGGCGCCGATTTCTTGTCTCAAGCCAGAGCTTTGTTCTAGGGCATTTTGTACTTCTTCAATCGGTAAAATCAGCAGTTCTAGATCTGACAGAGCGGTTACCGTAACGCCACTGATATTTTTTCCTGACAGAGCTGATTCGCCAAAGAAGTCTCCTTCTAGCAACTCGGTTATTTCAATTTCTCTGGGTGAATTTTCTGGGCTAGTTGTGACCACAGCTTTTCCCCTGACAATGGCATAAAATTCATCGGACTCCATTCCCTGAGCGATCGCCTGTTCTCCCGCTCCAAAATAGCGATCGCTAGCGGCTTGGGCTAAAGTAGAGATCGTTTGCTCATCTACGCTAGCAAAACTGGGTAAAGCTCTAATTTGCTCCTGATAGCCTTCAATAATTGCGGCTGAGTTGGTTTTAGAGGGGGGATTATGATAAAGAGTGCGAATGGGAAAGGGTATATTGAGGTTGTTTCGTTCGGCAGCATACCAGACACGAGTGATAAATTCGTCTCTAATTTGGGGAACGCGATCGTAATCAGACAAAAATAGCCTCACCTTGTAACCAATTGAGGAATCGTCATAGGATATTGTTTGAATTATGGGTTCTGGCTTGTCTAAAACGCCTTTAGTCTTTAAAGCAATATCTTTCATGATCCGCTTGACTTTGTTTGGTGGATCGTCATAAGAAAAACCGACATTGATGACTTCAACATGCAGCTTTTGAGGACGGCGATAGTTGCGGATCGTGGCTCCTGCTAAGACGGCATTAGGAATCACTAGCATTTCCAGTTCGCGAGTCAGGATATGAACCGAACGCCAGTTAATTTCGATCACCTTGCCAGTTATGCTATCTACCTCGATCCAATCCCCTTCGGTAAAGGGACGTTCAAACAAAAGAGCAATACCTGAAAACAGATTGCCCAGAGTATCCTGGAGTGCCAAACCAATCACGATCGAACCAACACCTAAAGCGGCGATGACACCACCTAGATCGGCACCCCAAACTACCGAAAGCACGAGGGCAACACCGCACAGAATAAGAAAAACGCGGCTCAGATCACGGAATAGCCTCGGAACATTTGCCTGCCAACTACCCGCTTTTGCCTGATTAAACAGTAATCCATTGACTACCGTTAGCGAACCGTGAATGGTAAATATCCACAGTGCAGTTTGTACCAGGCGCATCGGGGTTGTTTCTTGAGATAGTCCCAACACTTTGTTTAGCAGAATAAACAGCGCTAAACTAGGAAAAATCAGGTTACGAACAATTTGCAGAGTTGCTACTAATAATCTATCTTTCGGTTTTGCACGATAGATAATTTCTCCTAATATTAAAGTGGCAAAAGGGAAGACAACGATCAAAACTGCTCCCCAAACAAACCAATCTTGCTGCCAAAAAGATTCCTGCATATTTAGTTACTAACTAGTTATTACTCATGCTCAAATTCAGTCTGCTAAAACTCTCTTATACAGCGCTTGGCTCGTAGGGTCGAGTTGCCCATATAGCCATATTTCCTTTGCCTGATAGTTCTAGTTGTGACGTGGAATGAAACTCTTCGGCAAATTCCGAGAGACGATTGTAGACGCTTTGAGTAACCTGAATTGTGTTCCATTCTCCCTGGGACTGCAAATGGTTAGCAACATTGACAGTATCGCCCCAAAGGTCGTAAACGAACTTATCTTTACCCACAATTCCTGCCACTACCGAACCAGAATTTACCCCAATCCGTAGTTTGAGATCCAGATTCCTTTCTCGGTTAAATCGGCGCACAATCCGCAGCATTTCCTTGGCAAAATCTACAGTTCTTTTGGCTTGGTCGAGGCGAGGTACAGACAAGCCGCATACTGCCATATAGCCACTGCCAATAGTTTTGTGCTTCTCTACTCCATGTTTTTCCGCCGCATCATCAAAAGCTAGAACTAGGTCGTTGAGAAAGCTCACTATTTCGTTGGCGGGTAGAGTTTCCGAAAGCTCGCTAAAGCCACCCAAGTCGGCAAATAAGACCGTAACCTTGGGGAAACTATCGCCGATGCTTTCTTCTCCCTGCTGGACTCGCTTGGCTACGGGTTCGGGCAAAATGCTCAAAAGTAACTCTTCGTTTTCTTCGTTCTTTTGCTGGACTAGCTTTTTCTGATGGTCAAGATTATCTACCATCTCGTTGAACGAATTCGCTAATTCCCGAAACTCATCTTTTGACTTGACCTTAATCTTTACGTCGGTATTGCCTTTTCCGACCTGACGAAAACCGTCGATCAGGGCGCGGATCGGCTTGACAAAGTAGTAAGAAAGCAGCGAGGCGATTAGGGTAACGACGAGAACAATGATTGCTGTAGCTAACAGCACCTGGCGCTGAAAATCTTTAATTGGTCTAAACGCTTCTGCCGTATCAATTTTGGCATTGATTACCCAGTCAAGGTCGTCCAGTTCTAGGGGACGATAGGCATTTAAAGTTTGTTCTCCCCGATAGTCTTCGCTACTGGTAAATCCCGTTTGATTATCTAATGCTTGCGCGATCGCTGTTGTGCGAGCTTCTTGATTGAGAATCGAATTATTAAAAACTTTGATCTGCTCAATGCGATCTGGCGCCAAACCTTCAGCGGTAAGTGCCTCAAAATAAGCCTCTGGCTGTTCGATCAAAAATCGAGAAGTGCTGCGCATGCCAAAGTCTGAGCCGACTAAAATAGTTTCCCCCGACTTCCCTAAACCATCTGCTGACCAATTGCGATCGCCAGTCATAATACTGTTGATTTCATCGGTTGATAGTTGGAATGCCAAAACTCCAATTAGCTCTGCGCCATCAAAAATAGGGCTAGCTAGAAAAGCGGCGGGTTCGGCGTAGGAAGCACGGTAGGGATCGAAATCAGAGATCGCCACAAAGTTAGGATCGTTTACCCTAACCGCTTGCCGAAAAACTTGCGCTAAACCGCTAGAAGCGTAGGGTCCAGTTAGTAAGTTGGTACCGAAATCTGTTTCTTTCTTGACCGAATAAACGATCGTTCCTGTCTGAGCATCAATTAGGAACAGATCGTAGTAACCAAGCTGACTGACGAAATTACTATAGATTGGTTGAATAGCAGCATGAAGTTGGGAATATTCACTACCATCATTAGCATTGTTGAGAAACTCTTTTTCTCCCACAGGATTAGAGTTAGCGGCAATGTAGAGATACTGTAGATATCTGGCGGCGGTATCTTGGGGAAAATAGGAGTAGAGTAACGGCCTTCCTTCTGTGTTCTTGGCTAATGTGGGCAAAAACTCCGTTTCATAATATTCTTTGAGCTGGTTGTTCCAATCTATGTTTAGCTCTTGGTCGGCTAAATCTTGATAGTATTGATTAAAAGCTTTGCTGGTGTTTTTTACGCCACTCCGACTGAATGTTTGGATTTCGGCTCGAATCTGTTGAAAATATCGCTCTATCTGATAAGCTTTTGCTTCTCTAACGCTGACAAGCTGATTTTCGATCGCATTGTAAAGTGCCTGGCGACCATTATCATAACCGACATAGGCGATCGCCATAATTGAGCTGATGCATACGCTTAACAGCATCAGCATCACCTTTGACTGAATACTTAATTTTCCGATCAACTTAATAAATTCCTGCTTATATAGTTACAAATCAGAGTAGGCTACCTAGTAACTATATTAATATTTGACTCTTTAAGGCTAATAATTTCGGCAAAAAACTTTTTTTTGGCACCTTACTAACGTTCTTTCTCCGAAATTTATAGTTACATTGAACTATGATTCTCGGTTCTCTGGTGCGATCGCCATTAAACTCTCACCAAGAGATTGCTCAAGTTACCAACACATCTCGCGCAACGCAAATGCTTTGCTAGTCGCCAAGACGTCAATCTGAGCCTCTCGGCTTTGCAAACGAAGCTGCCTGCTGATGACCGTTGGTGAAAAATGCATCTTGGGATATATGGCTTCTACACGGAGATATTTAAAAATAAATGGAGACCTAAAGAATGTAACATAGTTTCAGTGGAGAGCTTGACTAAAAAAGCCGATGGCTATAGCTAAGTCTAAAAAACAGAACCTTAACTTCTCGGCTGCTAAATTTTGGTTGTGGCTGGGGATTATCATCATCATGATTTTCTTTCTCGCGCCAATTCTGTGGCAGATAGTTACCTCTGTTAAGCTGAACCAGGATATATCGGCGATTCCTAATGTCTACTTACCCAGCGAATTCACTTTAGACCATTATCGCCAGTTGTTTAGCCGTCGCCCTTTTTTGCTCTACGTTTTCAATAGCGCTCTAATAGCCAGTATCTCTACCGTCCTCTGTTTACTGCTAGGAGCGCCCGCAGCCTATGCTCTAACTAGGATTAACTTGCCAGGCTCAAAGCTAATCTTAACGGGGATTCTGATTATCACCTTATTTCCCTATGTTCTATTGTTCTTAGGATTACTAGAGATAGTTAAGGCAGTCGGCTTGGGTAACAATTATTTGGCACTAATTATCCCCTACACTGCGATCAATTTGCCCTTAACAATTTTGGTGATGCGGAGTTTTTTCCAGCAGCTTCCTCAAGATTTGGAAGACGCGGCTAAGATAGACGGTTATAAAACTTGGGGGATGTTGCTTAACATATTACTCCCGATGACCTTGCCTGCCCTAGCGACGACAGGAATTTTAACTTTCATCTTCGCCTGGAACGAATATATTTTTGCTCTCACCTTCATCACCGAAGAAGCCAAGAAAACTATTCCTGTGGCTACGGCTCAATTAGGAGGAGCAAGTTTATTTGATATTCCCTATGGACCGATCGCGGCGGCGACAGTTTTGGGTACTCTACCATTAGTCATTCTAGTCTTGGTCTTCCAGCGTCAAATAGTTCAGGGATTAACCGCAGGTGCCGTAAAAGGATAAGTAGAAAGCCGTCGCCATCAAAATATTTAGTCTTCAGTAGCAAGCTTTAGTTTTTGAAGTAGTCTCATCATGTATATATCTGAAAGTGACAAAATACTGATTCGCCAGCTAGTCGAACAGCAGCTTCAGGCGTTTCAAGCCGACGATTTCGATACAGCATTCTCTCTAACTAGTCCCAAGATCCAAAGTAAATTTACCCTGACCGATTTTATCCGTACGGTAGGCGATCGCTATGGTCTGATCTTCAAACCACGCTCTGTCATGTTTCGCGGTTTTACCCTGGTTAACAATTTCCCCGCACTTATTTCTCTCATGATGGATCGAGAGGGCAAATTGGCAAAAGTCTTATTTATTGCCCAGCATCAGCAGGATTTTAGCTGGCGTATTCATGGTTACGAGCTAGTGGGTATTAATGAGAAGATTGTCTAGGTTGCTGTTAGATTTGCGAAAATCTTCATTGTAAATGTCTGTTTCCAGTCGAGAGAGGCGGTAAGGCGATCGCCGATTGTGATGGGAGATAAAGCGAGTATTACCGATACTAGTGAGAATATCGGATAAGTTAAGTCTAAGATTGCGTGACATAAATTGCTTCTTCTAGAACTTTCTGGCTAATTTCTGGTTTCAGAAAATGCTTTGTAACTAGATCTACAGGCATTTGAAATAAGTCTTCTAAAAAGAATTTTAGATCCATATAGCGATCAAAGGTAGTAGCACCTTCAAACTCGACCAAAAAGTCTAAATCACTGCTAGCAGTAGCGTGATCAACCGCAACAGAAGCAAATAACGCTAAAGAACGTACCCCAAGTTTGTGAATTGCCTGATGATTTTGAGCGAGTGTTTTTAAAACATCGTCAGAACTGAGTTGCTTGGAAAGCATAATAAATTGTCTCGGATAGTATCAATATTTTAATGCGAACTTCTACTATCAGTTTATATCCTCATCAGAAAGAACTAGTTAATCAAAACTAAATTTGGATTGCTATTTAGGGAAATCTAAAAGCAGTAACCATTAGATTAATAGCTGTAATGACGAATTATCGAAACTTTGTCGAATTCATGGAACAGTTGGTCATACCCGAGCAAAAAGCTAATCCAGAGCATATAAGACTAGATGGTCAGTTATCAGGCGGTAATCGAAATATTTTTGGCGGTTTCCAACATTCTGGGCGTACCTGGATAGTTCATAGCGACACTCACTATAAACCTTTGCCTCTAGCATATGTGGTAGCTGTCACAGCTAAAGAACCATTTGATGAAAATCGCACTGCTGGCGGAGGTTTATCGTTGGTACTCAAACCAGAAATAAAAAAGCTTCAAAATAGCTCTCACAAATACCTTTACATTTATATTGATCGCCAATAATTAATTATAAATATCAACAGCTCAAGCATCAAATTAATTATTAAAACCAGGATTCAATCTTATCTCGATCGCTTTTAAGCCGTTTTATACTATTTTTACCGCGATCGCTTTTCTGTTGCAGCTCATTTAATTTATCTTGAGCAGTGGCGATCGCCTTTGACCACTGTAGCTGGCATTGTTGAGATTCGTGATCTACCGCCACAACTAGGGTTTGGGCGATCTGATTAGTAATGATTCTGACTAAGCTTTGATATCTTTGATCTACGGTTCTTTTTAGCTCTTTAGTGTGTTGCTTTAGCTTGCTTTTTTTAATATCCTGTCCCGTAATTAAGCTGATAATTTGAAACACAATAATTATAAAACCGATATATCTGCCTGTACCTGAAAATAACCAGGTAACTAAATAAATTGATAATCCAACTAGGACTGAAACTAGGAGGCGAAACCAACTGCTTTGGGCATAGGTATAGTCAAACTTTATTCGACTGTTTAATTTAAGACAGTGAGGATCGATTATCTCTGCCAAATCTAGGGTTGGCGTTGTGGGAATAACTAGCTCAAGAATATCTGGATCAGAATCTAATAAAGCGGAAAATTTAGCGATCGCCTGACTCTGACTTTCTGCCATATTTTTTAGTCCACCATAAGCGGACGGATTATTTATTTTTGACCACTGTTCCTCAATAATTTTGTTGGTTTCCTTTTGGCAGAAATCTAATATATAGTCATGCAGATATGGCTGGTTGGGAAAATGATTGAGGGTTAGATACAAATAAATATCTTCTGTTTCTTTAATTGCTTTTACTTCAGACAGATCGATAATTTGCTGAATTTTAAAGATCAGACTATCGGCAATAAAAGGATTGACTAATTCTGCTTTACTGTAATTTATTCCTTGCTTAATCTCGCGGATCAACTGTTGTCGAGACTGATTGACATCGTATATGTTCTGCCGAAATCTTTGCTGGTAGCTAAATAACTGTTTGTTAGCCAAATAGTCGCTTTGAGACTGTTTTATTTCTCGCCAAGCATGAGTAGTTTGCTGAGTAAAAAAATGTTTTATTTCTCGTTTGACAGCCTGTTTAGTTCTACTTGGTCGAGTATTTGCCACTGTCGGCGAGAGTTCTATTAGCGATCGCTGATAAAGCTCAACTTGAGCCTGATTATCTAAATCAACAAAGTCATCTAGGGGTAACCTTACCCAATTTGGAATCGGATAGTCTTGAGAGAGCAACCAGTCTTCGTAACTAATATTTGTCGCCTGAGATTTAGACTGATTCAGCAATAAAAACAAAGCAATCTGTTCTTGCTGCGCTAACTCATTGAGTTTACGGTGATGATCCCGAATGCTGTGAGTCGAGTCATACAGCAGACAAATCAAATCACAATGCTGCAAAATTTGTCGTAGATTGCTGATGGGAGAGACTACCTGAAATTCATAAAGCGATCGCAATGACTCGTTTGTCTGATTTTTTCGTTGCAGTTTCTCTGCTAAAACGCGAGATGGACTGACGATCTTAATAATGAGACGATCGGATTTAAGACGCTCCAAGTAAGAATTGAGAGTTTCAACCAATTCCTGATAGCTAGACTCTGCCTCAACTTTTTCAGTCAAAAACTCTTTCGACCTTTCCATATAACTAATCAATCGATCAGAGTGATCGCTTTTCATTGCTCAAATTCTTTCCTAACAACAGATACGCAACTGTGTAGAGGATAACCGTAATTAGTCGCTACTAGCCACCACTGACTGGAGGAATCAAAACCAGCTCATCTTTATCTTCTAACACCGTTGTCGGGCTGACAAACTGTAAATTGACCCCAAAACGAGTAACTTCCTGCCATTTACTCAGCTGAGGCTGCTGTTCGATCAACGATGCCAATACCTCCCCTGCGGTTGTTCCCGATGCCAATGCTAGCTCCAATTCCGAGGTGCTAAATACTTCCTGATAGATCGCAAACAGCTTGACCTTAACCCGAATCTCCAAATCCTGATCGACCATAATCGATACCCCTCCTAAGATGCTCTACAAATTAACCTCTGCCTGTTGGCTACCAGAACATTAATCACCCTCTTTCACTTTTGCCTGCTAAATGCTAAATGTTAAATGTTAAATGAATCTACTCTTCAACCTGATAGCCAAACTCAGCCAAACGCAGCCTCGACTGTCGCCACTTGGGTTCCACCTTAACAAATAAATCTAGGTGAACTTTACCCGCAATCAGCTTTTGGATCTGCTGACGTGCTGCTGAACCAATAGTTTTGAGCATACTGCCTTTTTTGCCGATTAAGATTCCCTTCTGAGAACTGCGTTCGATGTTGATCGCGGCATTCACCTTAGTAACTTTGGGCGTTTCTTCAATTTTTTCGATCGTAATTGCCACCGAGTGAGGAATTTCCTGGCGGGTATGTAGCAAAATCTGTTCCCGAATCAGTTCGGCAATAATAAAGCGTTCTGGCTGATCCGTAACCAAGTCAGGAGGGTAGTAATAAGGTCCAGGTTCTAACTGCTCAATCAAAGTTTGCTGTAGCGTCTCTGTGCCTTGTCCCTGAGTTGCCGAAAACTTGACCGTTGACCAGTTGGTTTCCGCGATCAAATCAGCGTAAGTATCGTCAATAAACTGACAGTTGCTTGGTTGGAGATCGACTTTGTTTAAACCCAGAACGACAGGGGTGTCTATCCGTTTTAGGATCTCAAAAATAAAGCGATCGCCTGTTCCTGCTTCGCTAGAGCTATCAACCACAAACAGAACTAAATCTACGGACTTAATCGCGGTTTTGGCGTTTTGCACCAAGACTTTCCCTAGTTCGTGGTGGGGTTTATGAATACCTGGGGTATCGACAAAGATAATTTGAGCCTCAGGAGTAGTGAGAATTCCCCGTAAACGGTTGCGGGTAGTTTGCGCCACGGGAGAGGTAATGGCAATTTTTTGTCCGATCAGATGATTCATTAGGGTAGACTTGCCGACGTTTGGTCTACCGACAATGGCAATAAAACCCGATTTGAAATTTGGTTCGGCGATCGGAATTGTGGTTACCAGACTATCGATATTTATTGTTGAAGAGTTTGTTTCTGGAGAGTCCATTAATTATGAATAAGAGGTAAGGTTAGCAATCAAGAATGTCCATTACGTATTCTCCCTGATTGACACACTGGTTAGTTGAGATATCGAAGACAATTCCTGCTGTTTCTGCACAGATGCTGATGACTTCGGGAGCAGTTTTTTGTTTATTAAAGCTCAAAAGCTGATAAATTTGTTCACCAGGCTCGACTCTGGTTTTCAAGGGCAATCTAGACTGTACCATTCCCCCTGTCGGCGCGTAATAACTATTTATTTTTTGTTTGGAGACGAGAGTGACTTCTGTAGTAGCGATCGCTCCCGACAGTATTTGTTTCTGAGTAAGGTAATTCTTAATTCCCGCCACTCCTTGAGCAACCGAGCTAGGATTCATTGCCATTCCTGCACCTAATTCTAATGTCCAGGCTTCAATATCAAAGTGAATATTCTGACCTAAATTAGCGAGTTCTCTCTCCAAAGCTAGCCAAGGTTTCAGAAATGCCTCATCAAAAGCATCACCATCGTATTCATCCATCAACACGCCGTATTCCAATAGCATATATTTAATGCTTTCTGCTCGTTCGCGAAAGCCAAAAGTATAGTCGATCGCCTGATTACTAGAGCTATGGATATCAATCACATAGTCCGCATCCAAACATAAAGACTGAAGCTGATAACGATATTGGCGACTAAGCGGCACGCTGCGGGGTAAGTTGATCCGTTCTAATTCCTCTGTCCAAGCCTGCTTGATTCTGGCTAAATAATTATGGCG
This sequence comes from Cyanobacteria bacterium J06648_1, assembly GCA_039817275.1. Classification (GTDB taxonomy): domain Bacteria; phylum Cyanobacteriota; class Cyanobacteriia; order Cyanobacteriales; family Xenococcaceae; genus Waterburya. Next base: position 618 of record JBCBWB010000114.1, on the reverse strand, counting down.
AATCGTTTCTAGGGGCAAATCTAGCTGCGATCGAGCAAATTCAGCTAGGTCTGTAGTTTCCTGCTCGTAATCCCAAAAAATACGATTCCAGTTTTTACCATCGTAGCTATTAAACCGTCCCGTCGAAAAAAAGTGCGATCGCTGGTTGACTCCCAGAGGATTACAGACGGGTACGAGCCAGATTTCTCCCTGTAGCTGGCTTGCATCTAAATTTGTAAGCTGCTCGATCAGCTGCTGAATCACAGCATTACCAACGATTTCTGCTCCATGTAGGTTTGCCTGGATGTAGGCTTTTTTACCAGGATGAGCGCCACAAAACTGATAAACCTGAAGAGACAAAACATCACCAGAGGCAAGCTTGAATAAATCGACAGTAGAAATCTCAGGGTTCATATAATTGCTGCGTTTTTTCTCAAGCTTATAGCCTACAGTCAAAATATCGTCAGGCGTAGAGGTCAAAACTGTAAACAAAATCTAAAAACTGGGCTGAAGTACGCCGAGATTCTCTTTGCATTTTAAAATTAGATGTAGCGTATATTTACTTAGATATTTCTTTAGCTTAGGATTTCATAAACAGCGATCGCTTTTTGACAGATGATGATATCGGCGCAGTTTAAG
>JBCBWB010000113.1:0-17498 GCA_039817275.1 Cyanobacteria bacterium J06648_1 | reverse complement strand
GACCTGGGGCGTTAGCCCCAGGTCTTGCGAAGCAAGAATCTGCCTCCTTCGGAGGCTGTCCCGCAATGCATTTGTTCTGCTTATCCTTTAGGACTTCTTACCTGCTTTCTCTCCAAAATCCAATAACAAAAACCTGCAAAAATGGTAATTGCTAGGGTAGAAAAAATCTGTGAACCCTGAGTGCCATGCCAGTAATCAAACTGACGGGAATTAGGAATCAGTAAAGTTAAAACTGCTACCCGCACCACTCCCAACAAGAAACCCAGTGCGATCGCAAAAATAGGAATCAATCGTTTTTCCTGCTTCGATAACGGTGCTAAGGCAATCAAAAGTAAGGAAAACTTGAGCATCAGCAGCATCATCGGGACACCCGCACAGGGATAATCGACGATCGCCTTAAACTTGCCTATTTCTGGCAAAGTCAACAATACTTGATTACCCTGACTCGCTACATCGAAGCCGATATAGTAAAGAAAGTAAGTCGCCAGTTTGGCGTTGAGGACGGTAACATGAATTGTCTTATCAATTAGATGCCCAATAACACCCTCGGGAAAGAATAAAAACCAGGTAAAAAACAGCTCTTGCTTATACTGACCAAATCCTTTAAAACCAGAAGCAATTAGAGCCAAAGCAATCGCCATTGTCAAAGGCAACAAAGGTAACAGGGTAGACTCAAACCAAAATAGACTGAGGGTTTTAGAGAGAATTAAGCCCAATAAAAACAGTCCTAAACAGCTAGCAATAGGTTCACCACGATACTGAAGATAGTCTCTTCTGCGCCACAGTAGCCAGATAATTGCGCCCCAATAAAAACAGCCTGTAGTCAGAGCATCAAGATCTCCTGAAGTTTTCCAGCTTAAGCTGAGATGGAGTATCGCTATCCCCCCCAGACTAGAAAGTAGCCACAGGCGATCGTCTTTAACGTAGTTATTGCCGTACATGGATCTGTTTTGCTTCAGGCTAGAATCTATTCGACACTACTCTAAGCATATAAAGCCACTCCGTCATTCGCTTTGATCGCAAGTGCTTTGTCTAGGTAGCTGAATCGAGCCGTTCGAATATACGTAAGCTCGTAAATAAAGTCTGGAGAGGTGATCTAGCCCCTAATTAGAAGCGAAAATCTAACAGTTGATTCAAAACAATCGATCGCATTCTTGAAGCTGTCTAGTCGCATATCGAGGAGGAAACCAACAAACTTAGTCAGAGGATTCTGTATATTATTACCTGATCGCACTATCTAGTTCAGTTTTTTATTTCGCACAATTCTCAGGGACAAAGAGCTTAGAGTCATCTCAACAAAACTCAACAGCAGAGATAGTAGAACGACCAAATTTGGTTAAAATACCCAAGCAAGAGATAATAAAATAATAGATTAATAACTATATATTCCTGCTGTATGGTACAAGCCAACCAAAAAATAACTGAGCCAGAAACCCCTACTGTGTTTGACTTGAATAGCTATTTACAACAGCAGAAAATTTTAGTCGAGCAGGCATTAGACCAATCGATCAAGATCGCTCGACCCGAAAAGATCTACGAAGCGATGCGCTATTCCCTCTTGGCTGGAGGTAAACGGCTAAGACCGATCTTGTGCTTGGCAACCTGTGAGCTAATGGGCGGTACGCCAGCAATGGCAATGCCAACGGCTTGTGCTTTGGAAATGATCCATACAATGTCCCTGATTCATGACGATTTGCCCGCGATGGACAACGACGATTTTCGTCGGGGTAAGCCCACAAATCATAAAGTCTATGGTGATGATATTGCAATTTTGGCAGGAGATGGTTTGCTTGCCTACGCATTTGAGTTTATGGCGACTCAAACCAAGAATGTCAAACCAGAGAATATTATTCGCGTTGTCGCCGCTTTGGGACGTACTGTCGGCGCAGCAGGTTTAGTTGGCGGACAGGTATTGGATTTGGAATCGGAAGGTAAAACAGATATTACAGCAGAAACTCTGAGCTTTATCCATACTCACAAGACTGGGGCATTATTGGAAACATCGGTCGTCTCAGGAGCAATTTTGGCCGATGCGGATGAGCAAGATATCCAGCGATTATCGAACTATGCCAAAAACATTGGTCTAGCTTTTCAGATAATAGATGATATTTTAGATATTACCGCTACTGACGAACAGTTGGGCAAAACTGCGGGGAAAGATTTGCAGGCGCAAAAGGCTACTTACCCTAGTCTCTGGGGATTGGAAAAGTCTCAACACAAGGCACAAGAGCTAATTGATAGTGCGATCGCCCAGCTATCTAGCTACGGTGAAAAAGCCGACCCGTTGAGAGCGATCGCCAGCTTTATTGTGACTCGCGATCGCTAACTTGATTCTGTTTATCAAACGTTTTTGGGGCAAGTAAAATCAACCATGCAGGATGTTGCTAATGTCTTACACAATCAGATCTTGATAGTTTCACTTATTGCCTGCATTACTGCACAGGGATTAAAGCTGATTATTGACTTGATTAGAAGCCGTAAGCTCAATGTTACCTATTTGCTTTCTCCTGGCGGCATGCCTAGCGCTCACTCTGCTTTAGTTGGTGCTTTGGCTGCCAGCGTTGGAGTGACAATGGGCTGGTCTGGAGCAGAATTTGCGATCGCCTGTCTCTTTGCCATTATCGTCATGTATGATGCTGCGGGAGTTCGTCAAGCGGCAGGCAAACAGGCAAAAATACTCAATCAGCTAGTTGATGAGCTATTTCAAGAGGAACATAATTTTAACGAGGAAAGGTTAAAAGAGCTATTGGGACATACTCCCTTTCAAGTACTGGTTGGTTTGAGTCTGGGGATTACTATTGCTATGGTATTTTCTAAGTATGTCTGGCAGGTGATCTAGACTCTAGACTCTGATTTCGCTCTTTAATCAAGACGGCTAGCTTTTGAGTGAGGGGCAGAAATGCGATCGCGAAACAGCAGATATTTTGCATCACGTAGATATTAAACAAGTTTAAAATCGTAATCTCTCTTTACGATTGGGGTCAAATTGGTACATTATGTGTCAACAAAGACCCTCATATCTAGATCGTCAATGAATAGTCTTAGCAGTCAGTCTTCCCTAGTAGTTAATCAATCTGCAACTCGCAAAGCGATTATCGCGCACTACCACCTTTTTAAAAACGCGGGAACATCCGTAGATAGTATCTTAAAGCAGAATTTTGGCACTAGCTGGAGGAAAATAGAATTTCCTACGGTCAATCGGCGCTCAAACTCCAACTTGGTGCAGGACTGGCTGACAAATCAGCAGAATATGACTGCTTTTTCTTCCCACACGGCTATTTTTCCGCTACCGACAATAGATGACACGAAGATCTTGCCCATTCTGTTTCTACGTCATCCTCTGGTGCGGATGCTGTCGGTATATAAGTTTGAGCGTCAGCATCAGAAAATTCTTAATCGAAGTATTAAACTAGCACAGGAAAAAGATTTTGCTGGCTATCTCAATCATCAGCTGGATGAGAAGAGCAATCGCTCCTGCCGCAATTTTCAGACCTATCGCTTATCTTGGTTAGGCAATCATGCCCGTAAATCTGAACTAGAACGGGCATTAGTGGGTTTGGAGTCTTTACCCGTAGTGGGAATTGTCTCTCAGTTCGATTTATCGATGGAACTGTATCGTCAGGCGATCGCTCCCTACTATCCTTCATTCAAAGTAAGATCTGTCTACAAAAATACGACTTCTGATCCGCAAACATCTTTAGAGTCCAAGCTCAACCTAGTTCGTCAAAGTTTGGATGCTAATACTTATCAAAGACTGCTAGATGCCAACCAAGATGATTTGAAGCTTTATGAGGCAGCTAACAAGAAGCTACGGTTAGATGCTGAGGGGCAATCAAAAACCACCGACTAAAACTATCGATTAATTGGCGATCGCCGCAACATTAAAGAGAAGTATTAATAAATTTCATCAAACGTAATTAATCTGGATGAAGCTCAAAGCGGTCAAATTCAACTGCTGGACTATCAGGCTGGCGAGTATCATAACGATAGCTGCTGACTGTCCCTGTGGCAGTATCAAAAATACTAAAGGCAGTGATCTCATTGCTGGCAATATAGGGCAGTGGTTGACCATTCTCGTCCATTAAGGGAGCTATATTGGGGACAATTGCCTGTAAACCATTCGGGTCACCCACAGCTGTATAATTTTCGGGGCTGTAGGCAGGAATTTCGCGCTTATTCTCACCCAGATGGGCGCCATAGCTATTACCGACATTGGAAGACTCTAGAAAGTGCATCCCCGAAGAACTCTGGAATCGATTCCAAAGATGGGAATGTCCATAGTAGACAAGCTGGACTTGGGCTGATTCGAGTAACGGAATCACATCACGAATAATGTAGTCTTCCGCAATCGGATAGTCATAGTAGCGAGCAACAAGCTGACCTTCGGGAGAATAAGCGGTTTTTGGTAGAGGATTAGTGTAGGGCGGAACAATATTACCGCCTAAAGTATGGGGTGGATGGTGGAACATGACTATTTTGTATTTAGCCTGCTGAAAAGCTTCACTCTCTAATTCCTGTGCCAACCACTGATATTGAGGACTGCCCTTGGCGATCGCCTCAAAAATGTGCTGCCCGTAACCCCATTCTTCAGGACGATCAAGATTTGCCTCGCTTTCTTTATATCTTCCCCGCGTGTTTCGCTCCAAACTAGGACTGCGCCAAATATTAGTGACGTAGAGGGAAATTAGGCGTATATCACCAAAAGTCGTAGCATAGTACTTCTTGCCACCTGAATCACTCTGGGGCAGGGTAAAAATTTCTTCATAGGTATCGGTATTGAAGGAATTATCTTTAATCCATGCTGCTTTTTCTGCTGCGGTAGAATTCACCTCAGACATAACAGACTGATATTTGGCTGCGGCAACTTCACGGGGATGAGGTTGACCAAATTCTTGCTTGAGAGTTGCATTAGGTAGGACTCTGCCCATTACTTCATGATTGCCGATCGCCGTAAATAGTGGCGCATGCTGGATAATTTCGCCGCCGTGGTAGGTAGTAATAATGCCATTTTGTTCTAGCTGGTAGTTGGCTTTGCCCTGAAGACAGGGAAAAAAGGCTCCTCCCTGCTGGTCATCAAACCACTCGGAAGCCCGATCTGGGATGTTGACTAAATCTCCAGGTAAAAACACTCCATCTACCCGTCCCACCGTGGCGACAACTTGTTCTAGGTTGGCTGCTGTCATGGGCATCAACTGGTGATCTGAGGTCAGCAAAATTTTGAGCGGACTATCCTTAGCTGGTGCACTAGATAAACTAAAAGCATCGCTACTATATACCTTTTCTCCTTCCTGGCTAACGACTCGATAAGGTAGGCGTTGATCGGGTGCTAAATTGGTGATTATTGCTTCGTGTCGCCAAACATCCCGCCGAGATTTTGGCGGCGGCTGGTTAATGTCAGATTCTTGGTCTTCACGAACTCTAGTTAGTTTTGTCGTTGTGGCGATCGCCGTTTGATTTAGATCGCTACCATAGTTAACCAAATGAGAATCGCCAGGAAATTCTGTAAACCAAACTACATTCACCGTGTTTTTAGTCGGCAATTGCAAAAAAGGATCGCTTAAGAAAGAGCTGCTATTGGCGATCGCGGATAGTTTTTCCCTGGCAGGGCTTACTGAGCCAAAATTAGTCACGATTAGAATAAAGAATGTCAGGGATATTAGCCCCAATTTAACGATTTTCATAACATAAACTAACTACTTAAAACCTTTTGTAGAGTCATGTTGACGGGGATATAAATAATCTAGCTCTTGAGAGCTAAATTGCTCAACCGAGTTGATCTATAAAATCTTTGATTCCCTTGGTTTATTTGAACTTCAGATAATAATCAAAAGCCATTAGAGACAAGATTCACAGACTGTTTGCATTGTAATCGCTTACCGTCATTACCGAAGTTAAGATCGAGGTATGAAAAAAATAAACTGTAATTAACCTAGTCTTGATAATAACTTTATAAATGCTGACAAAGCTTAATTAACAGGCATTACAGCCAAAGTAGGATGGTAAGACCAGACTCCGTCAAAGATTGACAACAGCTGCCGCCAAACCTGGGAAAACAAATAATAGCAGGGTTTTTAAAGCTATTTAAATGTTATTTTAAACATCACCTAAAGGGAAGAACTACCCTGGTTATTTTCAACTAAAAGAGTTTATAATCTTAGATAAGAAATAAAGTAATTCCACTTAGGTTATTTAAGCATAAATAAAACAGAGCTAAGGGATATAATCTTAGCAAACTATTGTTTTTAGCTAATTCCGACCTCCTTTTGAATTATGGATTTTTGTGTGTTTTGTGTTATCCAATCTATCCCACGCTCGATCAATTGAGCTGTGGGATTTTTCATCTTTCCCCCCAAATTTATCTGGTCAAAGCTCATTTCAAAGGTTAGAGAATAATAGCCTCTGGCTACGCACCGTGCAAAATAAAGTTTGAATAAAAAATATTAAAAACATACTCCCTGAAAAACTTTCTGAGCTGGTCCTGTCATATAGACTCGGTTGTCTTTTGCCGACCAATCAATTTGCAAACATCCTCCAGGAAGCTCGACAGTTGTCTGACGATCGCATTTATTGTTTAGAACCCCAGCAACAACGGTGGCACAAGCGCCAGTACCACAGGCAAGAGTTATGCCCGCCCCCCTTTCCCAGACGCGCATCTTGACATAATTTGGCTTAACTACCTCCACAAATTCTGTATTAGTTCGTTGAGGGAACACAGGATGATGCTCAAAAATAGGTCCAATTTCCGCTAAAGCGATCGCCGAACTGTCTTCAACAAAAGTAATACAGTGAGGATTTCCCATACTAACGGTAGTAACTGACCAGGTGCGATCGGCAACTTCCAGAGGCTGGTCAACTACTTTGCCGTCTCCACCATCCATAGTTGTCGGTACTTTTGCCGCTAATAATTCTGGTTCACCCATATCCACAGTGACTTCGCCATCGTTAGTTAACCGAGGCACGATTAAGCCAGCTAAAGTATCAATCCTGTAAGATTTATTAACTTCGGTATTTCCCTCAAGATCGGCGATAAACTTGGCGAGACAACGAATACCGTTGCCGCACATTTCTGGCTCCGAACCATCAGAGTTATAAATCCTCATGGTATAGTCGCTGTCTTCTTTCCCTGGCAGGGCAAAGATTACCCCATCACCGCCAATGCCAAAATGACGATCACACAGGTTGATCGCCTGTTCTGGGGTGACAATGGGTGCAGCAGCATGACGATTGTCAATCAAAATAAAATCGTTGCCTAATCCTTGGTATTTGCTAAACTCGATTACCATCGCTAATTTTCCTCCATAAGATACGAGAACTGAAAATATGACTGAATTTAATACCGAGCTACCTGGTGTAAGACAAGTTCAAGGCTACATCAAAGACAAGCAAGAGGTAGAGTTAAAGCTAGTTACCGATGATTTGGTTGTGGGCAAAATCATTTGGCAAGATGCAGACTCTCTCTGCCTTATGGATCACTACAACCAGCAAACTCTAGTCTGGCGACAAGCCTTGGTTTATCTCAAGCCGAAAGCCTAGTTGCTTGGCGGACGGGGCTTTTTACTACTAGATTGCAGCTCAGATTGGCTCGGATTCTAGCCTAGCTTGCTTTTGACCAATGCTTGAATTTTTTTGCCGTCAGCTTTGCCCTTAAGCTGTTTCATCGCTGGACCCATTACCTTGCCCAGATCCTTCATAGTTGTCGCCCCAGAAGCGGCAATTAACTCATCGATAATTTTCTCTACTTCGGCATCACTAACCTGGGCGGGCAGGTAGGTTTCAATGATGGCTAATTCCTGACTTTCTTTGTCGGCCAGATCGTCTCTACCAGCATTTTTAAACTGCTCAATCGAATCACGACGCTGTTTTGCCTGCTGGGACAGCAATTCTATTTCTTGTTCGCTAGAGAGCGAGTCTATGCCCTTAGGACGTAGCTCGACTTCTTTTTCTAAAATTGCCTTTTTAATACCCCGTACCGTTTGCAAACGGACTTTATCTTTGGCTTTCATCGCCGTTTTAATGTCTTCGCCGATCTGTTCTTTAAGACCCATCTTTTTTTTTCCTTTACATGAGTTGATTATTGTAAAATACTTTTTACGTAATACAAAAGAAATCAGATTGACTATTGGCGGGTAAAAAAATACCGCCTTCTGGATTTCAGTCTGGCTGTATCCATTCAACGGTGAGATTTATCGGCAGTTATAGTATTTAAGAACTAGTAGCTTGAGATTGAGCAATAAGAGTTTCCAAAGTTTGCAGCATTTCTTGCTCGTTAAAAGGTTTAGAGAAGTATGCCGCCGCCCCCAGTTTCATCGCTAACTGTCGGTGCTTGCTGTTGCTGCGAGAAGTCAGCATGGCGATCGGCAGATCCTCAAACTTAGCCTCGGATTTAATTTCACTCAGGACTCCATAGCCGTCTAAACGGGGCATTTCTACGTCGCAGATGACTGCTTTGACCTGTAGACCACTCATCAACTTATCGACTGCATCCTGACCATCTTTGGCTTCTTCTACCTGGTAGCCGTTACGTTCAAGAATACCCGCCAGATAGCGTCGCACATGTACCGAATCATCGACGATCAGCACGGTCGAACTATCGGCAGTAGAAAATATGCTGCCCGCCGAATCATCACTAGACTGCCGTTGGGCGAACATACCCTGATAGAAGGCGCTAGGTTCGATCAGAGGAATAACCCGACCGTCTCCCAAAACTGTAGAACCCGTAAATCCAGGAAACAAAGGAATAGAGGTCTTGACAGTGCGAATCGCGACCTCTTGCTCCAGCCAATACTTTTCGAGATAAATACCCTGAAATTGACCCATATCCTCAAAAATAAGGATTGTAGGGCGGTCAATCTTGGCGTTTCCTGGCATTTCAAAAGATTTGCTGGGTCGGTTAAACTGTAGGTATTGCTGTGGTAGAACCAAATCGAGAGAGAGATTATTCCAGGCCAGATAATCTTGACGATCGCTGCTGGTGATTAGTCTCTCATCATATTCAATAATCTCTTTGATACTGTGTACCGGGACAGCGAAAACCATCCCGCCACTTTCGACAATTACGACTCGCATTACCCGTAGAGATACTGGGACAGCAATGGTAAAAGTCGTTCCCCGACCCAATTCCGTTTTTACCTGAATATCGCCCCGAATTTCCTGTAAATTGGAGCGCACTACGTCCATTCCCACTCCCCTTCCTGACAGTTCGGTAACTTGGCTGGCGGTACTAAATCCTGGTTCGAAGATTGCGTCTAAGACCTCTGCTTCGGGAATTTGTTGAACTTCGGCAGCGGAGAAGCCCATCTTACTCAGGCGATCGCGAATTTTCCGAGTATTGATGCCGCCGCCATCATCTGTGACGGTAATAATTGTCTGACTACCTTTTTGGCTTGCCTTAAGGGTAATTGTACCTACTGCTGGCTTTCCTGCTGCTTGGCGGGTGGCAGCATCTTCCAAACCATGGTCAAAAGCATTGCGGAGTAGATGGGTGAGAGGGTCGCTGAGGTAGTCCATTGCCTGGCGATCAATTTGGGTCATCTTGCCTTCAACGACCAGCTTTACTTCTTTGTTGTGCTGTGTCGAGAGGTCGCGGATCAGGCGAGGAAAGCGATTGACCAATTCTGAAAAAGGACGCATTTGCGATCGCGTCACGGTTTGCTGTAGCTCACGACTAGTGTAGCTAAATTGGCGAATTACCTGATCCATTTCTTGAATCCCAAAGTCGATATCGGTAGTCACCTCCTGAAGCTGTACAATCGTCTCCATTTGTGACTGAGACAGTAGGTGGAGATCGGTATAGCGATCCATTTCTAGGGCATCAAATTTTTCCAGGTCATTAGCAGGAGAAGTCACTTCCCAAGCAGCATTAGCTGTAGCAGCTGCGGGTTGAGCCAGGGGAATTGTTCCCTCTAAAGAAGCCCAATCATAAAGCTTGCGCAGTTGATTACTCGACTGTTCTAAACGCTGCATCCTTTCTCTAGTCAGAGTCACAAAGTCTCGCAGTTGGTTGAGTCGCAGGGTAGCGGCATTACGTTCGAGAATCAATCGACTAGATAAGTCATTGAGGCGCTCTAGCTGTTCGGCAGGAACTCGCACCATTCTGCCTACTGGCTTGGGTTTAGCCGCAATAGCAGGAGTAAATGCCAGGGGATTTTGCGGCTCAATTGCAGATGGGGTGGCAATCTTTGACGATGCAGGAATTTGGGCAAAAGTAGCGTCCAAATCAGCTAGTTCTGCCGCATCAGGCATCAATTGTGCTAAATCGACCGCTTCGGTAATTTCTGGAGCGGGTGTTACGTCAGGGGAAGTAGTTAAGTTATCGAACGCAGCGTCTAAATCGGCTAGTTCTGCTGCATCGGGCATAAACTGTTCCAAATTGACCGCTTCTGGAGCTGTTGCCTCCGTCGGTAAACTAGCTATTTCTGCTGATAAATCATCCAGATTACTAAAGGCGGCATTTAAGTCCGATAAATCCGAGGCATCAGGGGCAAATTGATCCAGATCAACTTCGGGAACCGCTATCTCCGCCGATAGCTGGGCAACTTCTGACAAAGAGCGATCCAGGTCGCCAAAAGCGGCATCCAAATCGGCTAACTCTCCAGAATTAGCTGTCTGTTCTTCTAAAGTAAAATCTGTTTCCAAAAAATCGAGCGACTCGGAATCTTGAAGGAGAAACGTCTGACTAGCAGCAGCACCAGAGCCAGAAGCCAATAAATTCTCTCCATCTAGTGCCATATTTTGGGTCGTTTTGGCGATCGCCACAGAAGAAATTTCTGTACCGCCATGCAACCCCGTGGGTAACTTGTCTATTCTGCCGATCAATACTAACCCATGGGAGCGTTCCCAAAGTTTAAATGCCTGATGAGCTAAGTCGCGTATCCCCTCTAGAGGAGTAATTGCGATCTGCTGCTGTACCGATTGGCAAAGTAGAACAAAAGCTTCAATCTGGCTCATCATACCAAATTCGGCTAGCTGCTCAGTTTGCACTTCTAGCTCTGCCTGGAGCTGCGCTGGCTCTAAAATGTCTATTTTGCTCCCAAAGCTAGTTAAACATTCTTCTACGCCGCTCTGAAAAATTAGGCTAGAGACATCAATTTGTTCTTCTTCTGCTAGCAGCAAGTCTTCATCTTCTTCCTTCAAATCCCCTAATCTGGTTCGCAAACGCTCGAAAACAGGATTCGCATGTTGAGCTAACCAGCTCTCGTCGATCACATCTTGCTCTTGATGTAGATCTCTGGCATTTCTCATGCAGTCTATGCCCTGTAGCAGCAGACTGGTTACTTCTTGATCAACCAGGCTGTTGTCTTTGCGTACTCGCAGAATTTTTAGAAAATCCTCAAGACGGTGAGCAATTTTGCTCAAGCCAGAATAACGCATCATTGCCGCCCCACCCTTAAGAGAATGGGCTGAACGCATTGCTTTGTCGAGTAAGCTGGATTCTGCTCCCTGAGCATCTAAATCCATCAACAGCGATTCTAAGCAGTTAAAATGCTCATCTGCTTCTGACAAAAAGTCTAGTCTTACTTGTCGATCTGTGTCCATTGCAATACCGAATTATAGATTTTTCTAGATGAAGATGAAGGCGATGAGGCTGACAGAAAAGAGAAAGCTCAAACTAAAATCCTTAAAAGACCTCTGTAGTTTCTTTCGCATCTTCAGCATCGCTCACTTTAAATTGAGCCACGGACTCTTGTAACTGTCCGAGAATCTCCGTAGTGGATTGAATTGCTTGGGCTACCTGGCTCGAAGACAGGGAACGTTCTTGGGATGTTTGGCTATTGAGCATCATCACTTCTGTTACCGCCTGCGAGGTTTCTGCCTGAGATATTGTCGCGGTTGAAATTGACTTCATCAGGCGATCAATCTCCTGAGACTTGGTTAACACAGTTCCCAAACTAACCTTGGTGGCTTCTACCAAGCGAGTACTATCAACCACCTGACTAGTACCCGTCTCCATGGCGGCTACCACTTCTTGAGTTTCTTGCTGAATACCAGTAATTAGGTGGGCAATCTCCTGAGTTGCTTTGGCAGATTGTTCCGCTAGCGCCCCTACCTGTTCGGCTACGGCGGTAAAGCCCTGTCCCAATTCTCCTGCGCGAGCTGCCTCAACCGAAGCGTTGATCGCCAGCAGGTTGGTTTTGAGCGCTATTTGGTCGATTAGCGCTACTACCTGAGAAATTTGCTGTGCAGATTCCCCTAGTCGCTTAATTTTTTTCGATGTATCACCAATGGTAGTCCGCAACCCCTGAATACTATCCACCGTACGATCCATGACGATATTTCCTTCTTTGGCACTGGTAAAGGCATCGTTGGAGATCACGGCGGTTTTCTCCGCGTTTTCTGCCACTTCCTGAATTGAACTAGACATTTGCTCGACCGAAGTAAGAGCCGACTGAATTTGCGATGCTTCAGCGATCGCCTGTTCGGCAATTTCTCGAACCGAACCTTCGTTTTGGACGAGAGAAGAACTAACCTGTCCCGCCGAATCTTTTACCTGAATCGCAATATCTTTCAGGTTTTCAATAATCGCGTTGAACAAATCGGCAATAATACCCACATCCCCGTCCGTTAGCTGGGCTCGTACGGTTAAATCTCCGTCCGATGCTGGCTCTAGGGCTTCCATCAAGCCCACTACGGCATTTTCTAAATCTTCTCTTTGTTTCTGCTGCTCGGCGGCATTTTGCTCTAGAGATTTATTCAGTTCATTCAACGATTTTTGGTTTTCTCGCTCTTGAATGATTGACTGTCTTTGAGAATAAATAGCGTAGGCTGCTAGAGCCACCACCAAGCTACCAAGACCGACCCAAAGCCAGAGATAGTCTTTGAGCAGATCTTCTAGGGTAATTTGCCCGATTTCATCGTAAGGAGCAATGTCAAGATCGATAAAGAGGTCGTGTACAGGACGATAGTTGAGGGGAACTGTCCAGCCATCAGATTTTGCCGCTTTGGCAGCAGGGCTATCGGCAGGCAGATCTAACAGTGCCTTAGCCACTAGCTCTTTAATTTCCAAACTATTACCTTCAGCAGCGGCAAAGGGCCACTCTGGATATAAAGGAGTACTGTGTAGGAAGGGAAAACCTGGATCTTCAATCGGATTAATTACCTTGAAGTCTTCGAGCCTGACTTCTCCCCGCTGTACAGCCCTTTCTAAGGCATCGGTACGAACTGTTCCTGCTTCAACTTCACCAGTAGCAACAGCTTTGATCACGTTATCGTGAGTCGTGCCGAACCTTAGTTCTTTAAAAAACTTCTCTGCATTTTCGATTCCCGCCTCATATAAAACTCCTTCTGCCATATACCAGCCACCAAAGGAAGTGGGGGACACCGCCATAACGGTCTTGTTCTTAAGATCTTTTAGGGTTGTAATCTGATTGTTATTTGCCTTGGTAATAATCAGTCCCCCAAATTTGGTGTAGGGTTTACCCAGCCTCAGATTTTTTAATGTCGCGATGCGGTTGGCACCGTAGTCTGCCTCAAACTCAACATACATCCCTGAGTTAACTACGAAAAAATCAACCTCATTATTTTTGGCAATTTCTCGCATCTCCTCAAAACCAGCGGGAACGAGTTCAAAAGTATACCCAGGAATAGAGTTAGATAGATAATCTATGGTCGGCTGCCACTTGGCGATTGTTCTTTCGGGATCTTCTTTGGAAAGTACCCCCACTTTCTTGACAATATCTTCTTGAGGGCTAGTGGCGGGAGAAGCTGCCTGGGCTAAGATGCTTCCCGCAGCAAGAGGCTGGTTTTCGGCATGAGCAGGCTGGTTGAATCTGGGCAAGATACTGCCTAAACTAAGCAGGACTAAAGCTAATTTCCAGGTACAGGTCGATTTCTTAGATAGATAATTCCGCATGGTTTTAGGATAAGTTTGAGATAAGGAATTAGATAAAAATAAACAAAAAAGTTATCGGCAGAGAATAAGAATAAGAATTTATGAACAAACTTGGGTTGCTACTAGCTGTGCTAAATCCAATAAGAACCAAGATTGTAATTCTGGAGAACTAGTGTTTTGGGCTTCGGGACTCTGACTTTCTTGAATAGAGCCCTTGATATAAGGCTGTAAGAGTTCTGGTGCTGTTGCCGTAGATGACTCAAACTGTTCTGGTAAGATTCGCGAGACGCCCTGAATCCGCTTGACGGTCAAACCATATAAATCAAATTCATCGGCTGCCACTTTGTCTTGGTTCGAGGCAACGCGAACGACTATGGTCTGATACTGTCTCTGGTTCAATGTTTCGGGGGCAAATCCTGCCAGGTGAGCCAAATCCAGAGCCAGAAAAACTTGATTTCTGGCATTCATTAATCCCACGGCATAGGGTGGCAAGTTGGGAACTGCTGTAATTTGGCTACCGTCAATAGTTAAGGACTCTTGGACGTAACGCAAATCTAGTAAAAGATTAATACTGTCTGTTAGTTGAAATCGCAGATAGTAATTTCCCTGGCGTTGCTGCGTACTAAAGAGCTGGGGTAATAGCTCTTTTAACCTGTCCGTCGTAGTTAGACTGTTCACGTCATTAACCTGCTACTGAACTGTTTACAGCCGACACCATTTCAGCTTGGGTAAAAGGTTTGACCAGATAAGCGACGACCCCTTGTTTTTTCGCCCATTTCTTATCCATGTCTCGATCTTTGGTAGTACAGGCGATGACAGGAATTGCCGCAGTTTCAGGGTTTTTCTTGAGTTTGCGACAAAATTCCAAACCACTCATTTCGGGCATAACTAAATCGGTAATTACTAAGTCGGGTGCTTGAGCAGTAGCTTTTTCTAGAGCTTCGCTGCCGTTTGCTGCGGTAACAACTTTAAATCCTTCCTGTTCTAAATATCCGGTAATTAGGTTCAATTGAGCTTGAAGATCGTCAACAACTAAGATAGTTTTCATGATTTCTAATGTTTTTAATAAGAATGTTGAGTGTTTATGCTGGAAAATTTTTAGCTGAGAAATTAAACTCAGTATCTTTAGACAACTACTTTGGTCGAAGAAAGATATTTGTTAACTATTGCCAACAGTTCAGTTTGGGAAAATGGCTTCGTTAAATAATCTGTTGCACCAACCAACTTAGCTCTGGTTTTGTCGATGAATCCTGTCCGACCAGAAACCATGATGATTGGCACTTGTTTTAAGGAAGCACTCGCTCGAAAAAAGCTACAGAGTTTATAGCCGTTAATATTGGGCATCGATATATCCATCAAGATCAGATCTGGTTTGAGGCGCAACAATACTGGTGCTGCTTTGAGCGGATCATCAATTTTGGTGATGTCGTAAATGTCATCCGAGAGAAATCTTTGCATCTCGTCTAAAATTGTCGCACTGTCATCGATACAGGCAATCTTTAACTTACCTGTGTTTTGATTTCCTGCGGGGAAGGCAGCAGCAGGAACATGAGGCAGCAAAGCAAAAGGATGAGGTGGCTCGCGGATAGTGATCTCACCACTACCAATATAGGGGTGAAGCAGTTGAGCAATCTTTAACTCATCTTGGTTGAGAATTAAAGCAAGCTGTCGGAAACTAAGACCTTTGAGAAACTTAGCTATTTTTAGCAAAATTGGGGGGGATGATGCGGTAAGAGACTGGGAATCGGTTAAGTATGGACATTGGTATGGCGAGCGTAGTGTAGTACTAAACCTTTGCCAGCTTTCGATCCGCTGCTGTATTTTTTGCAGCAGAGACAATAGCTCAATATTTTGAAAGGTCACTCTGGCAGCTAGGGCATGTTGGGGTAGATGGAGATTTTTCAACCATTTGGATTCCCCTGACTGAAGCCAGAGAAAAGTTTCGAGAGCTTCTTGACTCAAGCTGGCAAAAATCTGCTGTGCCTGTTGTCGATCAAGATGCTGCCGTAAAACCAACCAGTTAATCGAGGGAATAATTCGCCCTCCTTCAAGCCAATTGCTCTGTTCGTCCTGATGCTCCAGGGAAGCGGCAGGAATAGATTTAGCCGCCGCCGCCGCATTTTGCAATCTTAGACTACGAAGATGATGATCTAGAACCACCATTTGCTGCTGCACCGAGTTGGCGGCGCATTTGATTTGCCCTTGCTCTAGATATATATTCCAATGTACTTGATGACAAGATACCTTCAAAACACCACTGGCGCGAGAATTTGCTAAATTTGCGAGTACTTTCGCGGGATTTAAAATTTGACTCATATCATATAGTTTTTTTTAGTCAAACTAGTTTTTTTGCTCTTAGTAACTATTGTTCCCAAAACATTTTGGTTTCTAACCATTACTTTATTTTTTTGGGAATAATTCTTGAGGTCAAAAAAAACCATGTTTTCGATTGACTCTGAGAAGTATTTAGTTGATTAAAAACATAAATAGTTAAACCTTTTGAGTCTAAAAACTCGCAATCAAGCCGCAATAAGTTGGTGTATCTGCAAGATTATTGAGTTTACTAAGCAAGGTAAAATGTACTTTTGATCACACTTTTTTAGAGAAACAATGCTGAAGTTGTCCCAATAGCTCTTTAATGTAACTTTGATTGCTATGATATTTCTGACCAAAAAAAGCGATCGCCAGACAAATATAGTTAATAGTTAGAAGTTAATAGTTAGAAATCTTCCTGGATTGTGATGCTGGTTGGGCTAGGAGTCAGAAAATTTTGACTAAAGTAGCAGGGTCACGGACGCACGTATAATATTTTGGTATTCGTAGATCGGAAAATACCGTGACTACCAAGGAAAAATCAGCGAAATCTAAACCAGATTGGGCAGGAGACGATTTACTATCTCGTTTCGTGAATCTTCTGATTCAAACTAAGCCAGTCTATGGGATTATGAAGCACCAAGCTCGCCGAGTGCTGATCGATACGGCGGAAAAGAATGGTATTCCCTGGCGACAAGACTATCAGGAGCTAGAAGAGTCGGGGGTAAAAGATTTACTGGACTCGATTACCAATTCTGCCATAGTGTATCCCGATTATTATCAAGCTCCTTTCCATGCCTACGATCAGGGAAATCTGTGCTGGCAGGCGGCTTTTGAAGCAGCTTCGGCGACAAAATCAATGGCACTGAGAGTTTGGCGAGAAGAAGATCTTACCTGGCAGGAAGCGCAGCAACGTCTGCGCTATAGCTTTCATGAGATTTTGGCTGAGTATACCCCTACCAAGCTTGATCGCATTTTGGACTTGGGCTGCTCGGTGGGTATGTCTACTCTGGCACTCCATCGCTATTTTTCTACCAAACAAAATACCCAAATTGAGACTATTGGCATGGATCTATCTCCCTACATGCTGGCAGTGGCTCAAGCTAGTGATACCCAGCAGGAAATTAGCCAGTGGATGCACGGCTTGGGAGAATCTACTGGGTTGGACGATAATTCTCTCGATTTGGTGACTCTCCAATTTGTGATTCATGAGTTGCCCCATCAGGCGACTGAAGCAATCTTCAGAGAAGTACTACGCATTCTCAAGCCAGGAGGGGTGCTGGGCATTGTGGATAATAATCCTGCCTCTCCCGTGATTCAAAAATTGCCGCCTGTATTGTTTACACTGATGAAAAGT